>NZ_CAXTNE010000288.1:0-9452 GCF_964245445.1 uncultured Nostoc sp.
TTCCACCGGAATTAACTGTGCTTTTTCATCTTCTCGAAAGTCTAAAGAATTACTGGAGCTTAGGCCGTTCTCTTCGGCTGCTAAGAGAATCGAGACTGCCATCCGTCGCAAATCCCAAACGTAGGGCCCAAGATAACCTTCATCAAAGTCAGTGGTATCAAAGACGTCATTATCGTTGCTATCCCTCATTCCCCCAAGATTTTGCAGATGCATATCCCCCTCTAACCAAATGGCACAGGTAGAGGAATTGACAAATCCTGAACCTGGTAATATTTGCATATCACGATAAAAGATGTGAGCCGTCCCTCGATAGAAGGCGAAGGGGCTAGCTGCCATCAAATGCATCTTCGTTGCCAGTTCTTGCGGTAATTGAGAAGCAAAGGGATGGTTGTATTGGTAAATTTCATTTTCCACCCAAGTTGAACGGGGAGTTGCAGCAACCCTCCCTACCATAGTAAATATAATCCTATAGAGCGCTGCTGGGGCATTCTTGAACAGCATTGGAATGGAACCAAGCTTGTTGATGTTGAAACTATGCTCTCATGGGCTTCTAGCATGACTTGGAAAGGGCTACATCCAATTTTGACTTTAAGCAACATTGTTTACCAAAAAGGGATTTCTCTGACTAAGAAAGCCATGAAGCAAGTCGAGTCGAGATTGCAGAGAAATCCACTTTTGCCCAAATGGGATATCTTGATTCGACCACTTTTGCTGGTAATTTCTTTTTCAAAAATCACCTAAAAAGCAACAAGTTAGAGTAGGCGATGGGCTATGCCCCACCGTAGGCGATCGCACCAAGTAAGCGACTAATAGCTCAAATTATCAGAATAATTGGCAGGGGCAGAGGCGATCAGCGATCGCTTTTGAATCCAACTAATGATTCTTGGCAGGGAAATAACCAAAATCCGATTTTTCAAGCTAGTTCCCCATGTGATAAATCACACAACTAGGGCATGAAAATCTCTTTCCCTTTTCCCTTTCCCCAGTCCCCACTCCTCAGCCCCAATCCCTATTTTCAAGCTAATCAAAATGGTGAAGCAGAGTATCTTATGAAAATCGGTTATTCTCTAAAGTTAGCGTAGACTGTAAAGGCTTGTCGCAGACATCGCCCTTCAGGATAGATATGTAGATCGTATTGCGATGATATTACCAACAATATTAGCTACTTAGTCCTGCGGTTGGTAAAGATACTCTGACATAAGACTTGGGTCAACACGCACCTCACTTTTGTAAATGATTTTAATTAAAAACGGCTTCAATACTCAATTTGAGCAGCCCAATGATGAGTTACCTCCGTCAGAGTAGCAAGATTTAGAATGCTATTTTTGAGATTTGTATCAGAAATCTATTTGCTAATTTACTCACTAAGTTGGTAATATTCAGACTACGTTAAATAACGTGCTTGATGCAACAACCGCAATTCAAGGAGCAGAATTTTGGGGTGAGATTGTCATAGGGTTTTGGATAAAGGGTAGTAGGTTTTCCACTACCTTTTATACCTTAACTAAGAGTGTGTGATGAGCGACAGATGAGCGAGTGTATGTGAGGAAGGTTTAATGAAGCCCCAGAGATTAAACTATTTTTTCTGGCAGAGTTTATTGCTAACTACTTCCGTGGTGGTGTTTACAATTAAGCCTCTGCGTGTTGCCGCTCTCCCTATTATAGCAGCAGAAATACCAGCTAGTAACCAGCAACTATTACCTGGACAAACGAGCACAAAGTCAGTTGCACCGATTAGAGAGATTCGCAGTCTCAACCAAATAGAGCATCCGCTTACCGATGCCCAAAAGTTAGTACAGTCGCCAACACCCACTGACCAAACAGAACTCACATCAGTGACTGGAGTAAACGTCAATAGTACTGATAAAGGTTTAGAGGTGATTTTAGAGACTAGCAGTAAGAGCGATCGCTTACAAGTAACTCCAAAAACTGAGGGTAACTCTTATATTGCAGATATACCTAACACTCAGTTGCGTTTGACTAGTGGAGAGAGTTTTCGTCAAGAGAAGCCAGCAGCAGGAATTACTGAGATAACTGTTACCAATGTAGATGCTAACACCATCCGGTTGACGATGACGGGTGAAGCGGGTGTCCCAACAGTGGAGTTATCTGATAGTAATAAAGGTTTGGTGTTTGTAGTAAAAAGTACTACATCCACTACCCAAGCAGCACCATCTGGGGAAACAACTTCACCGACACAGCAACAACAGACTACGCCAGAGTTAAAACCAAAGCCGACTGAGGAACAGCAACAGCCTATTGAGTTAGAAGTGATTGGCACACCAGAAACAGGTTATCAAGACAGTAATGCAAGTGTGGGAACGCGGACAGAAACGCCGATACGGGATATTCCCGCTTCTATTCAGGTAGTTCCCCGCCAAGTTTTGCAAGACCAAGGATCATTTCGTGTCCAAGATGCAGTCCGAAATGTTGGTGGACAACCAGGTACTAACTTTGGTCGTTCTGGAGAGACTTTTATCTTACGAGGCTTTACCCAAAGTAACAATTACCTGCGTAATGGTGTAAGAGATGCGAAAGCGATTAGTGGAATTGTCATTCCTACCACAAACATAGAAAGAATTGAAGTTCTCAGAGGACCCGCCTCAGTTTTATATGGCTTTGGTGACCCTGGTGGCACAATTAACATAGTCACCAAACAGCCTCTAAGTGAGCCATATTACGCTTTTGAATTCGCTGGTGGCAGCTTCGATTTTTATCAACCCGCGATCGATATTTCTGGTCCTTTAACTGATGATAAAAAGCTTTTGTATCGCCTCAATGCTTCTTACTATAATGCAGACGGTTCCACTGATCTTTTTAGAAAAGAGTATTACTTTGTTTCACCTGTTATTAGCTGGCAGATTGGCAAAAATACGAACCTGACCTTTGAGGCAGATTATACAGATTTACGGTTACGGGAACTATGGGGTCAGCCTGCTGTCGGGACTGTGCTACCTAACCCCAATGGCAAAATTTCCAGGGATCGTTCGATTATAGAGCCTACAGATTACAGTAATAGAAGAACAGCACGGATTGGTTATCGATTTAAGCATAGCTTCAGTGAAAATTGGTCATTGAGCAACGCTTTTCAAGCTTGGATTTGGCGACAAGAACAATACAATACAACTGCTACAAGACTAAGACCAGATGGTCGGACTTTAGAGCGGACAACACAAGTTAATGCTTCAAGCACTGATGCAATCGATGGGGGAACTACTAATTGGAGTATTTTTACTTTAGACACAAATGTTGTTGGTAAATTTCAAACTGGTGGCATCCAGCATCAACTACTAATGGGCTTTGATTTATATAAAGATGTTCAAGGCCCATTTGCGCGTATTTTCCGAGCCACAGAGCCGATTAATTTGTATGAGCCAGTTTATGGTAAGCCTTTGGGTCGTGTTACCTCAGCAACTAATGCTAAAACTAGATTAGATAATTTAGGTCTGTATGTTCAAGATCAGATCGCTTTAACTGACAATCTGAAGTTGGTTTTGGGTGGGCGTTATGACCTTTCAACAAGTATCATTACAGATTATGTAGCTTCAAGTGTTTTTACTCAACCTGACGAAGCTTTTAGTCCACAAGTAGGCGTTGTTTATCAACCGAGTAAAACAGTTTCTCTCTACGCTAACTATAATCGTTCCTTTCTCCAGGTTACAGGTACTACAGCTTTTTCCGGCTCTAGAGCTGCTGATGGTAGTTTCTTTCAACCTCAGCGCGGGACTCAGTATGAAGTTGGAATCAAGACTGATTTTCTGGATGGCAAATTGTCTACAAATCTTGCCTTGTATGAAGTTACTCTGTCAAATGTTTTGACTATCGATCCAGTTAATCCTCGGTTTTCTATTCAAGCCGGTGAACAACGAAGTCGAGGTGTAGAGTTTAATGTAGCGGGAGAAATCTTACTAGGATGGAATATAATTGCTGCTTACGCTTACACGGATGCAGAAATTACTAAAGATACCGATAGAAGCAGAATCGGTAACCAATTACCTAATGTACCTGAAAATGGCTTTAGTTTATGGACAACTTATACAATTCCCAAAGGAGAGTTAAAAGGGTTGGGGTTTGGTCTAGGACTTTTGTATGTTGGTGAACGACAAGGAGACTTGTTGAACTCTTTCCAATTGCCATCGTACTTAAGAACAGATGCAGGAGTATTTTACCGCAACAATAAATTCCGGCTGGGAGTAAATTTCAAGAACTTATTTAATATCGATTATGTTGACATTGGCGGAAGTAGCTTATCGATTTTTCGAGGCGATCCGTTTAATGCAGTGGTGACATTAGACTGGCAGTTTTGAGCAGAGAAGTTGTCATTTTATGGATAGGTATAGAAGAGGACAAACAAAAGTTACTAGGCGCTCATTGCTGCTAGCAACGGCTGGGCTATTGCCAGTTGTCACTTTAGGCAGTTGTCGTCAAAAAAACAAAACAGTCTTTAGAGAGCAAAACTCTGACAGTCAAAAGCCCAGAGTTGTAAGATTTGGCTATGCTCGCGGTGGACTCGTAAATCTAATTCAAATGAAAGGTAGTTTAGAGAAGCGTTTAGCACGATTAAATGTCTCCGTCGAGTGGAAATTATTTGCGGCTGGGCCTCAACGTATGGAAGCCCTGAATGCAGGATTAATTGATGTCGGGCCTGCCTCTGATGCCACCCTGGTATCTCCAATGGCAGCTGGTGTACCCTTAGTGATTTTTGGTGCTGAAGTAGCTAGACCATTAGCTTTGGCTGTTGTAGTACCTCAAAACTCTCCCATCCAAAACATTTCTGACCTTAAGGGTAAGAAAGTTGCATATGGCAAGGGCTGGAATTTACACTACCTATTAGTCAAAGCACTGGAATCTAAAGGACTGCGACCTGATGATATTCAATCGGTATACGTCAAATCGGCAGCAGAAGCGATAGAAGTTTTTCAATCAAAATTTGTTGATGCTGTGGGAATTTTTGATCCATTCTTTGCTATTTTGCAAGCCAAAGAGAAGGTACGTATCCTGTTTGATGGCACTGGTTTTACATCAAATCGCGTTTTCTATATTGCTTCTCCCACATATGCCCGCGAACACCCTGACATCTTAGCGGCGATTTTAGAAGAATTACGCTCGTTTGGAGATTGGGCAACCAAAAGTCCTCGTGAAGTTGCTCAACTTTTCTCTTCTACAATCAAACTCCCAGTTGCTCCTTTAGAGGTAGCAACACGGCGACAACAGTTTAAGATAGTGCCTATTGATCGGCAGATTATCGTAGAACAACAACAAGTCTGTGACACATTTTTCCAACTTGGACTAATTTCAAAACAGATTCAAGTAAAAGATGCATTTATTAAACTTAATGGTTAAAGTTTAAGTTGAAATTTCTGAATTTATAGTTGGCAGAACTGTATTATGAGAAAAGAAAAATTTCCCAATTACTATATCCAATTGCTAATGCCTTGGTGCATACCCTTGTTAATAGTTTTCTTGTGGCAATTGTTCTCTTTTTATGGCTTGATTCCTACTAGAATTTTGCCTGCTCCAATAGATGTAGTAGGTGCAGCATTCCGACTGGCTAAAAGCGGGGAATTATTTATTAACATCGGTATTAGTGCCGCACGAGCAATAACGGGTTTCTTTGTCGGCGGCAGTATTGGATTTTCTTTAGGGTTGCTTAATGGCATTTTTCCAATTGCCGAAAAATTGTTGGATACTTCCATTCAAATGCTCCGTAACATTCCTAATTTAGCTTTGATTCCTCTGGTAATTTTATGGTTTGGTATTGGAGACTTCGCCAGGCTATTTCTCGTGTCATTGGGTGTCATGTTTCCTCTTTATTTGAATACGTTTTATGGAATTAAAAACGTAGATATAGGATTAATTTAAATGGGACTCCTTTATGGATTAAATATTTGGGATTTGTTTTGGCGGATTATTTTTCCTGGAGCGATGCCTTCAATCTTAGTCGGTGTACGCTATTCTTTAGGAATTATGTGGCTGACGCTGATTGTAGCGGAAACTCTTTCTGCTGATTCTGGGATTGGTTATATGGCAATGAATGCCAGAAAATTTATGCAAACTGATGTAGTAATTTTGAGCATCTTGCTTTATGCCTTATTAGGTAAACTAGCAGATGTTGTAGCCAGGTGGTTAGAAAGTTATTGTTTGCAATGGCATCCCAATTACATAAAACTTAAGCATCAACTATGACAATTCCGAAAGTTTAATTACATGGAATTTGAACGTCGTGGAATGCATTTAAAACTCAAAGAAGTGAAAAAGTCTTTTGGGACTTTAGCTGTATTGAGGGGCATAAATTTAGAGGTAAAACCAGGAGAATTTGTAGCAATTGTAGGTCGCAGTGGTTGTGGCAAGAGTACGATATTACGCCTAATTGCCGGACTGGACGTGCCGAGTGTCGGCGTTGTATTTTTGGACGGCAAACCATCGCTGAAGCTCAACCCAAGGGTGCGGATGATGTTTCAGGATGCACGTCTTTTACCTTGGCAACAAGTACTGGCAAATGTGGAGCTTGGCTCGCATGGCTCTAAAGTATATGTGCGGCAAACTGCTTTAAAAGTTCTCAATTCTGTAGGACTTTGCGATCGCGCTGGTGACTGGACTACTATACTTTCTAGCGGACAACGCCAGCGGGTGGCGCTAGCAAGAGCATTGGCAAGTAAACCTGCTTTATTGCTTCTAGATGAACCCCTCGGCGCTTTAGATGCTTTGACTCGTATTGAAATGCAGCAATTAATAGAGAGTTTATGGCCGGAAGAAAAATTTACTGCACTGCTAGTTACCCACGATGTCGAAGAAGCCGTGGTTTTAGCAGACCGAGTTGTATTGATTGAAAACGGTGAGATAATGATGGATTGTCCAATTCCCCTTCCGCGTCCTAGAGCAAGGGGAAATGTTGTGTTTGCTCAAACAGTAGAACAGATTTTGCAACGTGTGATGGGCAAGCAGGAAGACTGTTAGGAATTAGGGGCGATCGCTAAATCCTTCCCTCAGTAACTAAAATATATTTATACTAGCTAAGTAATGTTTGTACTGCGAAAGTATAATTTGAGCCACAATGAGTTTTCAATTTCTATTTTTGACAATAAAAAAGGTAGGATTTTTAAGTAGCAATAGTTTTGAGATAGAGATTATCTACCTTAATGGAAAAAAATATATATGCAACTTTAGATTTAAGCAAATCATTATCAGATTTTTCTTCGGAAGTTACAAAATCTTTAGAATTGACAAATATCAAGCAAATTGAACCCTCGTAAATTGGCAGAGGTACTGATATTAGGAACTATTTCATCGATGTGCGTGAAGTTAGCATTGAAATGTGTAAACATCATATTTAGGGGTAAAAAATATCTGACAAAAAAGAGCGAAATTGGTTGGTATGTTTTCTACGGCTTGTATTAGTTGCCTATCAAACATCAAAGCCCAAAGAAATTTCTAAAACTGTATGAAATGCTACTTATACCAACTTAATTGGTAGGTATTTTGTACTGAACAAATGCTCTGTTTATTGAAATTTGGGGCTTTTGAGCCAAAGTAGCAGGTAAAAAGCAACCACCCGCAAAAATAATTTGCGCTTGGCAAGCAAATTTGCAATTAATGTGATAGTCTTTTAGTATGGGGAATTAAGACAGCGAAAGCACAGTCATGTCGTCAAAGAGAAATGATATAAACTCAAAGACCAGACTTTCGCCTTGGCAGATGCGATGTTTAAATCCGCTACGGCTTTTTGAAACCAAGAGACAAAGCCAATGAAGCGGGATAGTGACCTCCGTAATAACTTGAAGTCCATTAGAACTCGTTTAGGCATAAGCCAACAAGATTTGGCTAACATCGCTAATGTGACTCGTCAGACTATTAGTGGTGTAGAATCGGGGCAATACGCTCCCTCAGTAGCCATAACACTTCGCTTGGCCAAAGCGCTTGGCTGTCAAGTTGAGGATCTATTCTGGTTAGAGCGAGATTTACCTGAAATTGAAGCTGTTCTTGCCAAACCTGTTCTTAATGGTCAGCAACTGCGAGTTAGCATGGCTCGTGTAGGAGAACAATTGATAGCTTATCCCTTGATTGGTAAGGATGCTTTTCGCCAAGATATGATTCCGGCTGATGGTGAAGCAGTTGCGGTGGTGAGGCAGTCCGATCTTCTCCCAAGGGGAGACGCCAAGGGCGATAGCGCAGCGTTAGCGAGTCATCGAGCGTCTGGGGGTTCCCCACAGGAGGAACTGCCGAAAGGATTCCCCGGCATAAGCAAACTGCTGAACCCGAAGAGTGAGGGTGAGACTTGCACAGGTACAAATAAAGTTCGAGTCCGTCTTTTAGACGATAATCTTGACACACTTCACAACACCGTTGTGATTGCTGGTTGTGCCCCTGTGATTTCATTATGGGCAAGAGCCACTGAACGCTGGCATCCCCAATTGCGAGTCCAATATAACTTCGCCAATAGCATGGCTGCATTGCACAGTCTGTGCAGAGGTGAAACGCACATCGCTGGGATGCATTTGTACGATCCTGAGACTGGTGAGTATAATACTCCCTTTGTTCGAGATGTTCTGGCTGGCAGGGAAGCAGTTCTGATTACCCTTGGTGTCTGGGAGGAGGGACTTTTATTGAAGTCAGGGAACCCAATGGGAATTAGAACAGTTACTGACTTAGTGGCTGGGGGAGCGACTATTGTCAACCGCGAAATAGGTTCCGGTAGTCGAATGCTTTTGGAACAAACACTCCAAAAAGAGCAAATACCGTTCGACACTGTTCAGGGCTTTAACAATATACTCAAAAATCACCAAGATGTTGCCCAAGCTGTAGTAGAAGGAATTGCCGATGCTGGTATGAGTACGGGATCTGTAGCTACCGCTTTTGGACTGGGATTTATTCCTTTAAATCGGTCACGATATGATTTGGTGATTCTCAAGGAATATTTGGAAGAAGCACCTGTACAGCGGTTACTCAGTACTTTAGGACATCGGATGGTTCATTCCCAATTTGAAATTCTTGGCGGTTACGATATCAGCAAAATCGGGGAAGTTGTAGCGACTGTTTAGAGCGGATTGCAATGGTTGGTTGTGTGGTTCAAGGAAAATTTTGCGTAAATTTATTAAATCCTGCTGCAACCACTCTTTAGGTATGAGCAACCTTCAGTGGATTACAACAACTGATAATGCTGAATTCGTAATACTCGCCAAATGCGATAAGCAAGCTACATAATTCGTAATTCGGGTTGAATTTGAGTTTCCGGCTTTGAATCTGTAACTTTCTTTTTCCAATTGGTATTATACCAATTCAATTCATGACTGCAACATATCCTTGGGTAAAGACGCGATGAATCGCGTCTCTACAAATGGTTTATTTGTCGCTTTCTTTTTTCCAATTGGTATTACTACCGCTAGAGAAATCATTTGAGTAGACTTGTCGCTAAATAAGATTTAAAAAATGATGAAATGGACTTCTCAACTTCA
>NZ_CAXTNE010000289.1:0-7330 GCF_964245445.1 uncultured Nostoc sp.
AAAAAATATTTGATACATCAATCATGACTTTTCAAACATCCTCTAAGAGTATTTTTTTATTTGGAAGTCTCTGAATCTTTGATACTCATGAAAATGACAGCAATTTTCACAAGCATGGAATACACACGTAGGAGCACAATATATTGTACCTCTACGTGTGTAGTAGAGCGGGGCATAAATCAAGCTACCCTTTTAAACAAGCAAAAGCCTTGATATACAAAACTTTTGACTTTTGACTTCTGCTTTGCGGTAGTAGTCAATAGAACTCTTGCAAAAGTGTTTTGTGGTATGATGAAGGGTTGGACAAATTGCGAGCAGGACTTTGATTAACAGTGAAAATAGGAGATATTTAAAATTTTGTCTAATAGATATCGAAACCGTCACCGACGTTTTGCTTTAAGGTCTAATTTAATTGCGGTAATTTATAATTACGAATTAGCTATATAAATCAATTCAAAAATCAAATTTATCAAAGAATCTCAGTAATTAACCAATAACTGAAACAACGTTTGCTGCCATTTTTTTAGTTAGCGATCGCCTGATAATACTTGCTCGAAACAATTTATAAACTCTTATCAAAAACTGAAATTAGAATAACCCCTAATCATACCACAAAATATTTATGCAAGAGTTATTGTTAGTGCATTTTCGACCATATCCAAAGTTTTATTGATCGCGTCTAACCGCTGCCAACTTTAAATTTTGAAAAACACAAAATGACAAATTCATTTTTTCACATTCAATCGGCTGAAAGCTATACCCTGTAACCGATACGGGCGACACAAATTTTTCACTTAGATAAAATGTTAAAAGCTAATACAAACTAGTGATTCTATACGGATATAAGCCCAAAAATGACAAAACCCCACGACGATCGCTGTAGGGAATTCGGCTTATTGGTAGGTGGCGTGGTGTTGATTACTCAGGTTTAAGCTTGGTTGCGTCGTTGCTCAAGGTGCTGTTGATGTAACTCTGGGAAGTTTTCTAAGTCTTCTATTGTTTGTGGCGCGGGGAATATTTTGACTAAATTTCTTAATCTGGTAATTTGATTTACAATACACGTAGAACATTTCAAAACAGAGAAATGAGCGTGAAAAAACTTATTTGTCCCACGCATCTGGGACTTTTGCAAGAGGTCTAATCAATTGGAAACCGTTGTAATCCTTAGCCAGATGCGAACTAATTAATCTTAATCTTTGGTTTTTTCTTGGCAACTTGCATTTAAATCAAAACTTTGGCATTCTGTAGCTTCTAGTAATTGCCTAACCGTATTACCAGGCTGACAACTAATTAAAGTTGCCCCCATTGCAGCCAGTGTAATAACAGTAGCTAGTCCCAACAAAGTAGGTCGTTTTCTAAGTATTATTGTCCTGATTAAAGTATCTATCCTGGTAGCAGTACCAACAACCTGAATTGGTCTAAGTGCTTCCAAAGCAACAGCCGCATTAGCATAACGACGTTTCCGTTTGCGTTCCACCATTTTCTTCAACCACGACCGAAAACGCGGATTAATTTGAGGAACTAATTGCTGAAAGTTAAAGCGATAGTTATCATCAATTAATTTTCCAATCTCAACAGAACGAGTATTAGTAAGTAAGCAAATCAGTGTTGCTCCTAAACTATATAAATCTGATGCCTCAGTTAGGGAATGACCAAACTGTTCCTCTGGTGGCATAAAACCTGGAGTTCCTGCTACAAAGCTACTCAGAGCTACTTTTGCACCCTGTATCCTAGCCAAACCAAAATCAACCAGATAAGCATTGAGTTGCTCATCAACCAAAATATTCTCTGGCTTAATATCACGATGAATAATTGGCGGAATTTGCTTTTGTAGATAAACCAAAATCTCTAAAATTGACAAAGCAATTTGTTTTATTTCTTCTGGATTAAAGCTGGTCGTTAAGTCTAAAGATGGGGCCTTTTTATATTCCTGAACCAGATAAAAAGCCCCTGGGATTTCAAAAGAATCTACATAGCGAGGGATGCGAGAATGATTGAGTTGCTGTAAAATTTCGATTTCGCGCTGATATGTTTTCACACCTGATAAATCAGCATCCGCACGAGCAAAACAAAATTCTTTAATCACCACCTGTTGCTTAGAGTTGAGGACATTAGCTAAGTAAGTAATGCGTCCCCCTTCTCGGTTGCGTCCTAGTTCGCTGATAACTTGATAGCCTTGTTTGGAAAAATCTGGATGGTGATTTAAGGGAATTACCCCTTTATGTCCATTACGCACATCAAGCTCCATTGCAAAACATACGAGTTTGATTCTGTCAAGGTGCAATTATAAAGATTAAGATCCACTCACCCAGATTGTTAGCCCCATTTTTATCGTGTATGGCACAAGACGCATCGGTAGAAAGTGTCTTTGCATTTGCGTCTTGGCGCTAAATTCTTAACTTTGCGCTAGCCAATCGATAATCTGGGCATTAACAACATCTGGAACTTCATCGTGGGGACAATGGCCAGCATTGGGAATGGGAACAATTTTGATCTCTTTGCCATTCTCACGCGCCTCTTCGTAAATCTTTGCCCCGGTAATTGGTGTCCAAGGATCGTCAGCACCCCAAATTACTAATAAAGGACGTTCTACTTTGGGCAAAAGTTCCTCTGGGCTTGGCCCAGGAGGAGCGGTGAGAATGGAGGCGAAAACTTGTTGCGCTCCTGGGTCGCAAGAGGGAGTATAAAGTAAATCGACTAATTCATCGGTGACAGCTTCACGGTTCCGGTAAACTTGGTAGAGGGTGCGGCGAATTTGGGCTTTTTGACGGATGCGGTTATAGACAAATTTACCTGTAATTGGCGATCGCACAAACCGATTAAAAGTTGCCATGACAATCCGTAGTGGCGGGTTCAATTCGTTGGGACGATGACTCAAACCACCCGCAGAGTTAATTAAAATACCACCAGCAGCAATTTCTGGATGTTCTACCAGTACAATTAAGCTCAAAAGTGCGCCGATGGAGTTGCCAATAAATACAGCAGGTTCGTGTATGTGTGCTGTGCAGAAATCTTTTAGCAGTTCCACCCAAACTTCCACAGTGTAATCAATCGGCGCTTTATCAGAACCGCCAAAACCTAAAAGGTCTATAGCAAATACCTGGTAGCCAGCATTAGCTAAAACTGGGATATTTTTGCGCCAGTGTCCAATGGAAGCACCGAAGCCGTGAACCAGTACCAGAGGGCGTCCTGTACCCATGACAGTGTATTGGATTTTGTAGCCCTGCCAAGTCCAAATGAATTTTTCAAAGGCGTCTTGGGTTGGAAGCTGTTGTGTAGTTATAGTCATTATTAAGATTAATAAAGTCTTTCTTCAAATATACTAGTGTTCTCTGAGCGCAAAGAGTTAGACTAAATCACCAAATACTTTACATTCATTACTTTGGGCGATCGCCTTTTTCAAAACGCTTAAACTCCTCCATTTACAACGCGATCGCTATTCCTAATCAGTCTAAATTAGTACAAAACCTCCTTCCAAAGACAGTAGAAAACTATCCGCACCATTACTAGCATTAGAGATGTCAAGGTGGTCAAAGAGTAGGGCGTTGACTTTGAGTCTTTTTGAGCAATTTACTCAAAGATTATTCTTGTTACTTTTTACTGTGCTGATTTGATACTAATGCAGATTAACCTTTGGGCGATCATTGGAGTTAAATCACCACAAAACTCGATGAAAATCTCAGGAAACGAAATTCTCATTACGGGTGGAGCTAGAGAAATTGGCTTTGCACTATATATTTACGATTTCAAGTTTTTGAAGTAATTTCTCCAATGCTTGATACAGCATTGAGCAAAAGTGCTGATTCAAAGATTGCACCTAAGGATTTGTGTAAAAATAACCTGAACAATTTTTATGTGAAAGCTAGATTTAGTAAGCTATGCCAGATAAATTTTGTACAACTTATTTTTATATGATGCCTAACCAAGTTGCTTCTGAAACGTTGCAAGGAATAGAGTGCAATCGGTTTGAGATCGAGGTTGGGAAAAGTAAAAGTTTAGCTCTGCTTTCACGTATCTTGTTTAGTTTTGCTTACTCAGTCATTAGCGGAAGAGACTAGTACACGCTAAAGCTTGAAGGATTTATGAGCAACGCCTACAAACTACTTTATGAATTTAACATGAACGAAATGATGGCAGAAACAATCGAAAACAAACAGGCGGCGGATTCAAACAAGGAAGTGAACTTAGTTTCTGAGTTTGCAGATAAAATTGCTGTCGTTACCGGAGCGGCGACTGGATTGGGAGAAGCGATCGCAGTCAAGTTATTTCAAATGGGAGCAAAAGTCGTGATTGCCGACATTGATGTAGACGGCGCACACCTCGTTGCTGAACGTTTGGATGCTTCCGGTGATCGGGCGCACGTTATCGAAACCGATGTCCGCAATCATCAGGCAGTCGAAGAAATGGTTAACCAAACAGTGAGTCGCTTTGGCGGACTGCATCTGGCTGTCAATAACGCTGGCATTACTGGTCCGCACAATGTTACCACTGCGGATTACGAAATCGACTGGTGGAATGATGTGATTGCCACCGATTTGAGCAGTGTATTTTTTGGGTTGAAGTATGAAATTCCAACAATCATCCGCAGCGGCGGCGGTGCAATCGTCAATATGTCGTCAGCAAATGGCGTGGTCGGTGTCGCCGGCATCAGTCCATATACCGCCGCGAAACACGGAATTATTGGGCTGACGCGGGCGGCGGCGTTGGAATATGCAGACAAAGGCTTGCGAATCAACGCTATCGGCCCGGGTTATGTAGACACACCGAATATGCACAAAGTACCGGAGGAAGTGCGATCACAGATGGCAGCCTCGCATCCGATGGGTCGCCTCGCACGCACTGAAGAAGTTGCGGATGTGGTGGCGTTCTTGCTGTCAAACAGAGCATCTTTCGTTACGGGCAGCTTCTACTTGATGGACGGAGGCTACACCGCTCGTTGAATGTTAACCATCTGTGTGCGCCAAAACAGCAAGCAGTTGATTAAACCATGAGCAGGTTTGCGATCAACAGTGCTTACTAAGAAAGCTGACACGATTGATAATGAAGGTAGGCGTTATCTTCACAAAATTTATGTTTTTAACTTGGTTAGACAGCAACTCTTGGCTGCTGGAAATCGGCGGAAAACGAATACTAATTGACCCTTGGCTGGTAGGTTCGTTAATTTTCAGCAACTTGGATTGGTTATTTAAAGGCTCGCGATCGCAAGAGCGTCCAATACCAGATAACATTGATCTGATCCTGCTGTCTCAAGGTTTAGAAGACCACGCTCATCCACCAACGCTTAAATTACTTGATCACAGCATCGAGGTTGTGGCTTCTCCTAATGCTGCCAAGGTTGTACAGCAGTTAGGTTACACCCAGGTAACAGTATTGGCTCATGGTGAAACTTTCACTTTAAATAATCAAGTTGAAATTAAGGCTTTTCCAGGCTCTCCAATTGGCCCCACTCTGGTAGAAAATAGTTATCTCCTCAAAGAATTGGAGAGTGGTTTAACTGTATACTACGAGCCTCACGGGTATCATTCCCCAGAACTTAAGCAAGCTGCACCTATAGATGTAGTGATTACACCGTTTATTGACATGACATTGCCTTTGCTTGGGTCGATTATTAAAGGACAAAATAGTGCTTTAGAAGTAGTAAAGTCGTTACAACCTCAAGTAATATTACCTACTGCGGCTGGTGGTGATGTGGCGTTTGAGGGATTGCTGATGAAATTGATTCAGACTAAAGGAACTGCTGAGGAATTTCGTTCGTTAGTAGAGAAGAACAATCTTTCGACGCGGGTACTTGAGCCAAAACCAGGCGATCGCTTTGAACTACCATTAGAAAAACGAGCATTAGCAATTTAAATCTGAATATGAATTCACGTATCGACGCGCAGCAACTACTCTTCTATAACGCCTCAAGGCAATCCGTAGGGTAGGCGCAAAGATGCAAAGAACAATTTATCATTCAGCTATGCTGATAATTGCTATACTCCCCAACTTCCACAATATCCCTTAAGTGGGATATAAGGTAAAAAAATCTAAAAATCAACCGAAAATACCCTGAGGGGGCATTGCATTTTAATAATGGGAAAAGGTCTAATCAAAGGTTGATTCTTTAATTTAGAAGGCTTGAATCTAATGAAGACCCTCCTTGGATTGCTATTTATACTGAGCTTCATGGTAGTAGCTTGCAGTCCCCCTCAGGATAAAACGGTGTCTTCTAATCCCGAAGTAACCAGCACTCCGGTTCAAGCAGGAGAGCAAAAGACACAGAATAAGCTTTTAGTTGTAACGACAGTTGCTCCTTTAACGAATATTGTAAGTAACATTGCAGGCGATCGCTTAGAAGTTAAGGGCATTATTCCAGAAGGAACCGATTCTCATACCTTTGAGCCTCGTCCCAGCGATGCCGATATACTATCCAAAGCTAATCTGATCATCGCCAATGGGTTACATTTAGAATCCCCGACAGAAAAACTAGCTAAAGCCTCAAAACCCAAAGAAACTAAAATCTTTGAACTAGGCAGTAAAACTATTACCCAAGACCAATGGCTTTTCGACTTCAGCTTTCCTAAAGAAAAGGGCGATCCCAATCCTCATCTATGGGTAAACCCCAAGTATGCTGAAGCTTACGCCAAACTAGCCGCCCAACAGTTAACCACCTTAGATCCTGCTGGCAAAGACTATTACGCGACTAATCTCAAAAATTATTTACAACGTCTGGATGCTCTAGACAAAGCAACGCGGGAAATCGTCGCCAGTATTCCCGCCAAAAACCGTAAACTGTTGACCTACCACGATTCTTGGGCGTATTGGGCTAGAGAGTATGGTTTTCAAGTAATTGGTGCTATTCAACCTTCAGATTTTAAGGAACCATCCGCTCAAGATGTCGCAAAGCTAATTGACCAAATTCGGAAAATAGACGTTCCAGCCATTTTTGGTTCTGAGGTTTACCCCAGCAAAGTAGAAGAACAAATTGCCCGCGAAGCGAAGGTAAAAACAGCCAATACTGCTGATGATGAGTTACCAGGCAAAGGTTCAGCTAATGCAATGGAAAATACTAATCCTGAGCATACCTATATTGGCATGATGGCTAACAATATGCGGACTATCGCCTCTAATTTGGGAGGAAACCCTGATTTGGTGAAGAACTTGAACACTGCAAATGTTGTTGGCCCAACAGCAACCAAGTAGGATCAACAAAATAAATACAGCAGAACTCAGGAATAAAACACGCTTGATATCTAGTGCAAGAGACTTAGTACAGTATTTTATTAATTTGTAGGAAATTAAATTTGGCAATACCCTGCAATGCCAATGCGTCCCCTTGCAATGCCAATGC
>NZ_CAXTNE010000289.1:7430-9315 GCF_964245445.1 uncultured Nostoc sp.
TGCAATGCCAATGCGTCCCCTTGCAATGCCAATGCATCTCCTTGCATTATTAAAAACACTACGTTTTTACGCAATGTACTTAGTTTATGTACCTCACCAACTGAAATCTGCTGTATATGCAACCAATACTTGAAGTTAGAAATTTAACCTGTGGTTATCAAACTCAGGCAGTGTTTACCGATCTTAATCTGACCCTTTATCCAGGTCAACTTACTGGTTTGGTGGGGCCTTCTGGTAGTGGTAAAAGCACTTTAATCAGAGCTATTTTAGGGCTGGTTCGTCCTTGGACTGGAGAGATTTGGTTTCGAGGAAGGCGCTTAAAGCCAGGAATAGCACCGCCTTTGGTGGGTTATGTGCCGCAGGTGGAAACGGTGGATTGGACTTTTCCAGTCACGGCATTGGAAGTGGTGATGATGGGACGTTACCAAAAGCAAAAGATGTTGCCTTGGTCTTCACGGCGCGATCGCCAAGTTGCCAGGGAACTCCTAGAGCGCGTTGGAGTTGCCCATGTTGCCCATCAACCCATTGGTAATCTATCTGGTGGACAACAGCAAAGGGTTTTTATTGCCCGTGCTTTAGTAGGAGAGCCGGAAATTGTTCTTCTAGATGAACCCACCAGCAGTTCAGACTTGCACGTTCAACACGAACTATTGCATCTATTGGCTGATTTGAATCAACAGGGCTTGACAATTATTCTCTCTACCCATGATCTCAATTCGGTGGCGACTCATTTACCTTGGGTAGTGTGTTTCAACCACGGTTTAATTTGTCAAGGTCAACCTATTGATGTCTTCACTCCCGCAAATCTTGAGCAGACTTTTGGTGGGGAAATGGTAGTTTTCTACCAACAAGACCGAATTTTGATTGCTAGCGGCGGTACTTCTCTACGCCATCAAATGCAAGATAACTTGCCCCAAATACTGCGCCCCTCCAACTCGTCGAAATCTGCTTAATCTAAATACTATATATGGATCTTTTACTAGCACCCTTCCGCTACGAATTTTTTAGCCGTGCGATTCTAGTAGGCATGATGGCGGGGCTATTATGCGGCATTATGGGAGTTTATATTACAACTCGCAGAATGAGTTACATTGCCCACGGTTTATCTCATGCGATTTTAGGGGGAGCCGTGCTGAGTTATGTACTAGGCTTGAATTTCTACATTGGCTCTGGAATTTGGGGTTTTGCTGCTGCTCTGTTGATTCAATATTTGACTGGACGGAAAATTTACTCGGATGCAGCTATTGGGATTGTGACGACTGCTAGCTTTGCTTTAGGAGTAGCTGTAATCAGTAGCTATCGCAAATTTAGCCAAAACTTTGAAGCTGCTTTGTTTGGTAATGTGTTGGGGGTTTCCCCTAATGATTTGTGGGTGGTGACTGGTGTAACGATTGTCTTACTCAGCCTCGTTTTCTTGTTTTATCGCCCGTTGCTATTTTGGTGTTTTGACCGGGAAGTTGCTCAGGTTCATGGTGTACCCGTTTTTGCAATGGATACTTTATTTGCTTTGATGTTAGCGACTTTACTAGTGGCGACACTGAATGTATTGGGGGTGACTCTAATTATTTCAGCAGTAGTGATTCCAGCATCAATTGCGCGATTAATGAGCGATCGCTTTGGCTATCTGATGATTATTTCCGGGATTTTAGGAACTGCGATTTCCTTTGTAGGTATCTACCTCAGCTACTACCTCGATATTGCCTCTGGAGCCAGTGTGGTGCTACTTTCAACTGCGATATTTGCCTGTGTCTTGCTCACCAAGAACCTGCAAGGACGGTATAAACGCCGTCTCCCTCCCCTCTCTACAAAACATCTCCCTTAGCAAGAGTTAGACTTATCATTTAGAGCGCAGTTCTTGCTGGGGGCAGGAGGCAGGGGGCAGGGG
>NZ_CAXTNE010000290.1:0-9311 GCF_964245445.1 uncultured Nostoc sp.
ACGCTAGGTTATTGAGGCTAGTGGCGACATCTTCCTCTAACCCTAATTCTTTTTGCAATTCCAGCGCTTTATAAATATACTTAATCGCTAAATCTAATTCTTGTTGATAGTCCTGGGCTTCACCTCTATCTAATCTCTGTTTGTAAATATTCGCCAATGTAATATACAAACTTGCTAATTTTGCGTCTTTAATTTCGCTTTGCTGTTCTATTTGCTGAATTAATCTTTGTAAATCTTCAATGGGTAAAAAATAGTCATTATCACTATTAAAGTTTTCTAATTCCGTACTTTTTAATGCAAAACGCATCGCCTCAAGTTCTCTCGCAGAAATCACATTTTTAGCATGGGAAACAAACCGAAATACTCCATTACGCCAACTCCAAAAATCCGGCGCTTTTTTGATTAAATTAATCATCAATTGATGCGTCACCCACAGGACAATCGCAAAGGGAAATTTCCCCAAAGCTTCCCTTGTCCACTGCAAATAACCAAAGAACTTTTCTTGTGCTGATTGTTCTTCACCCAGCCTGAGAAAAAGCAACTTTTCTGCACCCGTGACAGTTATCACTGCTGGTTGATACTGTTGTAGACATTCTTCATTTTCTAAGAGTTGTTGAATAGCGGCTTTTAAATTAGGTTCTTTTTCGTCTAATGTAACACTATAATTACAAAAATGAGGTTTTAATTCTGTTTCATAGCGGTCAATTATTTGATTTTGAAAATCAGCATTATCACAAACACCAATGAGTAAATTAAATTTACCTTTTCCGGCTTCAATGGAGACAATTAAATCATCAAAAGCATCTTGATTTTTTTGATCGGGGTTAATATTTTTACTCTGATTATTCGCTGTCATCAATTAAACCCTCCTCACGCAATAATTCAACAACAATAGGATGAACATCATACCAATTTTGACGGTTGCGATATTCAAGCACATAAAGCCCGTGTAATAAATCGAGAAATTCTTGTTGTTTCGGGTCTTCTGGCTTAAAATTTTGATAAGTTGTTTGCAAGATTTGATAATCTACCCTACCTAAAGGCATAGCAAAATCATTGCGGATATTATTAATTGCTTGGTCTAAAATTTCATCATTAATTATTACTTTATCTTCTGGCTTCCGGCGAATTAACCGCAGACAAATCCGACAACATTCATTAGAAACGCGAATTAATTCCCGCAACACGCCACCACTATTTAAAACTATTTTTTCTGCTGTTGATGATTCAAGTAAATTATTTGAGATTCGTTTAGTCAATATTTCACAAAGAATATTCAAAGTTTTTGGAAATGGTATAGCATTTGCTAAATGACTCTCTCCTTTTTTAAATAATTTTAAAACAGGCATTGCCACAACTTGATCGTTAGTTTCATTTTCAATAGTTGGTTTGAGGTCTTTTTCTCGCAAAGCCGCAATAGGGATAGTATAAATAATCCTGAATCCAGGTAAACAAAGAGCTTTGATATTATCTTTAAATAGATTATTGACTACTGCTAAATCAAGTTTATCTAAATCATCAAGAATTACTAATATTTGTTGTTTTGTAACCGCTTGAATTGCTGCGGCGATAATATTTAATTGAGCGACTAACTCAGAAATTTTGCGCTCAAATTCTTGTTTGAGCTCATAACGAATTTTTGAGTCAACTTTTAATTTTACACTAAATAATTTCAATATATTAAAATCTTTAGAAGCTTCACTTTCCACATTGGTTTCTTCCGTGCGGACGCGGGTAGCAAACCATTTATCAATCGCATTTTTAGTAGAAGTAGGAATATCAATTTGACGCGCCTCTGCTTCCAACATTAAATTAACAGCAATAGAAAACAGGACATTAATATGATTTACGTCCGACATTTCTATAGTGTCAGCAATAGAAAATAAAACAACAAAATATTTATTTCCTATTCTCCGGCTAAATTCCGCCAGCAAAGTAGACTTACCACATCCCCGATGTCCGGTGAAAACAACCTTACCATCTAAATTGGGACTATCTTCAATCAACTGGATCAATTCATCAATAGTATCTTCACCATACTCTACCCGAAACCGTCGTAAATCATTCTCTTCAATTAAGGGTAACAGTTCCAAATTACGATAAGCTTGTTGAAACGACTTGAGTAAATCTTCAGTCATAGAATAGGGTAAATATAATTAACCTGCACCACAGTTAATTATCACCCATTTCCCCACAGATGGAAATCCAAACTGATCGTTCTTGGGCAGAGAAATGATTTTATCCAAACCCCCACAACCTATCAAAATTGCGATTTAATTTGGTCACGATATTTACACCATTGCAACCCTTTTTCAATCTGACGCACTTTCACGTCTAGGCGCAGTCTTCCTCGCTCTACGGAACTAGCTGTAAGTATCAGAGTTGCTTTGACTGTAGAACTATTGCTCATAATCGAGTAAAAAAGTTATCATCAAAACTCAGTACTTAGCTAAAGGGCAATCCTTTTTTATGAAAGCAACAAGGGAGCGATGCCTACGGCGGGCTACACCTACGCAGAAATTGACCAGAAATAATAAAGGCTTCACCCAATGGCATGAATCTATTGAATAAAGAGTAAAGACTCTAAGTGGTGGTAATCTAAGGTTGTTGAGCTAAATTAAATAAAAAATCTAGTTTTTGACAGTTTTCTTTTTTGGACAATAGTAATATTAAGTTGTAAACAAAGTCTTTGATAATTAAGACTTGGTGATAATTTAAGTAAATTATAAAGAACTTAGTTCGTTTTTTAACAGGAGAAGTAGGGTGCTTAACAACTTTCATCAGTTCTTATCTCCCCGTCAATGGGGAATTTCTCTCGCAGGCTTAGGCTTACTTTTGGGTTTGGGCTTTATAGCCAAGCAGACTCAAGTAGTACCAGTTACAAATTCTTCATTATCATCGGCTCAAATTCAGAAAACCACTGACAACTCTCTTTTGTCGCAGCTAAGAAGAGTTAGGGAGGAGAGAAGTCAACTTAATGCGGCTTCTGGAGATAGAGGGTTTTTTGGTCATAACGGAAAAACATTATCTACAACCACAGCGTTGGTTCCAAATTCTCAGGGAGCTACAAAAGATGCTGGAGTTTTGCCAAAAGTGGATTTTCCTGTAAAAGATGGGATTTACCTTTATGGTCAATCCCCGAAATCAAACCAGCTTGGTCAAGGTTATATCATATTTCAAAAGCAGCAGGATAAGGTAACGGGTGCATTGTTTATGCCCCACTCAGAGTTTAATTGTTTTCAGGGTACACTCAACCGATCAGGAGAGTTGGCGATGACGGTTAATAGTTCGTCAAATGAAGCCAGTACTACTCAGTCTAATCAGGTAGCTGCAAGCAATAGACTACCTCAAGTCAGTGAAGATGAGTTAAGCAGTTATCCTTACTCGGTGGCTCTGCAAGACTTTTATCATTTAAGTTCTATCACTGCTAGCGATCGCCGCACATTGCAAATGTGCAAATAATCTCCAATAGTTATCTACACAAAGCTAGTCAAATATAAATAAATAAATTCAAAGTCTAAGAGGGTGTATATAAATTGCACACTGCTGATGGCGAATGATGCCCGATGATTTACCAACATGGCAAACTGTATACTCTTATTTTCAACGTTGGCAGCGTAAAGGCATATGGCAAAAAATCCATTCAGTTGTGCGATACCTGATTGATTGCATCTGCTGACATTCCGACTCTAGGTAGTTTAGTGACTTCAAGTGGTCAATTCTCAAGATGTACTGCCCATCGCACATTGTGACTGTACAACTGAATTCGCCAATATGGTTAACGATGCCCCAACACTCGCCCTTGCCTCTGAGTTCGGGATTGTCTTTAACCTGGTTTTCCCTTCAGTTGTAAATCAATTATTGTTTCTCTTTTTATATGTTGTGCCATTGTTATGGCTCTCAAGCGAGGCGGTAAACGAGATGTTCCATTCCCAGCAACCCCGGTCCGTTAGAAAGCAATCGCCCTTCACCAACGAAGATTGTGCGATTGACCCAAGTGTAGCGAGAGTCGCCCGTTTCAAGTTCCCAATATGTGCGAATAAGTTGGTCTTTGAAATCGGTTTCGCCGAATGTATCCGCAGCTTGCTGAAATTTCTCAGTCACTTCTACTGGGCCGCGATAGCGAATGTAAATGATCGCGCCGTCATCCGTCTGTACCTGCGCCCGAACGTCAATTTGCACGTAACTATCCGGCCCCACTAGCATCCAGTCGCCGCCTTTTCCCACCATTTTTCCATTTAGACGCTCACCCCTAATAGTCGCGTCTGGCAACTCGTAATAAAGGCGCGTTCCATAAGGGCCAGCGCCAACTTCGTGAGGCGTTGTCGAAACAACACGCCAAGTAAACTCATGCACAAGTTCCATTGAAACCTCCTTTCTTGCCTAACAGTGTTAAAGTATCCGCCGAGATAACGTTCCTCAACTTAACCTACACCGATTTGAGTTTTTAGCCTTAACTGAACTGTATTGCCTTATCTGCAACTTTCCGCGTTCATCCCCCACACTCAAGAATGCAGAATTCAGCAATTCTGAATTCTGCATTCTTCTTCAATACTCAATTCCTGGTTGCGCCTTAACGCCTTGATCGCGGAAAGGGTGCTTAACTAGGGTCATTTCGGTTACGAGGTCAGCACGCTCTATTATTGCAGCTGGTGCGCCTCTACCTGTAAGAATAACGTGTTTGTTAGCTGGTTTTTGCGCCAAACCCGCTAAAACGTCTTCTACTTCTAAGTAAGACATTTTGAGGGCGATATTGATTTCGTCTAACAACACCAGATGAAAGTCTGGGTTGCGGATGTATTCTAATGATTTCTCCCACGCGGCGCTAGCTTTATCGAGATCGCGATCGCGGTCTTGAGTTTCCCAGGTAAAGCCTTCGCCCATTGCGTGAAATTCTAACTGGTCTTCCCAATTACTGAAAACCCGTTTTTCTGAAGGTTCCCAACTACCTTTGATAAATTGGACGATCGCTACTTTATACCCGTGACCTAGCGATCGTAACACCATCCCCAAAGCCGCAGTAGTTTTACCTTTACCATTACCAGTATTTACAATAATTAATCCTTTTTCTGGTACAGCTTGTGCTATGCGTTGATCCTGCACTTCTTTGCGTCGCTGCATCTTTTTGCGGTACTGTTCATCAGTCAGAGATGAAGACATGACTTCATCAATCAAGCGCCCAATCTCTTTGTCTGGGTTTAATTCTTCTGGTGTATCGTTTTTCATCAATTTTGTGTGCAAATAACTGTTAAAACTTTCAATAATGAACTGAAATTCAGTTTATTCTCTGATCGTACCTAAATTACATAATTCAATATATCCAGTAAGATTTTATGGAAAAATATTGATACCGTGTTATATTTTTTAACATCCTTGGCAAACAACTAAGTAAAACTCTATGATATACAAACTGAGGTTATAATTTGAGTTCAATATTGCTATTTTAAATAATTTAATAGGTTTATTAAATCATTTTACTAAGATTTCCTTCGGCAGGACAGTTAGTTAGTAGAAAGATTATCATTTCATCACTTGTTTAGAAAGTTACATTAGTTTTACCAGGGTTACTATTTTAGAAATCGAGTTACTAAAATAGTACAATTACTCTCCCTCATTCTCCTCATCTTCATCCTCACTCCAATATTGTTGAGGTGCATTTCCGTGAACTTCTAAAATCTTTGATTTTTTGATTTTATTATCAGGCTGATTAATTGCTTCTAACTGCACATCAAATTTCCAGTTATCACCAAAATCATAAAGATAGGTGATTTTAGCACCCGGTTCTAAAGACAAATCACCAATCTGTACTTGATCAGCAAATGGGGGTGTTTCCATGTATGGATGACCTATTTTAATTGTGCGACCAAAACGGTCTTTATAACTAAACTCATATAAATGGTCGTAGTCAAAATCAAAAGCATCAAGAATTGTTTCTGCTAGCCAGCCTAATGGTTTTTTCGCTGGTATAGCAATGCGTCTCCAAGCCTCATAAATGGACACTTTAAAAATATAAATACCATCAGTAAAACCTTGCTGTGGAACAAATAAGTTATGTTCCCATTCTGGAAAAAAGGGTTGTAAGTGTGACTGCAATTTTCCAAAATTAACATTTATATCATCCTGTAATTCTCCTCGTATACCTAGCGGAAATAATAATTGCAACAGAGCATCACCAAAGGGCAAGCGTTGTAAACTGGTAATACGCCACCCCTTACCTTCTTGCGGTTTTCCCTGCTTGATAGATAACAATCCAAATAACTCTAACAGGGCAACATTATGCAGACCTGGATAATAACTAATATTGTATTGGTCTTCATATTTAGGAAATTTTAAACCTTTATCTGGGACGCGAGTCCAAAGTTGAATACATCTAAATAAATTTCCGAATGAGTCTTGATGTTCACCCAAAATTTCGTTATTTCCCCAAATTAACCAGGCTTCTAATAAGTTGAAATAGCGTTCTGTTGGGTTGAGATTTGACCATGATTCCAAGGTAGCTGTGTCTAATACTAAAATTTGCTTCTTACCTTGGGATTTAATTTGGGCTATCCCAGAACTGCGTAATAACAGATATAGTCCATTAATATAGGGGTATGATTTCTGTACAGGGCGTTTGAGTTTAGTTTCAATTGGTTGACTTAACCGAGAATTAACTTCTGATAGTACTTTCAGTGGTAAAAGGTTATTAACACTACTAACTTCCACTCCATTTGGTTGCAAGAAATCTATTAGGGTTTGAAAGTCATGCAGAATCATACCAGGTTGATTTTTATCAATGCTGAGTTCTTGTAGAAGTTGTTGTTGTGACTCTGTTAAAGAAGGCAGTTCAGGATTGAATGTGCGTTCTAGCCGCGCAAATAAATCTTCCATAAATAAAAGTTATAAATCCACAATTTAACCTTCCGTAAAATCCTGTTCTCTATACTACGACTTCAGCAGTTACCCTAATAAATCTTGACCTGCCAAGTATCACAGTAGGTCTATCAAGACCGTAAGCTTAATGAGATGTGAATAATATTTTCACCTTTTAGTTAATAATCCCAGAAATTTGATATGAATAGTAACACTCGTCTACAGATGATTTTAGCTGATACACCTATTGATACAGTATTAAGAGCGATCGCTCAACTAAATCTACCTAACTGGTGGTTAGCTGGGGGTGCAGTCCGAAACACTGTTTGGTCTGCAATTTTTGGCAATGAGTGTAAATTAGGTATTAAAGATTTTGATATTGCATTCTTTGATATAGAGGGGAACCGTTCTCAAGAACTAGCAGCAAAGGCGACTCTCACACAACAATTTCCTGATGAACAGTTTGATGTAAAAAATCAAGCTAGTTTTGCTCGTTGGCGGCCTGGTAGCAGACCCTACACTAGTACAGAGGATGGCATTACAGATTGGCTGCACACTGCTACTGCTGTAGGAGTTCGGCTAGATACACAAGGCCAATGGCAATTTTTTACTCCCTACGGGTTAGATGACTTGTTTGGTGGCATTATTCGACCTACGCCAGCACATACTCATAACTTAGATGCCCACAATAAGGCATCTGGGTTTTTACAAAAGTGTCCTCATCTGCGGTTGGCGTAAAAGTTACAGTTGGGTTGTAACCACTCGTTTAGCATTCAATAATTTAGTGAAAAAATATCCTAATCTAGGCGTTAATAAAGCTGTAAAGTCATCCTTTATTCTGTTTGATGCGTGAGTAGAGAAGTTCGCGATCGCTCTGGGGATTTACAATCAAGCATGGGCTATTACCGCCACTTCCATTACTTACAATAACTACAGTAATACCGGATTTTGGACAAACTCCTAAACAACTGGTGCTAACTACCCGAAATTCTCCCCATAATCCCTCAAATTTTAAACGAGATTTTAACCAATTCTCTAAGTCTTCGGAAGCTGTTGAGCTTTTGCTAGTTGGATGAAAACTATTTGAGCGCTCGTTTGCACATTGTGAACACACAAGTACTAAACCAGATTTCCATCGGGGAGAAACACTAGGAATAGAAGTTTCTAAGGGGCGAGAATTTATTAAGGGTGATGTCTGCTGAGAATTTGATGCAAACCTCTTGAAGATACGTTGCAGCAATCTTTTAATACGCTGGATCAGTTTTTTCATGGACGATCCTATTTATTTCTCTGAACAACTTAAAAAGACCTTTCCCTAGTTTTACTAGGTAAAACCGTCCCTCTCCGAGTCGGAGAGGAATAGATAGAGTTGAACTTTAGTTCAAGGTAGGGAGAGGTTTATTGAACACAATAGTGGAAATTTCCCGTTTAGTCTGTTCTACTAGATCATTAAATAATCAGCGTTTTTGAGCAATTTGCTGCAAGTATACAATTAGCTGTTCTCCTGCGGTGTCTATGTGTCGTTTCAGTAACCTGACAGCAGCTTTTGTATCCTGCTTTTGACAAGCATCTAAGAGTTGATAGTGTTCTTTTTGCGATCGCTCCTGGTAATCCATCTGCGCTAATTGTACCCGGACATAGCGATCGCAATTAACGTGTAAAGTTTTAATCATTGTCAGCAACCGGGGACGTTCAGCAGTGGCGTACAGCGTCGCGTGAAATTCCCAGTTGAGTTTCGCCAACACACCTGCATCAGTTGCTTGATCTGTCGCT
The DNA here is from genome assembly GCF_964245445.1 of uncultured Nostoc sp. Classification (GTDB taxonomy): domain Bacteria; phylum Cyanobacteriota; class Cyanobacteriia; order Cyanobacteriales; family Nostocaceae; genus Nostoc. The sequence continues at coordinate 8,626 of NZ_CAXTNE010000290.1, forward strand.
TCCAGAATCACAGCAGCTTTTTCTATATCTGTTTCCTTGAACTTGGGTATTGCCAACTGTATCGCTTTCACTTCCAAGGCGCTACGAATTTCACAAATTTCTTGCGCCTCTTGTGCTGTCAACACCGATACGATCGCACCACGATTTAAATGCAGTGTCACCAATCCTTCTGCTTCTAACTGCTTGAGCGCTTCACGCACGGGAAGGCGACTAACGCCAAACTGAACGAAATGCTTTCCGTACCAGGCTCAAGGAATTGGGTTTTGAATTGAACGAGGCAGATTTAAATAAAGCCTTCAATCGATTCAAAGAAGTCGCCGATAAGAAAAAAGAAATCTCAGATTGGGATTTAGAGGCGATCGTTCGAGATGAAATGCAGATTCAAGTAGAAAGTGGCTTCCAAATCGAACACGTCCAGGTAATCTGCGGTGACTGCACTTGCCCAACTGCAACTATTACAATTGTCACTCCTGAAGGTAAAATCCTTACGGATGCGAGTGTAGGTACTGGGCCAGTGGATGCGGTGTATCAAGTAATCAATCGATTGGTACAGATTCCCAATCAACTGATTGAGTTTTCCGTTCAATCTGTGACTGGAGGAATTGATGCACTAGGAACTGTAACAGTTCGCTTGGGCGTTGCATAATAGGGGGATGAATTGAGGTCATCTACTGTGCAATGTCCAT
>NZ_CAXTNE010000291.1:0-2390 GCF_964245445.1 uncultured Nostoc sp.
GCGCTGCTTCACCGCAAATCTCTGGTAGATGAAGTTTTTCCGACTTGTGTGTACACCGTAGCCCCTTTCTAAGGGGAGGGTTAGGGTGGGGTAAAACCCTGGTTAATCAGCTATTTCAGACTTGTGTGTACACCGTAGCCTAAAAGGAGAGAGGAATGGAAGTGAGGTCAAAACTGTACTACACCTAAGCGAGAACCGCTATATAGCTTTTCGTAATCAAATGAAGTTCATTAGAGCAAGCTCTTTGTTTGCTCTTAGATTGGTAATGGGGTTCTGTACCTACTCAACTAAGAACCAGTATATTTAATTTTTACTGTATTTATTCTTAAAGTTTAACTTAGTTAATTAGTATAATTATAACTTTTATCAAATTGCAATACTTAAACAAATATATTAAACCTATTCCAATGTAAGTACAATATTTAACTATTTATGATAGTTTTTTAACCATTTAAATAATTGAGAAACAAAATCATCTTCAAGTAATGACGATTATTGATTACAATTATGAATCTGTGAATATAGAAAACAATTAAAATATCAAAAAATAGGCAACATGGCTAAAATTATTGTTACTGGAGCTGCTGGCTTTATTGGCTCTCATTTTACAGAAACATTGCTGCAACAAGGAGAAGAAGTGATCGGGATTGATGAATTCAATGATTACTACGATCCGATGTTAAAGCGTAAGAATATTGCACACTTACATCAGTCACCTGGCTTTACATTAATTGAAGGAGATATTCAGTTTTTAGATTGGCAGAAACTCTTAAAAGATGTTGATATAGTCTACCATCAAGCGGCGCAAGCAGGTGTTAGAGCAAGTTGGGGTAAAGCTTTTCGAGGTTATACAGAACGAAATATTAACGCTACACAAGTTTTGCTAGAAGCAGCTAAGGATGCTAAACACCTGAAAAGGTTAGTGTTTGCCTCTTCATCTAGTATATATGGTGATGCAGAAACGTTACCTACCCACGAGAGAATTTGTCCTAAACCAGTTTCTCCTTACGGCATTACAAAATTAGCTGCCGAGTTTTTATGTGAACTATATCACAAAAACTTTGGCGTCCCCTGTGTGACATTGCGCTATTTTACAGTATATGGCCCCAAACAGCGCCCAGATATGGCATTTCATAAGTTCTTTAAATCGATTTTGCAGGATGAGGCGATTCCTATTTACGGCGATGGACAGCAAACGCGGGAGTTTACGTTTGTTAGTGATGTCATCGCCGCCAATTTAGCCGCCGCCTCCACACCTGAAGCAGTGGGAGAAATCTTTAATATCGGTGGCGGTAGCAGGGTGATTTTAGCAGAAGTCTTGGATACGATGGAAGAAATTGTCGGGAAATCAATTAAAAGAAACCACATAGAAAAAGCGATGGGAGACGCCCGCCACACGGCTGCTGATGTGTCTAAAGCGAAGAAAATTCTTGGATATCAGCCGCAAGTTTCCTTGAGAGAGGGTTTGACACAGGAATGGGAGTGGGTGAAATCTTTGTATTCCCTATCCTTTTAATTTTCCTCATCTCCCTCATCTTTTTAACCTTCACTTTTCAAGAGTCTTACCTTTATACCAATTCACTAAAATTATGAAACAGATGTAAATCCACAAAGGCAAGTATCTCTAATTTTTTTAATTGCTCTCTTCTCTACAAGACGCTGCGCGAACGTAGCGGGGCGTTCGCAATAGCGTCTCCAAGAGTTGCCATTGCGAATTGCGAATTGCGAATTGGTATTAGCTGGTAGTCAAAACAACACCTTGGCGTACACTACGCTTGCGATCGCTTTTACGAGTACCACCAGCCATCTGATACTCATGGCTATTTTTACCAAACTTATGAGCAACACCAAGCAAAATTTTTTCAGAATAGTCTGCCAAATCTCTTTCATTTTCGGTAATTTGAGTTAATAAAACATCAATAGTAGAGAGAGTGGTGTTGTAGGCTTCCAAAGATTGACGGAGACTAGCGATTTTATCTGTATAATATTTAACCGTTAAATCGTCTCCTACATCTAGAGTAGGGCTGATAGATTTAATACTTGCCAAGCGCATCTCAGCTTTGCTAAGAATACGTGAATCGCGTTTATGTCTTGCCATAATTAATACTCTTTTGCCTGAAAAATAACTTATTCTATAGTGGACAATTTTTCAAAAGATTGTCCTGCGTAAAATTGTTGATTGTTGTTAAAAAGACTAAAGTTTGAGTAATTTAACCAATTTACCTCCCCTTCTTTTAATACTGCGTAGGTTTTGAAGATTCATAGGTTGGGTTGTAGCTTGCTTGCCCGTAGGGGTATGCAGTGAAACCAAACTTTTTTCTCACTCACGACTTAGCACTGAGTAAGGTTAAGGCAGAAGTTGTTACAGACTGCGCGAAACACCGAAACGT
>NZ_CAXTNE010000291.1:2490-9290 GCF_964245445.1 uncultured Nostoc sp.
TACAGACTGCGCGAAACACCGAAACGTCAACTCTGGAGCAATATTTTTTGATGTATCAGGGACTTCCAACAAATAAATTATGCAATCTTGCAGGGATTGACCAAAAATTCCAGAATTTGTTTGGTATTTGCAGTCAAAAGAGTACGACAGTAAGCATCTGCGGCTTTTTTAATTATTTCCGCTTGCGTGGGATAGGGATGAATGACACTGCTTGATTCTGTCAGTTTGGAGACTTTTTCGAGAGAAAAATATTTTCTCAATAACAAATAGAATACAGACTTCAAACTATGTAAGCTTTTGAGAATATGACTGCAATTATGGCTCTCAACGGTGATATATCTACTTATCTCAAGCTTACGCTCTGAGAGGAATGGCACTAAGAAAAGCTCTAAGCTATATGAGGTAAGCACTTCAACTTTTAATCAATGAGTAGTGAGTGGGCTGGTCGAGCGATCGCTCCCGCATCAGACACAGCGAAATGGGTGGGGGCGATGCAGGGATTCCCCAAAAATTTTTTGGTCAGGCTGCACAGAGCTTATCAGAAAAAGTGACAACAGAATATTTATGGTGCGGTGGGCAGGTACTACTTACGGTAGTCCTCCGTTACGCCTATCATTGCAAGGTACTCGCCATCATTTAAATAACTTTATTCCCGAATTGTTAGCCGCAACTTCAACAAAACGTCTTCAAATTTATTCTACTTTACTTAAAGTTATTGCTCACAAGACTGTGAGCGTAGACGCGTTCGCCTTTGGCGTTGCCGCTCTCTTGCGGCTTGTCGTCAGACATCGCCCCGCAAGAAGTGAAGCACAAATCCGCAAACGTTGCCCAAAAATTTACCCCTTGATGACCAAACCCCGGCACGAATTACGAAAGCAATTGCAAACTGCTTAAACACAAGTGTTTCAGTTTTTCTTAGTGCCATTCGATAATGTATCAATTAAATTATCCTAAATTTGACTAATCTAAGTGTTTTTTATCACAAGCGATAAATCCGGAATATAAGGCTTGAACTTAGTTTAAGATGAGTTTTTATATGAGGTTTCTATAAAAAAATATTAGAAAAAATATTAGTTATATAGATTTTCTATAGATAAAATTAAAACTATTATGGTTTCTAGAAAAGCAAAAATTCAGAAACACAAGAAGCTTGAGATTCAATAATATTTTCGTAGGATGGAAATTATGGCTGCTGTACAACTTTATGCGCTGTAGGTCAAAATATCAAAGATTTATCGATTAGCGGAAAAAAACTAGATGAAGATGCATTCGATAGTTTTGTAAATCAATCCTAATATTATCCTTCTGGAGGCTCTATGAATTTTTTAATTCCGAATGAAAATAGTAAACCAAATCCCAGTCCTCACAGTACTAACCCAATTGAAAGCCAAATTATGGCAATGAATAGTAAAGAAGAGTTACAGCGAGAATTAGACTCAGTTCGTACTAATTACCAAAAATGGCAAGGCGATCAAACTGCAATAATAACGCAAACTAGACTGGCGCAAATTATTCATCTCCGTGCTAATCAGATAGGAATTCAACTAACGTAATCAACTTAATATTGTGCGTAGGTCAAACAAATCTGCTTTTTTCTATTCGCAATTCGCAGCGTTTTGCTTCCGGTAAGCCTACGGTATTAACGTTAACCTCCAAACTCAATAATAACGCAAACAATCATTAGTTTATGAAGAGGACTTTTCGTAAAACCGTCGTTGTATTTACAGTAATTGCAACGCTAACAACAGGGTGTCGCTCAACAGATGAATACAAAAAATTTGCCAAAGCAGAAAATGAATATGCCAATGCAGTTGATAAATTACTTGATGCCGCCAGTGACATACACATAGATTACACTTCTGAGCAATTATTAAATAATGACAAAATTACCAATCAAACACGTGGAGATTATAAAAGCTTTACTGAAAATGATGAACAACGTTTAGAGGTTATTGATAAGTTACGCAAACATAACAATCTATTAAGAGATTATTTTCAACTGCTTAACGAACTTGCTTCTTCCGATGCACCTGCACGCGCACAAGAAGAAATTAACGGAGTAGTAGATAATCTCAATAATAGTGGTAAAGAACTACAAGGGAGCAATTTGATTACAAATTCAGGTCTTTTTGAAGGCATTACCAATCTTGTAGTTTCATCACAAATTCGTGGAGCACTACGCAATGAACTAGAAAAACGTAATGGCACAATTATGCACGAACTAACTATTCATACGGAGATGTTAAAAATTCTTGGAGATTCAATTGAACAGGATGCCAAACTTATTCGTCAAGCAGAAGAAGAACGTTTGGTTATTCTTCCACTAACTCAGGACGCAGAAATTCCTGACAAAGAAGCATGGATTGAAACTCGACGGGAAATATTAATAAGGAGACGAGGAAAAGAACTTAAAGATGCTAGCAATGCATTAAGTGAGTTTCAAGGAGTTTTTCAAGGTCTTATTGAAGGAAAATTAAGTCTTGCTAGACTAAATGGTTTTTTACAAGATGTTGATAATTTTCTACAACTTGTTGAAGCAGATAAAAAAGCAAAGTAGATATTTACATTGTAGGAGAATTACCATGAATTTTAGTTCAAGAATTGCACCCGAAGAATCTACAATAATTGATAGAGAGCGTGAAGAAATTCTGAAGAGAATTAGGAATATAGAACTCAATCTCGATTCACCAGAAATGCAACAAAAATTTGAAAATGAAAAGGACGAGTCACGAAAACGAGATTTTGTTGATCAACGTAAAAAGATAGCGAGTTTACGCAGTCAACTTGAAACCGCAGCTTTAGAAAAAATAGCTGGGAGTCTAAAGAAGTTAGAAAAAGACTTGCTTGAAGGAATAAAAGACTTAACTCAAGCAATTGGTAAGGTGGAAAATACCGTAAATATTCTCACTACACTCAAAAATGTAACGGGAATTTTGGGACATGTTCTCTCGTTGTAAAACGATTTGCTCACCCAAGTGAAAGAAAAGGATACCACATTACAAAGTTTTGGAGCCTTTGATACTGCTGGTAAACACTGCTTTGACCAAGAGGCAGGGGAGCAGGGGGCAGGAAGCAGGGGAGAAAGATACTGGAATTCCCCTGTAAAAAGGGTTTCAAGCCCCTAAATTTATTTATGCCTAAAAGCAAAAATATTTATTTCGAGATGCGTAGCACAAGAAATAATGCGTCCGTTTTCTTGCCCCTAAATTTATTTATGGGGTTTCCCCCTTACTCCCTGCTCCCTGCCCCTTTTCCTCTTCTTTGACCAATCAATCCTAATATTATCTATCCTTCTGGATGGGAGCATCCCAATTTGGTACAAACAAAGAAGATAGGAAAATAATTTGCGATTATTACTCACGAATAAAATGCGATCGCGAATAATTTTGCTTGTTCATCTTTGATTATCTAATTAAAAACAAGATAAGAACACTCTCTTAAATCGGATTTTTAAATTACTATCTTAAAAACAAGATTGTGATATAGAGATTCTGTAACCCTTGCACCGCAGGACTTTCTGTAATTTTCTTCTTTCTTCCTTCTGCCTCTGCCTCCTGCTTTCTACCTAAATCAGCCCACTATTAATCGCCAAAAGCTGACAAGAACCTCAGTTCGGGTAAACGAAGTTGAGCTTCTGTTAATGGAATCCGTGTCATTATTTTGTGCTTCTATGCGTTATATCATGTCCGGTTAAAGACTTATTATTAAGACCGCAGAGGCGCAGAGGGGACGGGTTTTTGGGCTTTCTGCATAGAGAAAGGGAATTATAACTAATTAGCCGGACATGATATTAGCCGTTCGCAGAGCGTCTAGAAGGCTTTAGCAAAGCCACCGCTCTTGCTTAATTTTACAGGTATCTTGAATTTGGGCGATCGCCTGTCTAATTAGTTTAATCTTTAGCTTATCTATTCCCATGATTGAAATTCATCAATGGCGCTACGAATTAAAGAAGTTATTTGAGCGCGACGGGTTTCAAAGTTAGCGGCGATGTAAATCAGTAGAATGCCAACTAGCAAGCCAACAACCCATTTTAAAAAGGAGTACTGCAAGCTAAAAATGACTGATTGATAGATTGTAGTGATTAAAAAAGTGGCTGTACCAATGTAGAGAAAAGCCCTGACTCGCAAAGCTAATCCGGTAAAAATGGCGATGAGGCTAAAAATTCCAGGTATCCAGGCTGGATTTTGATTAAATAAAATTGCCCACCCACAAATTAAACCACTACCTAACACTCTCAGAATATGACGAGCGGCTTTATATTCTGGTAGCTTCAGTTGGGTATCTACTTGAGCAATATAAAGCAGTGATAACCCAATTGGCGTTACATACCACAAAGCATCAGTCAGGCGTAAGGAATCAAACCAACGGTAAAGCGCCCAATCAATCAACGCCACACTAACATAAGTAAAACGGATGTTTTCACCCACCTTTGCAAGGAAGATGTAAAATCCAGCTGCGAGTAGCAAGGTAATGGGGTAAGTTTGCAGTCTAGTTTCCCATAAAATTATCAGTGGTATGATATAGGCGGCTTGTTGCCAAGGTCTTTTAGACCAACCCCAATTTTCCCAAGGCAGAATATATAGAAAATAGGCTACTACACAGGCGATCGCACCGTTCCAAGGAACTAACGGCCCAGCCCAAAATTTTCCCACTGCTGTCTCGCGCCAATAAACCCTCATCCCGGCTACCTCTAATAAGCCAAGGTAAGCCCACATTTCGGCTATTGTAATTCTTCCAAAAATGCTGGGGGAAGTGGGCAAATTTCGTCCTTGAAAGATGGCATAACGAATCAAAAATACCCCTGTTCCCAATCCCACTAAACGGTTAACTCCAATGGGAAGAGGAATGGCAGCCATTAATAAACAGCTACTCCAAACCCAGTGAATATGGGCAATTCCTTTCAGTTCTTGAGGAGTTAGCCGTAAATAGCTTACAAGCCTTGGCGATAGGATACGGTAAGCATACATAATACTCGCGCCAAGAGTAGACATGGCAATCAATCCATCACCTAATGCTTCTGTTGAAGCTTGTGACATTTGATAGAACAAAAGTTCATAAGCAGAAATTGATACGCCAATAATTCCTAAGTACAGCAGGGGTTTAAAGTCTTCGCGGCGTCGCCCCACGCCAATGATAATTAAAGCTACACCCAAAGAATACAAACCAGTCCATTCGGTGAAGGTGTTCACACGCAGCAATACACTCAATGCAGCATAAATTAATGGCAAAATGTGAAAACTGCTAGGAAGCCTTTCTAATTGATGTCGTCGCCGCCACCACTCGCCAACAAGTTGAGCGGTTAAACCTAAAGCAATATTTGCGATTGCAATCTTAACTATTGATCCTTCCCCAAATCCCAGCCCTTGGGCAGTCAACAATTCCAAAGACCAACCGATGCCATAAAATGCCCAATTTGTCGGTTCTCGCCAACTGCGATAAACAATGGCTACCAAGGTGATTGCAGTGGCAGCTAAGTACAAAAATCCAGAAGTAATAAACCCTGAGTAAATTAGTATTGAGTGTAGCGTTAAACCAAACAACTCAAAACCACACAAGGCGATCGCCCATTTATCACTGGCGGCTGCATATATAATTGCTAATTCGTTACCGCGTCGGTTCAAAAATGTCCGCGTTAACCATAAAATTAGGATTGCGATCGCCCCGACGACAAACCAACCTGATAGCAAGAGGTGAGGTAAGCCAGGTACGCCTACCCATAAAAGTGCCACAATGAAACTCAGAAGAAATCCTTCTGTAATTACCGCAGATATTTGGTTTCGCAAATAGCGCGTATTTGCAAACATCAATCCCGTTCCTACGGCTAAACCGATTAATCTGGTTTCTGGTAGTTGTAAAGTCAGTAACTGGGCAACTCCCACAGCCAATACACTCAAGTAACGGCTAGTAAGGCGACGCTCTATAATTGTGGCATTGGCAACACCCGTGAGAGCTATAGGCGTAACTAGCCATAAGACTCCCCAATGAGCTTGTCCATCAGCTATGCCATACCAAGATGATTCTGCATTCATCCACAATAGGAAAAAACTAGCGGCGGCTAGTCCTAAACCGATATCCCAGGCACTATGTCGCCATAAACCTTCGCTTAGGCTAAATACCCATTCTGCAACCATCAGAACTAATAAAATACTTGCCCAGGCTGGGTGACTCAGGGTTGGTAATAACCAATTAATGGTAAAACAAAAAGTCAGCACTCCGATGATGTGAGTTAGATATATCAGGGGAAGGGATGCAGGGGATCGGCGTTGAGTGACGAATGCAAGAGTGATGGTAGAAAATAGCAGATTTAGCGATCGCAATGCGGGATTTACTATAGCGATCGTTGTTAAAAAAGCTCCAAATAAGAGGGTGAGCAGTTCGCCAAATTTAGCCAATTCTCGCTTTTCGGTGCGATGCAGACTATCTGTGAGCGCCACCATCAAAATTATGTATGGAAATAAAGCTACACCCAGCAACGCCCAAGGTTCATTTTGAGAATTGGTAAGTTGAGTACCGATTGCGATCGCCAATTTCTGTAAATTATCAGGTACTAATCGCCAACCTAACCAAATTGTCTGTAACCCAATGACGAAAACTGCTGCAAAGTCTACCTTGAAACTGTACTGCCGCAAGCGACTTCCCACAAACCACAAACCCAAACCACTTACAGCTATTGCTTGCCAAGGATAATTTACTACCGAAACCAGCCAACCCAAGAAAAGTAGAGTACCACCCAGTCTTTCCCAGAGTAACAAGGATGAAAGGAATATTACTTTTGCTCCCTCTGCTTCCTCTGCTCCCCC
>NZ_CAXTNE010000292.1:0-9213 GCF_964245445.1 uncultured Nostoc sp.
CAACTCTTTGTGTCAACTATTTTTCCAAAATATCTTTGGACCGCTTCACAGTCTCTATCAAAGCCTTAGAGGGTAAGAGTTTTAGGCTATAGTATTCCTGAAAGTCACTAAGGAAGCAATAAATTTGTGAGCAATTCTGGTGTTTTGCCGCCCTGGTTGGTTTTAGATCAACTTTTGCGTGGCTGGTTGTTGGAGGATATTGGCAGGGGCGATCGCACAACAAATACACTACTAGTAGAAGATGTGACGCTAGGCTCGGCTAAATGGATAGCTAAAGCTTCAGGGATAATTGCTGGCTTACCAGTAGCTGCTAGGGTGTTCCAGATTTTGAATGAAAAAGTCAGCTTTGTGGCGGTTGCGGCTGAAGGTACATGGTGTGAGCCAGGACAGGTAGTAGCTGAAATTCATGGTTCGCTGGATGCGCTGCTGATGGGAGAACGAGTCGCGCTCAATTTGGCTATGCGGTTGAGTGGGATTGCTACGCTGACTAATATATATGTAGAGAAAATTGCTGATTTACCTGCTCAGTTGGTAGATACGCGTAAAACTACGCCAGGGCTGAGACTGTTGGAAAAGTACGCGACTGCATTGGGTGGAGCGATTAATCACCGCATGGGGTTGGATGATGCGGTGATGATTAAGGATAATCACATTGCGGCGGCTGGGGGAATTGGAGAAGCTGTTACCCGTATTCGTTCTCAGATACCTTATCCCTTGACTATAGAGGTAGAGACGGAAAGTTTAGAGCAGGTGAAAGAAGCTTTGCAGCACAATGCTGACATTATTATGTTAGATAATATGCCTTTGGATATGATGGGTGACGCAGTGCAGTTGATTCGCCAGCAGGATAGCCGGATGAAAATTGAAGCTTCTGGGAATGTGACTTTGGAAACTATTCGCGGTGTAGCAGAAACGGGTGTTGACTATATTTCTAGTAGTGCGCCGATTACTCAGTCGAAGTGGTTAGATTTAAGTATGAGGATTGTACTTTAAAATAAATAATCTGAATAATCCCACTGCAAAGTCGATGTAATGTCGCATTTTTGGAGGATCAAAGTCTAAAAAAATGCAAGTAAAGTTGCCAGACCTTTTCTGTGAGGCATATTAAATCCTGTTTAAATTGGAATTTCAATCCAGAATTCTGTGCCTTTTCCTAGTTCTGATTGACAATTCAAAGTTCCGCCATGTTTTTCTACCACAATTTGGTAGCTAATTGACAGCCCTAGCCCTGTTCCCTTACCTACCTGTTTTGTGGTGAAAAAGGGATCAAATAAGCGTTTTCTAACGTTTTCCTCTATCCCTAATCCGTTGTCAGCAATTCGGATTACAACGAATTTACTGTCTAAAATTTCAGTCCGAATTATAATTTGCGGTTTATGAGTTGTTTTTAAATTAACCATTGACTCTTCTAAAGCATCGATTGCATTAATCAAAATATTCATAAATACTTGATTAAGCTGCCCAGGATAGCAATCAATTAATGGCAAGTTACTATATTCTTTAATAATAGATATATCCAGCCCAATACCATTATTTTTCCAGCGATGATGCAAAATTAATAGTGTATTTTCAATTCCTTCATGAATGTCAACTAGCTTTTTATCTGCTTCATCGTGACGAGAAAAATTCCGCAATCCTAAAACAATTTCACGGATACGATTAGTACCCATATTCATTGAAGACAAGAGTTTAGAAAGGTCATCGGTAATAAATCCTAAATCAATTTTTTCAGCAAAATCTTGAATTTCTGTCTGGGGGTTGGGATAGTATTGCTGATAAAGGTGCAATAGCGTTAACATCTCTTGAAAGTATTCGTTAGCATAAGTTAAGTTGCCATGAATAAAGTTAACTGGATTGTTGATTTCATGGGCAACTCCAGCTACTAACTGTCCCAAGCTAGACATTTTTTCATTCTGGATCAGTTGAGATTGAGTTTGCTGCAATTTATGCAAGGTTTCAGTGAGTTTTTTGGCTTGAGTTTGAGCCGCTAAAGTAGCAGAGCGACTTTTGGTATAAAGTTGTGCATGATCAATAGCGATCGCTAGTTGATCGCAAACAGCTTGTAGGAGGCTAATTTCACTGTTACTCCAAATGCGATCGCCACTGCAATGACTGCACACAATTGCCCCAATCTCTCCAGAATTACTCTTAACTGGTAGCATTAGTTGAGATGTGATGCCAAATTCAGTTAAAAATTCTTGCACATCATGATCTAGATGTGACTTGCTCTTAATATCATCGATGCAAATTAACTCTTGAGAGATAAGTATTTTTGTTAAGAAAGTGCTTTTTTGGAGCGGAATACTGCCTAATATGGTTGGGAAGTTAGGGTTTCGCGCTTCATAAGTAATAGTTAGGCTTGGTTGGGATGGGTGCGGTAAGTAACAAAGAAAGTAGCAACGATCAATTTGTAATAAGCTGTGAATTTCATTGACCGCAGTTTGTAAGATCATATTTAGGTCAAGAGAACTACGGATTTGACTAGCTAGACGCAGTAATAAGGCTTCCCTACGGCTGAGGAGTTCTTCTCGTGCCAAGATTCGGTCAATAGCCACAGCAATATTATTAGCAATCCAATTTAATAGGTTATGAGTTGGTTCGGTAAATAATTGCTTGCTAACTAAAGCCATTATACCAATTAATTGCTGCTCTACTATTAAGGGATAAGCAGAAAATCTCAAAATTGAGAATGTAGAATCGAGAAATTTTTCGGAATTATTAATTGATAGTTCTTCGTTAAAAATAGATTGATGGTTTTGAGCAATTAAGCCAATAATGTTATTCGCTAAAACCATGTGATTTGGGAAATCTTGGCTATCGTTCAAAGCACTACAAGTAACATCTGTGCAATGAACACCAGCCTGCAATTGTAGCTGGTTTGTTTGTCCTTCAAATGTCCAGATACAAGCAAAGTCGATATCAAGGTATTGCGAAATAGGATTGGTACAGTTTTGTAGAATTTCTGGAAGTGTACCACTTTGAGATAAGGCTAAACTGACTTCTGCGCTCAAAAGTGACAAGCGCGATCGCTCCAATAAAGCTAACTCTGAAAGCTTACGCTGTGTAATATCTGTACGAATTGATACATATTGATAGGGTTTTCCATTTGGGTTTAGCATTGGAGCGATCAAAGTATCTACCCAATAAAAAGTGCCATCCTTGGCTTTATTTTTAATTTCTCCCTTCCATATTTTTCCTTGAGCAATAGTTTTCCATAAATTTGCAAAAAATTCCTTTGTATGATAATCAGAATTAATAATACGATGATCTTGCCCTAGAAGTTGTTCTCTAGAATATTTAGAAATTTCACAAAATTGGTCATTAACATAGGTTATTCTTCCGGTTTTATCAGTAATAGCTACAAGGGAATGGGCGTTTAAAGCAAATTTAAAAGCTTCTAGCTCTCGGATAGAGTTTTGTAACTCTATCTCATTCTGTTTATTAAGGGTAATGTCACGAGCAACTGCATAAATTAAGTTTTCTTTGCTGAACCCAGTTGCATTCCATGACAGCCATTTATAAGAACCATCCCGACAAAGATAGCGGTTTTCAAAGCTGATTGCATCTACAGATTGTGTAATTTTTTGGGCTGCGGCAATAGTGGATTCACGGTCTTCAGGGTGAACAAATTCGATAAAGGGTTTGCTAATAAGTTCTTGTTTAGACCAGCCTAGCGTTTGTGTCCATTTGGGGTTTAAATACTTAAAATAACCATTAAAATTAGCAATACACAATAAATCTATAGAAAGTGAGAAAAATCGAGAGTATTTTTCTTCAGATTGTTGGTACCCAGATTTCACTAGTTTCATAAATTGTTTAGGTATAAATCTTTTTATAAGTAAAATAAGTTAATACGTTTTTCGCAAATTTAATAATGATCTCAATGGGATATTATCGAGTTAGACACTACCTAATATGAGTTCCCACAAAGACTGTTTGGTTTCCGAACAAATACGTAACAACCGTCAGAGTAAGGTAGTATTTAGTTACTATTTTTACTGAGAAAGGCAGCTATTTATTTGACTTAATTGCCTACTAAATAAAGGTTTCCCCAAAAAGGTGTAAAGTAAACATTTATATTTTGAATTAAAGATAAGAAGTGTTAAGTAAGGCAGCACCTTTTGCTTAACAGCATCAATTCCTTAATCTGCTTAAGATTGTTTGCCAGGTTATTGTGCCCGTTTTGCTATCTTTAGCTTGGCTGACGTGTCAGTGCTAATAACGGGAATAAATGTAAAAAATGTAAACACCATGAATTTGGATGGCTGCGATCGCCATTTTCAAGACTCGTATATTCAAAGGCTAACTGGATGTTAAATAGATTACTCTAGAAGTTCCTAAGCAATACTGCCGCGCTTTCTGGCTTCTTTGTAGGAAATTCCCACATTTTTTAGACCAGCTTTAATCATTTGTTGTTCGAGGAGGGCAAAGAAACGTGTTCTATCGCCACCTTTTACCACTGCTTGATTATGGGCTTCTGCGATCGCTACTGGGTAGCCATATCCTTTTTGGACTTGTGCCAGCATTAGCCCCAATGCTTGGTCTAGTATGGTCATATTCTCTGCTACCCATGCTGGAACTTCAATCCGGGCAATTTCGGTACCAACGTGGACATAGCAAAAGTAAATGGCTTGGTCTCCATAGAGTTCAAGAATGGGGGAATTACTGCGCCACAGGGTACTGCGTTGTCCTGGTTTGAGTCGGGTTGCCCAAACAGAAGTATCTCGTAACTGTTCAAAAATTTTACAAGCTACTTTTTCTAGCTGATTTGGGCAATAAGTTTTACAGTCTGGCACTGTATGAGGACAAGCTAACAATCGTAAAAAGTTCATTGTTTCGATGCTGCGAGAGGCGCTAAGATAGCCCATCAACGGAATTTGAGCATCACGCATTTGCTGCCAAGCTTCGAGGATAGGGGGTAAAATGCGATCGCGGGCATCCATTGGTAATTGTTCTAAAAACCAGTAAATTAAAGAACCATCTACCATCGCCAATGCTGGTGCTTCCCCTTTCGCTGCACATGCAAGTTCTGCCAATACCGTTGTTTCTGAAGCGGTGCGGCGAAAACTCATCCATTCCTCGGTTCTAATTCCCCACTGCCGAGACATATATAAATCTTCCGGACGATAAAATACCTCTGGCAAACTATCAAGTAACGGATGGCGATTTTGCCCGTAGTGTAAGACTACTCTACCGATATTTAAAAGATAACAGTAAGCAATTTCGTGATGGTTGGGGGCAATTTGGGAACCATCGGTAGCGATGACAGTATGAATTTTTGGAGGAACTGGGATATCAATGCAGGTTTCTAATGGCTCAATTGGGGTAGCATTAGCAAAGAGAATGCGATCGCGCCATTTTTCCTGGCGCTCAATTAAATCTTGTTGAGACTCGTAAGCATTTTGGAGATGTTGTTGTGCCAATTCTAAACGCTGGCGACTGGCGACAGCTTCAAAAGTAAGATGCTGACTTAAACCCTGCATTTGCCGCGCCAGTTTTGTAAGGTCAAGCATAAAAGTAAGTGCTAAGTGAGGAGTGAATCGTTATGAGTTATTATTTCACCTAAATTGAAAAACGTAAGCTTCTGGTTTCTAATCTTTGCTATCTATCCCACTTCGTTACCATTTCGCCTTGGAATAAATTCCGAAGCTAATAACTAAAATTCTCTTCAGATGACTAAATAAATGATTTCAGTCCACTTGAGTGGACTTGGGTTATCAGCCAGGAACTTAAGTTCCTGGCGGGATATCGGGAAACGCAACAATTTGACTATTATAGAAATCTAGACAATGACAAGCCCTTTTAGGGTAAAGGTATCAAGAGATTATTGCAACGTATTTCATCTATTTAAAGCCAAGCAGAGAAATCTTTGGAAAAGTGAGACAGTGATAACAGATGAATTCGCGGATCATTTTGGGCAGCTTCCCGTTCTGCTTGGGTATTATAACCCCAGTCTGCGAGGAAGAGTTTCACCTCTTCAAGGTCTGCTTGTTGTTGGACTACCTGCAAAGTCTTGAGTCTATCTTCTACAAACCAGAGACTAACTGCCTTATTTTCTGCTTCCTGCTTTAAATTTCGCAAAATTTCATATTTAGGACGCTTGACTTCTTTGCCAATAATTGATTCTGCTGGTAAATTCACTCCTTCTTGTTGTAACAATTGTTGGACAAAACGCCCTTCTTTAGTTGTCACAATGTATAGATCAACTCCACTGTCAAGAGTTAATTTGATTTTTTCTATTACACCTGGATAAAATCTATGTAGACTTAGCCAACCATCTAAATCTGTGGTAATCCATTCATCTCGTTGCTTATCTAGTTTCGCGCCAATTTCTTTTGCTTGCAGCTTGTCGTTTAACAAAAGTTTTGGGGCGATGCTTGCCCATTCATGAATAATTTTATCATCAAGAATTCCATCTACCAAGGCTTTGATTAAAACGGGCATTTCCCAACCTGTTTCAATTACAGGTCGTAGGCGATAGAATCTTAAAGCTAAATCATCTGGTGGTGTGTCGTTAGCAAAAGACCAAATTTCACAGTAGGTACGCCATGCTACCTCAAAATATTCAATTAGTCCGTCGCATATGACTCCATCAAAGTCTAGGGCTAAAATTGTGGGACTACTTGCTGTCATTGTTTTGAGGATGAAACTGCTGTTGCCAGCTTAACTGAACTAGCAATGATTTGTTGTATCATCACAACTGTAGGCAGGAAAAATAGTCTAGATGATTACAGGCGATCGCTTTAGCACTCCCAACCGAGTAACTCTTCATCACATTCATGACTCCAAACCGCCTCGATTTTTTAGCTTCCCAATAGTACCCACAGGGGTACTGTGGCTTTAAGAATCCGAAATGTCATGATTTTGTGAATGTCCTCAATGTAACTCAACTGACATATCAGAGGGGATTACCGGATTCCGAAGAAAGCAGGGGAAGTGCTTTCTTTCGTGTTTAATGATTACCTGCTACGTACCCGACTTGAGGTCATATCATATCCAAAAATCTTTGCAACATATGAATCGACTGTAGAGGAAAAAACAATGCGAAATCTCCCTTTTGAATTTAGCCACGGTGGATATATCAAGGAACAGACCAGGCGACAGCGAACTGCCTTACGTGCGTTAACGACTGAGGCGATTGATGTAAAGACAGATTTCGATTATCTCTTCCCAGATATTGCCAGAGATCCAAACAGTCTGCTTCCGGCAGACAACAACCAAGATATTATTGACAAACTCAAAAAGCTAGGTGAGGCAATAATTGACAGAGAAGAGCCTGAGAAGGCTAACTCAATAATACCTCCGGTTTATACTTACTGGAGATAGTTTATTGATCATGATATTACTGCCAACACTGATCGGGCTGTCACAAACCTTCAAACTGATATTACCAAAGACGATTTCACGCCTCTGTCACCTGACTTTGTAACCGATAAACTCAAGAATCTGCGTCGTCCCATTTTCGATCTTAACAGCGTTTATGGTGACAGGCCAACTCTAGATCCTGAAAACCCCACGCAAGCAAAAGACTTTTATCAGGAAAATGACCCAGTAAAACTGAAAGTTGGGCAAAATGCTGAAAAAAATCTGACGGCGGCGGGGTTGAGGGAGTCAAAATTCCGCCAGAAGAGGATTTATCGCGCGATCTGCCACGCAATAACAGAATAGCTGCGATCGCCGACAGTCGCAACGACGAAAACCTGATCGTGGCACAGTTCCACACTGCCTTCCTGTGTTTCCACAATGCAGTAGTTGACTGGGTGCAAAAGAATGAACCGAACAATGCCCAAGACAATAAAACATTATTTGTTCGGGCGCAGATTCTGGTTCGTTGGCACTACCAGTGGCTTGTCGTCAATGATTTCCTTAAAAAGGTATTTTAGCTGAAAACCTAATATTTATTAATGAATCCGGCATAAATTTATCCTTAGTCTTAAAGGACAGCGAGTGCGAGGTAAACGCCTCTTAAGCGAGGAAAAAATGTCTCCTTAATTGGTGCTATTGGTTTCAAAGGTGTGATTACTCAAATTAGTCTTATTGGTGCGGCAGATGGACTCACATTTGAAGTGTTTATCTCCCAAAAGCTAGTTCCAAAACTTTGGTCAGGAGCCTATGTTGTGATGGACAATTGCTCGATTCATAAAGGTAAAGAAATTGAAGCATTAATCCAAGCAGCAGCAGCAAATATAATTTATCTACCACCTTATTCGCCTGATTTTTCACCAATTGAAAATTGCTGATCGAAAATTCAAAGTCTCCTACGTTCTATCGGTGTTAGGAATTATCCTTCTTTGGCTAAAGCAATTGAAGAAGCTTTTAATAAAGTATCTTTAAAAGATATCCAAAACTGGTTTACTCACTGTTGCTACTGTACCTCACTAGACTAAGAAACGCTATAATTAAAATCCCTGTACCTAAAGGTCAGGGAGAACTTCAACAGATTAATGCCAGTTTTTGAACGCAACCCTTTACAAGGATAGGGTGTAGGGAAGCCCAGAAAAGAATTTAGTTGCTCAATATTAAATCTTCTTTATCTAGTTATTCCTCTACACCTGCTCCGTTGGCACAGCCTAGGAAGAGAAGAGACTTGGTTATAAAAGACACAACTAAATAGTGATAAAAGTGGAAGGTTGAGCCGAAAGTATACTTGCAGTAACATTATCCAACTTCGCCAACACTTGATTATCAGAACTATCCATAATGAAGGTTTGACTTCCTTGTTGCTGTATCAACAATTGACCGAACTTGAGACCTCCTGACAAGGCAATTCTATCCTTACCTATTTCAAAGTCAGTAATGGAGTCCGTGCCGTTACCAGAAGCGAACACAAAGGTGTCAGCGCCATAACCCCCTGTGAGTACATCTTTGCCTGCGCCCCCATAAAGCCAGTCATTGCCTGCGTCCCCTAATAGTTGGTCATCACCGACACCACCAAATAGCGTATCGTTACCGTTGCCACCCGAAAGCTTGTCATTGCCGCTATCCCCATAGAGCAGGTCATCACCATCACCTCCCCAGAGAGTATCGTTTCCGTCGCCTCCGAAAAGTTGGTCATTTCCTAGATTACCTACGATGGTGTCTGCACCCCCAAACCCATAAATCTTGTTAGATGGGGCATTGCCTTTTAAATACTCAGAATTTTCAGTGCCATTGAGAAGATAAATTTCGGTAGCAAGAGGGGCTTTAACTGTGCCACTAATGGCAAAGTCAAAG
>NZ_CAXTNE010000293.1:0-9211 GCF_964245445.1 uncultured Nostoc sp.
GTAAGTGAGCCATGACATCTTCTGCCTTGACTGGTAGCACCACCTCAACTTGATCATCAATCAAGTTAGGATTTTGTTTTGCATAGGCATTAATTCCAGTAGCAAAAGCATCAAGATAACTACGAATAGAAGGGTATCCTTTATTCCTTTTAAAAATGGGGGAAAGGCTACAAGATCGTGTAATCTATATATTTATCAAGAAAGATTATCAACTCTAATGATTAAAAAGCTCTTAAATATTGAGAGTGCTAATTTAAAGTGATGGCAAGATTATGATAGAAGTCACTACATTGTCACCTCGAGGATTGAAAAAGCCACAAATGTCAGCCTTATTTGGTCTGGTGTTGGGACTGTGTATGCTGTTAATTTGTTTGGTGTACAGTGTTACGCTAGGTGCAGTAGAAATACCTCTAGGCAAGATTTTGACATCTTTTATAGCCTTTGATGGTTCCTACGATCACCTAGTCATTCAAACCGTCAGATTGCCGCGATCGCTAATTGCGATCCTTGTCGGTTCAGCCCTTGCTGTATCGGGAGCATTGATGCAGGGTTTGACGCGAAACCCCCTAGCAGATCCAGGTATTTTAGGTATTGAGTCGGGAGCCGCCCTCTTTGTCGTTGTCGCAATTTTTATTTTTGGCAGTTCATCCCTAAGTATTTACGCCCTTGTGGCCTTTCTGGGTGCGGGAGTAACAGCAGTGTTAGTTTACATCCTTGGTTCTCTGGGACGGGGAGGAGCTACCCCACTGAATTTAACGGTAGCAGGAGCGGCGTTAACTGCTCTGATTTCTTCCTTCACCACCGGTATCCTGATTGTTAATCAACAAACACTCGAAGAAGTTAGATTTTGGTTAGCTGGTTCATTATCTGGTCGAGATTTTAATTTATTCTTACAATTATTGCCTTTTGTCGGTATGGGATTAGTAGTAGCTTTTGCCCTTGGCAGACAAATTACCACTATGAGTTTAGGTGAAGATGTAGCCAAAGGCTTGGGTCAACAGACAGCTTGGATCAAAATAATTACCGCTATCAGTGTAGTTTTATTAGCAGGAAGTTCCGTCGCTCTTGCAGGGCCAATTGGCTTCATTGGTTTAGTCGTTCCCCATATAGTGAGATTTTACATTAAAGCCGATTATCGTTGGATATTACCTTATTGTGCAGTTTTGGGTGCTATTTTACTCTTGGTCGCAGATATTGCCGCCCGTGTATTGCTCAAACCGCAGGAGTTACCTGTAGGTGTAATGACAGCAATAGTTGGCTCTCCCTTTTTTGTCTATCTCGCTAAGTCAAAGGTGAAAAGATGAAAGTTGATTGGCTAGTCATTCGTTCGCAGGCGATATCTTTCCGAATCGAGCGACGTGTACCAGTCATACTGCTATGTTTGACAGTAGCGATCGCAGTAGCGATGGTGATGAATGTGGCCAAAGGTGAATATCCAATCTCGCCTTTAGATATCGTGAAAACTATATTGGGTTTAGATACAGGAAACCCAGACCATCTGTTCGTGATTCAGAATTTGCGTCTACCCCGCACCCTTGTAGCTTTTATGGTCGGAGTGGCGCTGGCAATTTCTGGCACTATCTTTCAAGGACTGACACGCAATCCCCTGGCAGACCCAGGTATTATCGGCATCAATGCTGGAGCAAGTCTGGCAGCAGTTACAGTAATTGTGCTATTTCCTTCAGCACCAGTTTATACTTTGCCTCTATCAGCTTTTGCTGGTGCATTACTGATGGCTGTTTTAATTTACTCACTGGCTTGGAATCAAGGTAGTTCTCCGATTTTATTAATTTTAATGGGTATTGGCTTGTCTGCGATCGCCAGTGCCATAAACAGCTTAATGATTACCTTTGGGGACATTTATGATGTTAGTAATGCTTTGGTTTGGTTAGCTGGGAGCGTCTACGGCCGGACTTGGGAGCAAGTCTTTTCCTTGTTATATTGGTTAATTGTTTTTGTCCCAATGGCTTTGACATTAGCAAGGCATTTGAACGCTTTAAATTTAGGAGATGATGTCGCCAAAAGTTTAGGTAGTCAAGTGGAGTGGCAACGTGCTTTACTCATACTGGTGGGTGTAGCCTTAGCAGGTGCAGGAGTCGCCACCGCTGGAAATATTGGTTTTGTTGGTTTAATCGCACCCCATTTAGGACGACAGTTGGTAGGTGCAACCCATGAAAGCTTGATTCCTACTTCCGCACTCTTGGGGGGAGTGATTGTTGTAATGGCAGACTTGCTAGGAAGAACGCTGTTTGCACCTATCGAACTTCCTTGTGGGGTAGTAACTGCTGCTGTTGG
This sequence comes from uncultured Nostoc sp., assembly GCF_964245445.1. Lineage (GTDB taxonomy): Bacteria > Cyanobacteriota > Cyanobacteriia > Cyanobacteriales > Nostocaceae > Nostoc. The sequence goes on from NZ_CAXTNE010000293.1 coordinate 2,296, forward strand.
TGCTCCTTATTTTCTTTATTTATTAATTCGTAACCGCAAAAAATAAGGGACTGGGGATTGGTAATTTGGTAAGAACAATATTTTATCAACCCAAAAATCAGGTTTTCATAAATCCAAACTCAAGAATCTAAAATGGTTTCACTTATGAAAGGACTCTCAACCAAAAGTCTGTCTTTAGCTTACGATGGTGCTACGATTATCCGTGACCTAAATTTGTCAATCCCCACTGGACAAATTAGTGGTTTAGTTGGTGCTAATGGTTGTGGTAAATCAACGTTGTTACGAGGTCTGGCAAGATTGCTTAAACCCCGTGGCGGTACAGTATATCTTAATGGAACGTCTATTTTTAATCTTTCCACCAAAGAAGTAGCCCAGCAGTTAGGTATTTTGCCTCAAGGGCCAGTAGCACCGGAAGGGTTAACAGTGCAAGATTTAGTAGCACAAGGACGTTACCCTTATCAAAACTGGTTACAGCAATGGTCAGTAAAAGATGAAAAAATCGTGCAACAGGCATTAGAGATTACAGATTTATTGGAATTAGCAGATAGAGCATTAGATACTTTGTCTGGTGGACAACGACAAAGAGCTTGGATTGCAATGGCGTTGGCACAAGATACAGATATTTTACTTTTAGATGAACCGACTACTTTTTTAGATTTGGCGCACCAGATAGAGATTTTAGATTTGTTGTATGAGTTGAACCAAACTCAGGGACGAACAATTGTGATGGTACTACATGATTTAAATCAAGCGTGCCGTTATGCCGATTACTTAGTTGCAGTCAAAGATGGTCGAATTTTTGCTGCTGGAGAACCAAAACTAGTGATGACTCAAGAAATGGTTCGGGAAGTTTTCGGGTTGGAATGTCGGATTATTCCTGACCCAGTGGTAGAGACGCCAATGTGTGTACCGATAGGACGCAAGGGAAAAGTAGTAAATAACAAACAGATGTACTTAAATTCCTAATTCGATTTCTACTAGAAATATCGCTCCCATCAATTATCTAACTACAAACAATAAACAGTCGTGGCAATCACATCCAAATTTTCTAGAGTATCTAAAAATCAGAGAAATTCAGCCCATCCTTTACAACGTTTGCTCAATTATGGTAGCCAATATCACCAACAAATTTTGCAGGCAACATCATTTTCTATCATCAATACGATTTTAGATTTAGCTCCACCGTGGTTAATTGGGATTGCGGTAGATATTCTCGTAGAGCAGCAAAATTCTGTATTTGCCAAATTCGGTATAAAAGATATATTTTGGCAATTTTTACTACTTTCATTGATCACTATTATTGTCTGGATACTAGAATCGATTTCTGAGTACGCATATAATAGAATTTGGCGTAATTTAGCCCAAAATATCCAGCATAATTTACGCTTAGATGCTTACAATCATGTACAAGAATTAGATTCAACTTACTTTGAAGAAAGTAGTACTGGTGGTTTGATGTCAATTTTGAATGATGATATCAACCAGTTAGAAGATTTTTTAAATTATGGAGCCAATGAGATTATCAGTATTATCACCTCACTGATCATTTTAACTAGTGGTGCATTCTTTATTTTACCCCCCTCCATCACCTTTGCCGCAATGTTACCAATGCCATTTATTGTTTGGGGTTCCTTTATTTATCAAAAGCGTCTGGAAGCTCGTTACGCTGAGGTGCGGGAAAGGGTAAGCTTTCTCAACTCACGACTAGCAAATAATATTAGTGGTATTACCACAATTAAAAGTTTCACTGCTGAAGATTACGAAAGTGCTAGATTAGCAGGAGAAAGCGAAGCATATAGAAAAAGTAATACGAAAGCAATTAAACTTTCTGCTGCATTTGTGCCCTTAATCAGAATGCTAGTTTTAGCAGGGTTCACAGCTTTATTGTTTTGGGGAGGTATGGCGACACATGCTGGAAAAATATCTATTGGTAGTTACAGTGTTTTACTCGTTTTATTACAGAGATTATTGTGGCCTTTAGTAACATTAGGAGAAATATTTGACAAATATCAAAGGTCAATGGCTTCTAGCAATCGGGTGATGAATTTATTAGATACTCCCATCAACATTGCTACGGGAGACAAATGTTTACCTATTGAGCAAGTTCGTGGTGAAATTGACTTCAAAGAAGTTACTTTTGCTTATCAAGATAGAGAGTCAGTAATTAAAAAACTATCCTTACATATCCCCGCAGGTAAAACGATCGCGATTGTTGGTTCTACGGGTTCTGGCAAAAGCACTTTAGTTAAATTATTATTGCGATTATATGATATTTCTTCTGGGACAATTACTATTGATAATATTAATATTCAAAAATTAAATCTAAGTGATTTGCGTCGCAGTATCGGCTTGGTCAGCCAAGACGTATTCTTATTTCATGGTACTATTGCTGAAAATATCGCCTATGGTACTTTTAATGCTACCGATGAACAAATAATTGAAGCTGCGAAAATTGCCGAAGCTGATAATTTTATTCTGCGGCTACCTCAAGGTTATGAGACAATAGTCGGAGAACGGGGTCAAAAATTATCTGGTGGACAACGCCAAAGAATTGCGATCGCTAGGGCTATTTTAAAGAATCCACCAATTTTGATATTAGATGAAGCCACTTCAGCGGTAGATAATGAAACTGAAGCTGCTATTCAGCATTCTTTGGAGCGTATTACTGTTAATCGAACGACGATAGCCATAGCCCATCGTCTTTCCACTATCCGTAATGCTGATTGTATTTATGTGATGGAATATGGAGAATTAGTTGAGTCGGGAACACATGAAAAATTGTTGGAGAAGAATGGGATTTATGCTAGTTTATGGAACGTGCAGTCGGGGTTAAAATAAAAAGTAGGGTGTTGCTGAATTTGGGTATGAATCATCATTTTTTGAGTAAACAGAAATGAGCGAAAACTAAAAAATGACTTCAAAAAAACAATCTCAAATTACAAATGAAATCCTTCAAGGTAATCTTGTAAAGCTGATGTTTAAATTATCAATTTTCAGCACTTTGGGGATATTGATGCTTAGTTTAAACACTTTTATTGATGCTTTCTTTGCAGGAAGATTCATTGGTGAAGCTGCTTTAGCTGGTATTCCAATCGCACTACCATTTACAAGTATAATAAATGGATTTGCTCTGTTAGTTGGGGTAGGTTCTGCTACTTTTGATGAGTTGTGACCAATGCACTGGCGAATTGGACAGCGCCCTCGTGAAAAAAGTTTTTTGTTGGGATGCGATCGCATTAGTGTGCCACAGTGGGCACAGCGATGTGCTAGTCCATCAACTAGCCAGATATCTGGCATCATATCCTTGAGCCTCTGCAATAATTTGCTTTTCTAAAGCATCTTCAGAAAAAAAAGGTAAAACTTGAGTAATTGCTGTAAGTGTCCAACCTTTCTTCAATAGGAGAGCAGTTGCCAATCCCTCCAAAACCTGCCGAAATCCAAATTCTTGTCCTTTGGGTTGTGATAAAAGTTGTTTTGCTCTCCACAACCGAACGGTACGCAGCGCAGGTGATTCTATAGACAGTTGAAGCTGTTCAATCTGGCGTTTTAACTCCTTTGTCAGAGCCTCCGCAGTTCCCTGCCACTGACGCACGTCCTCAAAGTACATAACTATAATCAATGGATATTTTTTACATCAATTGTTGTTTACACTAAATGATGTAATTTAAAATTTAAATACACCAACAAGACGCAAAAAGAAACTTTTGTGTCTTGGCGCGATACTGAGGATTGGAGAACTAGGGATTAGGGAACTTGGTCAAAATAGGACAAAATCAAATAAATGATGGGCCATTTCTAATTTAGAACAAGGTGCGATCGCCATCTGATTTCCTTGCCGATCTAAAAATATCGCTTGATTATTATCACTCCCAAAACCACTATCAGGTTGATCGATGGGATTGGCAACAATAGCATCAAGTTTTTTACTCTGTAACTTTTCTAATGCTGGGTTGACAATATCTCCAGTTTGTGCTGCAAAACCAATTAATATCTGATGCGGTTGTTTGAGTTTTGCTAACTGGGCTACTATATCCGCTACTGGTTCCAGGGGTAAGGCTTGGGGGAGCGATCGCTTGGGTAATTTCTCTGTACTATAATCTCGTGGCTTCACATCTGCAACGGCTGCTGACATCACAATTACATCAGCGTTGGGTAAATATTCCAGCATGGCCTGCTGCATTTGCTCGGCACTAAGAACGGGAATCGCTTGCACTCCTAATGGTACATCCCAATTAGCTGGGCCATGTACTAGGGTGACGTTTGCCCCTCGGTGAAGTGCCGCTTGCGCTAAAGCTAATCCCATTTTACCTGTGGAAGGATTACCAATAAACCTGACTGGGTCAAGATACTCTCGCGTTCCCCCAGCGCTAATTAACACTCGTTTACCTACTAAATCTCGTTTACCTTGAGTGTGTAACAGCGATTGGATGTGAGCCAAAATTTCTGGAGGTTCTGCTAATCTACCAGCACCGATGCGATCGCACGCTAATAATCCTGATGCTGTATTCATCCCATGATATCGGCTATCGATCAATAGCTGTTGCCAATTTCGCTGCACTGATAGCTGTTCCCACATATCCGTATTCATTGCGGGTGCTAACAGCACGGGACAAGTAGAAGCCAGCACGGTATTTGTGAGTAAATTATCCGCCATCCCGTAGGCTAGCTTTGCTAATGTATTAGCTGTTAAGGGGGCAATTACCATAACATCTGCCCATTCACCCAACTCAATATGCAACGGGCGAGAGTGAGTTGGTTGCCAAAAATCATCATCTGTGTAGGCGGGATGACGAGATAGGGTGGCTATTGTCAGAGGCGTGATAAATTCTTGCGCCGAACGGGTGAGGATAACTCGAACCTCCACCCCAGTTTTAAACAGCATCGAAACTAATGCACAGATTTTGTAGGCGGCGATACCGCCACCTACAGCAATTAGAACCTTGTTCAACTTTGGATTAGGCATGGTAAAAAGTTAGGAGTAAGTAGTTACAAAAATTAGTACTAAATAGTTAGAACTCTTAACTCCTAACTCTTAACTACGCTTCATCGTAAGGTTCCAAGTCTAAGAGGTAGATATAGGGTTCAACTAACTCTGGGCGCTGAAATGCGATCGCTCGCAATAAATGCCAATCATTTAAACCCTCAAAAGCATTACTATAATTATCTAGCTCCAGACGTGTAGCTAGTTCTTCTACTTCTGCCACAGTCATGGCAGCAATTTCTTTCCTGGAAATGCTTAGAGTTGTCATAATGTTTGCCCCTCCCTTATGCAGCACTCGCCTTCAGCATGGGTTAAGTTGCGCTCTTTCGCAGCCACCCAATATATATTACTCATTAGAAGTCATTAATTTCGTGAAAATTGTCAGAATTTGTACCATAATTTATAAAAAATTCGTAATCCTGACTAAGCAATTGTATTTACAACGAAATTTTGTAGCACCTCTAATGTTTGTAGATTTATTTCATGCCCCATATCAAATTCGTGGTATTCTACCGCCACTTTTAGAGACTTTAGAGTTTCTCGTGCTTTCAAAGCAGCTTGTAGGGGCACAACTTCATCATATCTACCATGAGTGATTAAAGTCGGCGGAATCCTTTTTTGATCTGCCGTTACTGCATCAGGATGTAAATACCCACTCATGACAGCTAAACCTGCTAGGGGCATTTTTGAGCCGACATCTAAAGTCATTGCCCCGCCTTGAGAAAATCCACTTAAAATGGTGCGTGACAAAGGTACGCCAGTGGTACTTTCTAAAGATTGCAAAAAATCTATTAGCAATTGCCGACTTTCTGCCAATCCTTGATACATATTCTCCACCCGTAGGTCATACCATGCCCTCCCTATTGGAGAATAGGGATAAGGATAAGGTGCGTTGGGTAATACAAATTGGTAATCGGGTAAATTGAGCAAAGGTAACAAAGATGCTACATCCTCAGCATTAGCACCCCAACCATGCAAAGTGACAATTAAGCCTGCGGGGGGTTGAGAATCTCTCTTAACGGTGATAGCTTGTAAAGACAGAGGTTTACTCCTAAAATTATCTTTTTGTACATAGATCCTATCTCTTCAAGTGGACTTAGTATTTAGCGGCATTTGCTGCTTGCCTAAAGAATGCCTACGTTGTCAAGTAATTTATGGAAAACACAAATCGGCACTTTTGAGTTAACCGCGATTCACACCGATGATAGTGGTGAAATCATGATCCGCCAAGAAGACTTTATTTTAAAGCCAGCCAATGATTTATGTAGTTTTTCGCACCTAAAGGTTTTTAGGAGGGGAGTACCAATATTGTTTACAAACTCCCTCTGCGAAAGAACTCCACGCGCGATCGCTGGCTATAATTGCATTGATAAATCAGATGCGAGTTGCTACTTTAGACACCTCGCAATCCGATCAATTTTTATTTTCTCTGCTTAGAGTGATAGAGCGCTAATCACGATTAAACAACCACAAAATTGTTTTTGGTTAGTGCCAATCCACTCGAAAGTTGTCCAAATTGTACCTGAGTAAAGGCACTCGCACTGCCATCTTGGTCAAAGAACAATGCACCTGTAACATCGTTGTAAATAAATCGCTCAGTGCTAGTGGTTGCAGATGCTCCGATGCTAAACTGATTTGTCTGAAGTGAACCGATTGATAACCCACCACCAAAACCAGCAGCCGATACCTGAATGAGTTCATTAGTCGCGTTGAAGTCATAAATTCCATCAATGCCTTCATTGAAACTATTGAAAGCAAAGGTATCAGTACCAGATCCTCCAATTAGGCTATCATTACCGTTGCCACCTATGAGGGTATCATTGCCACCACCACCGTTGAGGGTATCATTCCCATTGCCCCCCAGAATATTATCATCGTACTGTGTACCTATGATATCTAATCGTTCGATATTCTTGTAGCTAACCTGATTCGTGC
>NZ_CAXTNE010000294.1:0-2610 GCF_964245445.1 uncultured Nostoc sp.
GGAACTCGGGGCCCCCTCTGGGGATTAGGGGCAATGGGGAATGGGGAATAGGAAAAAGCAATGCCCAATGCCCAATGCCCCATCTTGAGTAGTGACAGTTTACTAAGACATTGCAGCAGCGATCGCTCTGATATTGCTAAATTAGCTAAGGAAATCAAAATCCAGGCCAGCTAGCTGCTTTTCAACAATGGTATCTATTGCTACTCCCTTCTCGGATATTCAAAACCATTGGGCACGCTTATTTATTACAGCCTTAGCCCAACGTCGTATTGTCAATGGGTTGCCTAACGGTACTTATCGCCCCGATAACTCTGTTACCCGCGCTGAATTTGCCGCTATTATCGCCAACGCATTTGGGACAGTTTCCAAGAAGCGGCAGTATGTCCCCTTTGTTGATGTACCCACTAATTATTGGGCAGCCGCCGCCATTCAAGCAGCTTACGAAAAAGCATTTCTTAGCGGGTTTCCTGATAAAACTTTCCGTTCAGCTAACCGAATTACTAGAGTGGAAGTTTTAGTTTCCTTGGTAGGAGGCTTAGAAATTGCCACCAAAGTAAAACCTGACCTCCTCTCAGAACTTTCACAAATTTATCAAGATTCTGTTCAGATTCCTGGGTATGGTAGAAATCAGGTAGCTATTGCCACCAGCGCTGGATTGGTGGTTAGTTTCCCAAATATCAAATTACTTAATCCCAATCTTGCAGCCACCCGTGCAGATGTGGCAGTGATTATTTATCAAGCTTTGGTGTATTTAGGTCAGGCAGAAAAAATTGCCTCTAGTTACTTAGTGCAGCCGCCAATACCAACAGCAGCACCAACGCCAGCACCAACGCCAATACCCATTCCCACACCAATACCAACGCCGACACCTGCACCTATCGGTAGCGTTAGGGTAAGTCATAATCGGGAATTCCGGGGAGCGTGGGTAGCATCTGTGTGGAATAGTAATTGGCCTTCCAAGGCAGGACTTTCTGTTGCCCAACAAAAAGCTGAACTCAGCGAGATTATTAGTAAATTACAAGCGCTAAACTTCAATGCCCTCATCTTCCAGGTGCGACCAGAGGGAGACGCTTTGTATGAATCTAAATTAGAGCCTTGGAGTGCTTGGATTACAGGAACTCAAGGAAAAGCACCAGAACCATTTTATGATCCTTTGGCGTTTGCGATCGCAGAATGTCATAAGCGCAATATTGAACTCCATGCTTGGTTCAACCCCTACCGCGCTAGCACTTCCACCGACCCAGCTAAAACAGTCCGTCCCCACATAGCAGCTACCAATCCAGAAAGCGTTTATTTGTGGAAAACTCAACGCTGGATGGACCCAGGACTGAAAATAGTTCAAGATAGAGCGTACAACGTAATTCTCGATGTAGTGAAGCGCTACGATGTTGATGGCATTCACTTAGATGATTATTTTTATCCATATCCCATTGAGGGGCAACCTTTCCCCGATGGTAAAACATACACTGCATATAAAGCAGCCGGTGGTACACTCAGCCTTAGCGACTGGCGACGGGACAATGTTAACACAATGGTACAGCGCCTCTATCAGGGAATTAAATCAACTAAATCCGACGTTAAATTTGGTATTAGCCCCTTTGGGATTTATCGCCCCGGACAGCCTGCTGGTATTACTGGGTTGGATGCTTACAACGTGCTGTATGCCGACTCGAAGAAATGGTTAGCAGAAGGCTGGATTGATTATATCGCGCCTCAACTTTACTGGCGCACAGACCAACCACAACAAAGTTATTCGGCGTTGCTAAAGTGGTGGACAGAGGTAAACACAAAACAAAGACATGTTTACGCTGGTAACAATCTGACAGAACCAAGCAACAAGAGTCGCGAGAGTGATGAGATTGAAAAGCAGGTAAAAATTAGTCGTAGCCAAGCTGGACATTTGTCACTGGGGAATATCTTCTTTAATGTCGGTGTTTTGACAGAAAATAGTCAGGGCATTGCTGATAGATTCCAAAGTCTGCTTTATAACAAACCTGCGTTACCGCCAACTTTGTCTTGGCAAGATACAACATCCCCCCCTCCGCCTATTGAACTACAAGTCAATAACCGCAAACTGAGTTGGCAGCCTGGTGATAATCAGCCAGTTCGTTCTTGGACACTTTATCGGCAAACTGGCGATACTTGGACAATTCAACGAATTTTGTCTGCTGGCACAACCTTCGCTACCGTCCAACAAGCGGGAACCTATGCAGTATGTGCAGTGGATAGATTGGCGAATGAGAGTGTGGGAACAGTGATTACAGTTAGTTGAACAAAACCCGGATTTCTCACGAGCTATAAAAAATCCCATTTACTGACTTGTCACCTACAAATACGCAGCCAGTTTGTAGCGTACAGCATTCACGGATTTTACGATCCCTAAATGTATGGTAGGGACTGGAATAGCGTTACTGAGCCGACGATTCTTGCTGGCATGAGCTTTGGAGTTGACCTTTTTGACGATCCGCTCATGCCATTTCTCTCCATCTTTACCAACAGTTGCCAAGTACCAGTTTAGTTTACAAATAGAATCTGGAAATTGCTCCTGTTGTATACGTATTCTCGTCCACCCCAAGGAACGTAGCAGGTTTTATTTGGTGGATAGTATTT
>NZ_CAXTNE010000294.1:2710-9184 GCF_964245445.1 uncultured Nostoc sp.
ATTTGGTGGATAGTATTTTCCAGGTGTATACTCCCCATCAACAATGGTTGAACAAATATACAATGTGTTTCTACCATTATCTTCAGTACCACCTGTAATATAACGACTAGAATTACTACTATTGGGTTTCACCTGAGTCCTTGAAACAGCCGCTAATGCAGGTAATCCTATAGAAACTGCTATTCCAACTGCTAGCAGTGTAGCGTTCCGATTAAATTTTATTAAATTTGTTGCGATATCTTTCAATTGCATATTTGATAAACTCCAAATTTTTAGAAAAATCGTAAAACTAACTTTTTGGAGAGTGGTGAATAATAAATTAATCTTTGAAAAAAATTAACTTATTAAAAACCCAATTTAATATTTTCATGTGTTATTATGCGTTCGTAAAATAAAAATAAAAATTTACATTATTACAAGATTCAGTAAACTAAAAAGTTTTTATAAGCCTTACAATCTGGACATTTCAGCTAAAGCCACCTACCTCGCCAATTCAAGAGCAAGTCATCTCGCCACCTCGCCACTGTCCTACCACTGTTGGAGCGATCGCTGTGGGGATAGATATGCCAGCATCACTGAACCTTGTCCATGATAACTGGATTGAAAATTAGGGATTCACCTTTGGGTAGATTTAGAGAGAATCATCAAAACTATATATTTGGATGGGTTAACACATAATTTGCCACAAAACCTCATGCTAAATCAGTAATTTCCATATCAACAGATGAAATTTTGATTGAATTCTAGTTAATTTGTTCCTTAAGTTTCTCATAAGCCATGACACCCCCTGAGCCTCAAACCAATTTTGGAGACAAACCTCCACAAACCTCATTTGAGCCACCTTCTGGAAAACGGCGGTGGCTTTGGGTTTTAGCTGCACTACTATTGTTAGGGGGCACAGCAACTCTAATTTGGCGTTTGCTCACTCCGCAAAATTTAGCACCTTCAACTGCTAATGCTCAACCTCAAGGGGTAAGAGTCAAAATATCGACAGTACAAAGCGGCATTATTGAGGAAAGTTCAGATTTTATTGCTAGCCTAAAATCCCAGCGCTCAGTCACGCTCCAGCCGAGGATTCAGGGCCAAGTTACCCAGATATTTGTCAAATCAGGAGATCCAGTCGCACTAGGAGCGGCAATTCTCCAAGTAGCTCCTACTTCACTTGCAGGTATCAGTGGAAGCAATGCTGTGCCTCAAGGATTTTTAGTGCAACTGGAAAATGCCCGCGCTACACTCAAATCTCTGGAAGCACAACGACCATCCTACGTTGCGAATGTGCAATTGTACCAGCAGAATTACGAAAAGTTTGTCACCCTAGCTGAGGAAGGAGCCGTGTCTCGACAGACTCGCAATCAGTTTGCTGATCGGCTCGCCAATGCTAAGACTAATCTTGATGCAATTGATTCTAGAATCCAAGCACAACAAGCTAACATCTTGCAGGCTGAAAAAACTTTGCAGCAAACTAATGTAAATATTCCAAAACAACAAGGGAATCTCCAGTCCGACAAAATTACCGCTCCCTTTAGTGGCACAGTTGGCAATATCGCTGTGAAAGTAGGTGATTTAGTTAATACTTCTACACAATTAGTTAATATCGCGCAAAATCGACCTTTAGAAGTCAATATCTCTGTGCCATTACAGCAAGGGTCTCAATTGCGTAAGGGAATGCCAGTGGAGGTTATGAACACACAAGGTCAAAAGCTTGGTAGAAGTAGGGTATTTTTCATTGCACCTACTGCTAATAATGAAACACAAGGAATATTGATCAAAGCACTTTTTGACAACCCTAACGGTCAGTTACGTGCAGATCAATTGGTAAGGGCTAGATTATTCTGGAATCAGCGCCCCGGAATTTTAATTCCCACAACAGCAATGACTCGTGTAAGTGGAGACACTTTTGTTTATGTAGTTGAAACAGAAACATCTCCCCAAGGTGTATCTCAACAAGTAGCTCGGCAAAAGCGAGTGAAGCTAGGCGAAATCAAAGATAATAATTACCAAGTTATTGAAGGATTACAGCCAGAAGATAAAGTTATTATTTCAGGTTTGCTCAATCTCAGGGATGGTGTTGCGATCGCTCCAGAATATTAAAAATGGATGCTAAATTGTAGTATGTTACTGCCAGCATACTACCAAATACCTACCACCAATTTCCATGTTTGTTGATTTCTTTATTAAGCGACCTGTATTTGCAAGTGTTTGCTCCATTATCATTTTGTTGGTAGGAGCCATCAGTATCCCGACACTACCCACAGATCAATATCCAGAGATCAGCCCGACTCAAATTAACGTTACTGCTAACTATGTCGGTGCTAATGCTGAAGTAGTAGAAAATACTGTCACGACTATCTTAGAGCGGCAGATTAATGGCGTTGAAGGCATGAAGTACATGACTTCAAATAGCAGCAACAATGGCAATAGTACGATTACAGTTACATTTGACGCATCGCGCAACAAAGATATTGCAGCAGTCGATGTGCAAAATCGTGTGTCGATCGCCCAACCGCTCTTACCAGAAGTTGTGCAGCAAACTGGAGTCACTGTCACTAAGCAGTCTAACAACATTCTCTTAGCGATCGGACTGTACTCGGGTAATAAAGAATATGACAACGTTTTTTTAAGTAACTATACTGACCTCTACATAGTAGATGCCCTGAAAAGAATTAAAGGGGTGGGTGAGGTGCAGATTTTTGGTGAACGCCGCTATGCGATGCGCTTGTGGCTCAACCCCAGCAGCCTTGCTAGTCGTAACCTCACCCCCCAAGATGTGATCGATGCACTCAATGAGCAAAACTTACAGGTGGGGGCTGGGCAAATTGGGCAGCAGCCAACATTACCAGATCAGATGTATCAAATCGATTTGCAAGCTATTGGCAGACTAAGTGGGGCAACGGAATTTGCCGACATGGTGATCAAGACATCTGAGAATGGCACGCTGGTAAAGTTGAAAGATGTGGGTCGGGCGGAATTGGGAGCAGAAAATTACAGTACTTTTCTGCGATTTAGAGGCAACGAGGGTGTGGGTCTAGGGATATTTCCCAGTCCTGGGAGTAACGCTTTAGACGTTGCTAGGGCAGTTAAAACCGAAATGCTGCGGCTGGAGCAAAGTTTTCCCCCAGGACTGAAATATCAGGTGGCGTTTGATACAACACTTTTTGTGGAAGCGTCGCTAGCAGAAGTAGTTAAGACGTTGATAGAAGCGATCGCTCTTGTCGTTTTAGTAATTTATATCTTCTTGCAGGATTGGCGGACTACGCTGATTCCGGTGATTGTCATTCCCCTAACCTTGATTGGTACTTTTGCCTTTATCAAGGTTTTTGGATTTTCGATCAACACCCTGACCATGTTTGGTTTAACTTTGGCAACGGGATTGGTGGTTGATGACGCAATTATCGTCGTCGAGAATATCTCTCGCTTAATTGAGAATGAGGAGATGTCGCCCCGCCAAGCTGCCTCTGAGTCAATGCGAGAGTTGTTTGGAGCAGTGATTGCAACATCTCTAGTGTTAATGGCTGTATTTGTACCCGTGGCATTCTTCCCAGGAGCTACGGGACAGATATATAAGCAATTTGCGCTGACGATCGCTTTTTCAATGGCGATTTCTACCTTTCTGGCCATTACCCTGACTCCTTCCCTCTCAGCCTTGCTACTGCGTCAGGGGCAAAGACCACGCGGTTGGTTGGGCTGGATTTTTGAGCGGGTTAACAGGTTTATTGATTGGACACGCAGACAGTATGAGGAAATACTCAAGCGCTTGACACGGGTGAAAGCGATCGTAGTGGGGGTATTTATATTGTCCTTGGGGGTGACGGGCTGGCTTTACATCAGCGTACCTACAGCGTTTATCCCTGATGACGACCAAGGTTATTTCATCACCCTTATCCAAGGGCCAGAGGGAGTTTCACTCAACTACACTAGCGAAGTCATGACTAAGGTAGAAAAAGAAATCCTGAAATTGCCAGAAGTCACAGGTACTTTCGCCATCGGTGGCTTTGGTTTTAGCGGTGACTCTGCCAATAGTGGTGCGATCTTTTCCACTCTCCAGCCTTGGGACAAGCGTCACGAACCGGGACAGTCAGCACAGGCAATCATTGGTAAGTTGGGTGGAGTGTTTGGGGCAATTTCCGAAGCAAGAGTTTTCGCGGTGAATCCACCATCTATTCAAGGTTTAGGCAGTTTCGGCGGTTTCCAGTTTGAGCTACAAGATAGAACAGGGAACAGTGGTTTAAATAACTTAGTGCAAGTTATGGGTCAGCTACTCCAACGCGGTAATCAGACACCAGGATTGCAAGCTGTGTTTAGCACTTTTAGCGCAAATACACCGCAGATGTTAATTGAAGTAGACCGTAACAAAGCTAAATCCCTGCAAGTTGGAGTAAACGATATCTTTAATACCCTACAGGCTTACTTGGGTTCGCGGTATGTCAACGACTTTAATTTGCTACAACGAACTTATCGGGTGTATGTTCAAGCGGACGCTCAGTTTCGCTCTAACCCTGCGGATATCGGGAAATTATACGTGCGTTCTGCTAATAATCAGATGATTGCCCTGAGCAATCTTGTGAAAATTACTTCTGCCACCGGGGCGCAAACGATCAATCATTACAACTTGTTCCGCTCCATTGAAATCAACGGTTCCGCCGCTCCTGGTTATAGTTCCGGTGAAGCAACAGTAGCGATGGAGCAACTAGCAAAGAAGGTTTTGCCAGCAAGTATGGGCTATGAATGGTCGGGAATCGTTGCCGAAGAAAAACAGTCTGGCGGTCTAGCGCCCCTGATTTTTGGATTGGGACTTGTCTTTGTCTTTTTAGTGCTGGCTGCTCAGTATGAGAACTATGTTGACCCACTAATTATTATGCTGTCAGTTCCCCTAGCTATTTTGGGGGCGTTATCGGCGCAGACGTTGCGGGGTTTAGCTAACGATGTATTTTGCCAGGTTGGTTTAGTAATGCTGATTGGTCTGGCAAGTAAAAATGCCATTCTGATTGTGGAATTTGCCAACCAACTGCAAGAGCGGGGTCTTTCAATTACCAGAGCAGCAGTGCAAGCATCACAAGAACGCTTACGACCTATCCTGATGACTTCCTTCGCCTTTATCTTGGGTATTTGGCCATTGGTAAATCCCGAAGGAGCAGGAGCAGCTAGCAGAAAATCTCTTGGTACTGCGATCGCTGGCGGTACAATTGTCTCTACTTTCTTGACTCTGTTTTTTGTACCAATTTTATATATCGTGATTGGCAAAATTCGCGATCGCTTGAGTTCACGTCCTCAGCCTCATGAGCTAGATGTTAATCAAGATAGCAAAGTTCCTTCTACCAGCCATCGGTAAGGAGTTAAGAGTTAAGAGAGACGCGATTAATCGCGTCTGTACGTTAGGAGTTAGGAGTTGAAATTTTCTCCTAGCTTTTATTTTCTGTATATATTAATAACTGAAACAAAAACAGGTGAATCTATGGCATCAATAGCCGGGAAAGTTGCAATTCTCACTGGTGCATCGAGGGGAATTGGACGAGCGATGTCTTCGACGGGCTACGCCTACGCACTCAAGTTAGCTGGGAACGGCGCATCTATTGTCGTTAATTATGCGGGTAATGCAGGCAAAGCACAGGAAGTTGTTGCAGAAATTGAAAAGTTGGGAGTAGAGGCGATCGCCCTACAAGCTGATGTTAGCAAAGTACCCGACATCCAACGGTTATTTGAACAAACACTTGAGCGCTTTGGTAAAGTGGATATTTTGGTCAACAACGCCGGAATCGCCTTCTATAAACCAATTACTCAGGTGAGTGAAGAAGATTTCGACGCGATTTTTGCCATCAACGTCAAAGGCACTTTTTTTGCTTGTCAACAAGCCGCGCAACATATATCAGAAGGGGGACGGATTATCAACTTTTCCTCATCAACCACGGCGATGATGCTGCCAACTTATAGTGCTTATGTAGGAACCAAGGGTGCTGTTGAACAAATCACGCGGGTACTAGCTAAAGAATTGGGTGCAAAGGCGATCGCAGTTAATGTTATTTCTCCTGGCCCCACCGATACAGAACTGTTTCGAGAAGGCAAAACACAAGAACAGATAGATCATTTAGCCCAAATGGCTGCTTTTGGCAAACTGGGAGATGTGCAAGAAATCGCTGACGTAGTAGCATTTCTCGCTAGCGACGAAGCTAGGTGGATCACTGGGCAAAATATTCGTGTAAACGGTGGAATCGCGTGAGATGATCAAAGCTTTTCTGATGAATGCGATATTAAACCTCAGATAGTAAAGTGAGCGTTAAAGAATTAACCGATCATGCTAATATGTTTCGGGAAGCTGCACACCGTTTTGGCTTGTTAAAATTTATCGAAAATTACCACGCCGATCGCTACGCTGAAGCCTTAGAAGTATTAAATGGAAGACAAACAGCAACCAGAGTTGCAGGTGATATCATGTCCGGCTAAAGACTTATCATTAAAACCGCAGGGGGCAGGGGGCAG
>NZ_CAXTNE010000295.1:0-9181 GCF_964245445.1 uncultured Nostoc sp.
AATGCCCCATGCCCCATGCCCCATACCTAAGAGACGGCAGCCAACGATGCCAATGCATCTGGAATCGTCTCAGAAGGAGCCTGGAATTTACCAGTACTAACGTATTCTAAACGCAGTTTTAACCAAGTAATAAATTGGGGATTAGTAGAAATAATTGCTACTGCTGGTTGAGGACACTTCGCCTTTAGCTCTGTAAACTGCGGTGTTTCCAAAAAAGCTGGTTGCGGAACTAACCAAAAATCTATTTGTTTTTCTTGTTCGTGGTAGTGACGAGTGCGCTCTTTGAGAACTTCGTGTGTCGGTTCTTCTTCGAGAAGAAATTTTTGACTGGCTAAAACGTAATAATATGTTTGCATTTTCATCCTTATGGTTGCTATGTGAATAATTTAAGGGCACAGTGCTGCACTCTGTACCCCTAAAAACTAACTCTTGTGCAATTTCTTGAACCAAGAACTGAACGGACAAGCACTTCCCTGCTTTTGGGCATTTATCTGTTTGCCACCAGATGTTAGCTTTTCCAAGAACAAATTATTGTCGAAGTAGTGTTCCAAGGAAATAACCTTCAAGTCATCGGTAACTTTTGCAATGCTCATGCCGATAATTTCTACTGTCTCTCCAGTAGGTGCATGGCCTTTGTATTCTCCTTTAAAATGTCCCCAATGCCGCCATTTGAATGTGACATTTGGTGGCCCTGAGAAAACTTCCAGCACTTCCCAAGGAAATCCTTGGGGAAATGTTGTATGGAAGACTTTTGCGGATGATTCAAAGCTTTCTTCAGAAGCCTTGTAGTGTTCTGAATCAGCCATAAATAAATTGTAAGTACCTTGGGCTGATACATCTGCTGCTGTGTACTCGACTCCGCCATTGGTACTTACACGAAACTTGTCATTCACAATAGATAACCACTCTTGCGGGTTAGCCTTAAAGGATACCTCCATCTCGAAGGTTCGCACCAAGTTTTGCACGATCGCTTCCAGTGTACCTTCAAGGTGATTATAGGTACTTTCTTGAGCGAGATTCTCTTTAGAACGGGAATAATCAGGCGGTGTCTGATAACGCCACTCGACATCAGTGCTTTCTGCTATTACCTTATCTCTATCCTGTACCCAAAGCGGAAGGTTATTAGACTGTGTAGGGCTCATAGAAGTTTTTGCTGAAGGTTTGCTCTCAATTTCTAGATTTCGCAGTAGACAACCCCTCTTTTAAGATACGGGAGTGGGGAGTGGGGGCAGGAGGCAGGGGGCAGGGGAAGCAGAGGAGAATATTTATTTATCAATGCCCAATGCCCATTCCCTATTCCCCATTCCCTATTCCCTACTCCCTCTTAATAGCTTGTTTCATCTCGCGGACTGCCCTTTCCATACCTACTAATGCTGCCCGACTGATGATGGTATGACCAATGTTCAGTTCTTCCATACCTGGAAGCCCTGCTACTGGATAGACGTTCCAGTAGGTGAGTCCATGACCAGCGTTGACTCGCAATCCAGCTTGAATCGCTTGTTCACACCCCTTACCTAATATGGCTAATTCTCGCTGGCGATTTGTCTCATCTTTAGCCTCAGCATATTGTCCGGTGTGCAATTCAATAAATCGCGCCTGCACCTTGACAGATGCTTCGATTTGTGCATACTCGGCGTCAATAAATAAACTAACCGGAATGTTAGCGCTTTGCAATTTATCGACTATCTCACCTATTCTAGCAATTTGCCCGATAATATCTAATCCGCCTTCTGTTGTGACTTCTTCGCGCTTTTCAGGGACTAAAGTTACATAATCTGGTTTGATATCGAGAGCGATCGCTAGCATTTCATCTGTAGCGGCCATTTCTAAATTAAGATGCGATCGCACTGTTTGCCGTAACAATAGCACATCCCTATCTTGGATATGCCGCCGATCTTCCCGTAGATGCACCGTAATTCCATCTGCACCCCCTAATTCTGCCAGCACCGCCGCCGCCACAGGGTCAGGTTCTACTGTCCGCCGTGCTTGCCGGATGGTGGCGATGTGGTCAATGTTAACGCCAAGTGTAGGCACCCCAAATTTCTCCCAAATCCACAGTCCTCAGAATTTGATTTTACCGGAAATACTGGTCTTGCATAGCGAAGTAGTCAACATAATTCATTATTTGGTCAAAGCAAAGACTAAATATAGCAGAAGGCACAGGAGTGAAATTATGCTCTGCGTTGGCAAAGTATCAAAGACTCATTAATGGAGTTTTAATAGGACTTAAACACGACTTAAAATAATGTCTGCAACAGTATAATTCCGGGACAATCACACTTCTAGAATGCACAAATTTGCCCAATTTACTGTTAAATATTATTAGTACATATTATTACTAGATTCTTTTTTTACTTTGTACACTGTATAAATGCTAGAATCCTCAAGTAGACAGTTAGGATACTTAGATGCCAGTTGTAGCTAACTCAATCAAGTTTGGTACAGACGGCTGGCGGGGCATTATTGGTGACGAGTTCACCTTTGAACGCCTAGCCCTGGTCGCGCCAGTTGCCGCAAAAGTATTATATGATACATATTTTTCTACGGTGGGTAGCCGGACAATAATTGTCGGTTATGATCGCCGATTTATGGCCGAAGATTTTGCTCGTGCTGTTGCTGATACTGTCACCTCTGTCGGATTTGATGTGCTATTGAGCGAAAACTTTGCCCCAACCCCAGCTTATAGTTGGGCAGCAAAACAACTCAATGCTTTAGGGGCGCTGGTCATTACAGCTAGCCATAATCCTGGCATATATTTGGGATTAAAAGTTAAGGGTTGTTTTGGTGGGTCAGTGCCGCCAGAAGTCACAAAAGAGATCGAAACGCAGTTGTCGGTTGGAGTAGCATTAGCAGCTACTCCAGGGAAGCAAGAGAAATTTGATCCTTGGCCCAGTTATACCCAAGCATTAGAAGGTAAAGTTGATATTGCCAAAATTCGAGAAGCGATCGCCTCTGGCAAATTGACATTATTTGCCGATGTTATGCATGGCGCGGCGGCTGGCGGATTGGCGAGACTACTAGGCAATCAGGTCAAAGAAATCAACTCAGAACGCGATCCCCTCTTTGGTGGTGGTGCGCCGGAACCCTTGCCTAAATACCTTTCAAAGTTATTTGAAGTCATCAAAACTCACCAAGAAACAGATAAATCAGGTTTAACTGTAGGGTTGGTATTTGATGGGGACTGCGATCGCATTGCGGCTGTAGATGGGGAAGCCAACTTCCTAAGTTCCCAAGTATTAATCCCGATATTAATCGACCATTTAACCCTGCGGCGCGGCTTTAAGGGTGAAATAGTCAAAACTGTTAGTGGTTCCGACTTAATGCCTTTGGTGGCAGCACTACATAACCTGTCGGTATTTGAAACAGCAGTTGGTTATAAATACATCGCTGACAGAATGTTAGCAGCAAAAGTTTTGCTGGGCGGCGAAGAGTCAGGAGGAATTGGCTATGGCAGCCATATACCCGAACGCGATGCACTGCTGTCAGCATTATACGTCCTAGAGGCGATTGTAGAATCTGGTTTGGATTTAGGTGAGTATTACCGCTACTTGCAGAAACAAACAGGGTTTATTTCAGCTTACGATCGCATTGATTTACCCTTAGCAAGTATGGAAGTGCGATCGCGTCTTTTGCAACAACTGCAAACCCAACCCTTAACAGAAATCGCCGGGTTAGCAGTGATTGATTGCCAGACAATTGACGGCTACAAGTATCGCCTCGCTGATAGAAGCTGGTTAATGATTCGGTTTAGCGGTACTGAGCCAGTTTTACGCCTTTACTGCGAAGCCCCAACAATTGAGCAAGTGCATCAAACTCTTGCTTGGGCGAAACACTGGGCAGAGTAAAATTAATTATTAGTCATTAGTCATGAGTCCTTTGTCCTTGGTAAATGATCAATGACTAATGACCAATGACCAATGACCAATGACTAATGACCAAATTACTCGTAGTAGCTACAGGAAATCCAGGTAAGTTGCGGGAAATGCAAGCTTATCTGGAAAATTCTGGTTGGGAATTAACCCTCAAACCTGAAGATTTGGAAATCGAAGAGACAGGCGAAACCTTTGCCGCCAACGCTTGTCTAAAAGCATCACAAATTGCTAAAGCTACAGGAAACTGGGCAATTGCTGATGATTCGGGCTTGCAAGTAGATGCTTTAAATGGCGCACCAGGGGTATATTCTGCGCGTTACGCCAAAACCGACTCAGAACGCATTGCTAGGCTATTGAGGGAATTAGACAACGAGGTAAATCGACAAGCTCAATTTGTTTGTGCAGTAGCGATCGCTCGTCCTGATGGTGCGATCATATTAGAATCTGAAGGTATTTGTCGCGGCGAAATTATCCATGCACCGCGTGGTGATGGTGGTTTCGGCTACGATCCAATTTTTTATGTGCAAGAGTTGCAATTGACCTTTGCTGAGATGACACGGGATCTGAAAGGGTCAATTAGCCATAGAGGCAAGGCTTTTACAGCTTTACTTCCGCAGCTAGAGAGAATTAAGAGTTAGGAATTGGGAGTTTAGATTTATGAATTTTACTAAATCTTCACTCATTTAGTCTTGACTCACAAATCATAACTCTTAACTCATAACTCTTAACTCATAACTTTTTTAAACTGCTTCTGTGTTCTTTTCGCCGGTGCGAATCCGAATCACTTGCTCAACAGGCGAGATGAAAATTTTACCATCGCCGATTTCACCAGTGCGGGCAGCAGCAATAATTTTGTCTACCACCATATCAACTTGATTGTCATCAACGACGATTTCCACTTTGAGTTTTTGCAGAAACTCAACTGTGTACTCAGAACCACGATACCGTTCAGTTTGGCCTTTCTGCCGTCCGAATCCCCGGACTTCAGAAACAGTCATGCCGACAATACCAGCATTAACCAAGGCAATTTTTACCTCATCTAGCTTAAATGGGCGGATAATAGCTTCTACTTTTTTCATCTTTTTGACTCCTGACTTCTACTAGCTTCGTTTATATATCTAACCAGATCCTTTGTCTGAAGCTGTAACTAGCAGTGCTTTTCCTAAAATATATGTAATAATTACCACTTTTTTAAAGTGTAGATGCTTTGCTTGAGGGTTTGGGACATGAAAAGCAGCAAGGATTTATTAATTAGATAATCTTTAAGGTTGTAACATAAAGAAGTTGCTGTCAATTTAGCATTTTATGTAGCTTTTATAACCTAAAAATAAATAAATTCCGCCATTGAGCAGATATGCTCAGATATTTTAGAGAATGATTGCAGAGAAATTGCTCGGTAGCTCGAAAGCTTGGTGCTGATGACTGTAGGAGTGTCAACTAACGTTTCTGATGTTCAAACAAGGGACGCACAACGAAATATCCAGCACTAAAGGCAGTAAGCATGATTAACAATATGGTGATAATTAACCACAAGCCATTGAGTTCCTTAGCATCTGGCTCAGTAGTGGGATAATAACTTACTTGTTGCTCTTCTATATAAACTGGTTGTGGTATCGGAAAATTCATTTCCATTACAGGTGTAGAAAAGTCTTGGCGGCGGCTTTTTTTGGGTGGTGTTTTGGGAGTAACGGGTGGATGCGAACGAGAAACCTGCTGAGGTGGACCCGCTTGTGTTACTGGCACTTTAGTGGCATTTTTAATATCATTAGAAGCTTGGGGAACTTCGTGATAACCAGGGGCAGTATGGGAATCCACAAACTTTTGCAAATGAGAAAAAGACTCAACAACTTTGGTAATTTCTTGGCGTAATAGTTGATTTTCTTGTGCTAATTGCTGATTTTTGGTGGTAAGTGCATGTAGCTTCGCTTGTGTTGCTTGCAACTCTGTTGATAATTCCCTATATACAGAAAGTGGTACAGAGGGAGGGGAGGCTTGAGTAGTCGGTGTTGGCGAATTCCTGTGAACTGAACCTATGGTTGTTCGCATCGGGGACTGGTATTAAAAATCAAAGTAAGTAGGTCGTACAGAGATGCTAACAAAGATAGTCAGCCCTGAAACTATGCCCAAGAATAATAGAAAAATGCCGAAAGAGCAAAGATTTATTATTGGGGCATTGGGAATTGGGAAGAGGCAAAGAAGCTGGGAGCAGGGGGAAAATTCCTCTCCTCTGCTTCTTCCCCGCTTCCCTTGATAAGGTTAATTTCGTAACAATGGGAAGAAATGTCCTACAGGGCCTTGCCCTTCGCCAATATCTAGGGCGTAAGTGAGTGCGGTAGTCACATACTTCTTTGCCTCTTGCACTGCCTGCCACAAGCCTTGTCCCTTGGCCAGATTAGCAGCGATCGCAGCCGATAGTGTACAACCGGTACCGTGGGTATTTTTTGTCTCTACCTGCTGGGAAGTCAAAACTTCCAACTTGTCCCCATCAAACCAGATATCAACACCACGTAAATCTCCCTGCATACCTCCGCCCTTGACTAAAACAGCCTTCGTCCGTAAAGTCTTGTAAATAATTTCAGCAGCAGCTTGCATATCCTCCAAAGAATTAATTTGTAAACCGCTTAAAATCTGGGCTTCGTAGCGATTCGGCGTGATCATAAGCGCCTTGGGAATCAGGGCATGGCATAGAGTCTTCACAGCATCATCGTCAATCAATTGTGCCCCTGTACGTGAAACCATTACCGGATCAACTACTAAATTATTGATTTGTAAAGCTTCCACCTGCTGGGCAACAGCAAAAATAATTTCCTGATTAAGCAACATTCCCGTTTTGGCAGCTTGTACGCCAATATCCTCAACTACTGCCTGAATTTGCGCCACAACAGCCTCTGTTGGCATGGCATCAACCCTTTTCACTCCTAAAGTGTTTTGTGCCGTGATGCAGGTTATAGCGCTAGTACCGTGGACACAGTGAAAAGCAAAGGTACGTAAATCAGCTTGAATTCCTGCACCGCCACCGCTATCTGAACCAGCAATAGTCAAAGCAACGGGTATTCTGGAGTTTATTTCAGTGTTCATATTATGAAGATTAAGTAAGTTGGCACCATCAAACCAAACTATCTCAAAGATTGATGAACTAGACCAAAACCTTCTTCTTTCCAGCCTCCTTTGTGATCGCAACCACAAAGATTTACGATAACCTGACTTAAAAGTGCTGTTAGGGGTAGCGGGGCGTTTAGTAAAGAAGGCATCGCTTCTTTAAAAATTTTTAGAGAAACTTCATCAAAACCTTGCACAAAGCGCTCTCCACTCCTATATCACTCTGGAAATTAACAGCACTTCACCACGACATCTCCATAAAAATTTTGTCTTTGTTGTAAAAAAAATAACTATATTCAGAATATTTACTGATTTTGATCTGCTAAATGAAGGTTAGTTTTAATACATAAGTTCACAAGGCTCAGTTACACCGCTTACAACAAGTTCGACCAAGTTGTTACATTAGTTCCCTTAAGTTAAGGGGTAAACCTACTAAAGTTTCAACCAATTCAATTTTGACCACTCAATAAAACGCAGAGATGACAGGAAACGTCTTTGGCTTTGCGCTGCCTTGTCTGCGTGCAAATTGTCCGATTACCCTCAATAAAACACTGACGATTGACGGTATCGACATCCCTATTTTAACCATCAACGGTTAATCGGATAAAAATTTTCATTTTTATAACAGTTTTTCTACAAAAAACGCGATTTCTTTTTTGCGATCGCCACCGGAAAGGGCGGGTACGCCATCGCACAACTGCGACTGCCTTGAAAAGTACAGATAAATCATCCATTCAAATAACTACTTAGCAACATAGTTTATTGCTGAGAACTTACTAACAATTCCACTTATAAACATTCGGAGTTAATCTTATGGCTGGCAACACATACTACGTTTCTGGAACAGGCAGTGATAAAAATGATGGTTTGGACGAAAAATCTGCATTTCGCACCCTCCAAAAAGCTGGGGACTTGGTGAAGGCAGGTGATACCGTCTACGTCATGAATGGTACTTACACAAATATTTATTCTGATATCCTGAGTATTTCAGATAAGCACGGTACTGCTAAGGCGCCGATTACATTTACTGCTTATCCTGGACACACACCTGTTTTAGAAGCACACACAAACAATTGGAATGCTATCTCCATTACAGGGTCTTCTTATGTAGTCATTAATGGGCTGACGCTGGTAGGATCGCGAGATGAAACTACATTACAATATGCGCTCGAACATAAAGACAAGCCCGAGCCAGCAACATCTGGGAACGGTATTAACGTTACATATATCGATGACGACGAACATCAGCGTTCACATCACATCACAATTAGCAATAACAACGTTTCTAAGTTTCCAGGAGGCGGGATTGTAACAGCAGAAGTAGACTACATTATAGTAAAAAACAATGTGGTTTCTGGAAATGCTTGGTACTCACCTCATGGAAACCAAGGAATTACAATGCTTCACCTTTGGAATTCCGATAACAACGTAACAGATTACAAAGTAATTATTGAAGGCAACACCTCTTTTGATAATAAACAATTAGTTCCTTGGGTGAATGCAGGAAAAGTAACAGAGGGTCATGGAATAATGCTTGACACTTCTTATATTGATAATGTTGCATACCAGGGCAAAGCCTTAATCAGTAATAACTTAGTTTACAACAATGGTGGCGCAGGTATTCAGATTTTCAAAGGAGAAAACCCTGTAGACATTGTGAATAATACAACTTACCAAAATTCACAAGAAATCTCAGACGGAGAAATTTTCCTTAACAGGGCTAACAATGTTCAGGTTTATAATAATATTATGTATGCAAGTGACGGAGAATCTGCCACTTCTATTGTTAGTTCTAGTAATACTTCATTTAACAATAACCTTGCTTACAACGGAGATTTTAAAGGCACAGGATCAGGAAATGTTTTAAACAAAGACCCATTGTTTGTTAATGCAGCGAATCATGACTTTAGGCTTAAACCTGGAAGTCCTGCGATCGATGCTGGTTCGAATGCCTTCAATAGCATTACTAAGATTGTTCCTCTAGATGGCGATGGCAATGGCAGTGTATTGACTGATATTGGTGCATACGAAGCCCCCACCAATAAGACTCCTACCCCCGAAATTGAAGTTCTCGATGGCACAGTTGACATTGCAGATAACAGCACTACACCTATTAACTTTGGCGAGGTCGTTGTTGGTAGTACCGTAACTAAAACTTTCACTATTAAGAACACAGGTATAGCTACACTCAACCTGAGTAATCTCAAACT
>NZ_CAXTNE010000296.1:0-9153 GCF_964245445.1 uncultured Nostoc sp.
GCATCAGCAAACCGAGTTATCAACGTGATGTCCTAGAACGTTATTTAGCTTGGTATAATAAATACTTGATCCCCTCAACCACAACTACTGAAAAATAGTCTTGAAGAAGAATTCAGTGCTGATGAATTCAGGAACAAACCCGGAGACATTTCCGTTGGCAGTAAATCATTACTCGTTGGCAATGCTCCCGCTTGCTACTTTAAATAAAGTACGTGTTGTCGGGTGAGCTAAATAATTAATTACAACGCAACCCACCCCATATTTTTTGGACATTAAGCGATAAAATTGCCCAACGGTTAATTGTTGAAATTGGCTGTCAAATCCACTTGGTTTTTGTTTTTTGGCTGATTTATTTTTGGACATTGCCAATATGATCAACCTTGGTCAGCCACATTTTTAATTCCTCATACTTTTAATTCAATTGTGTAAATAAGGTGGGCATTGGGCTGTGCGTTCGCTCATCTGACTGCTTGCCGATCGCACTCAAATATCCCCTTTAAGCTTTACTGGAACACAATAGATAGTACGTCGCGCCGTTTCCAAATTTCAGCGTCTGCAAGTGGAAGAAATACCTTTTTTCACCTGGCTTGTCAGGGAAATTTTGGATGAGCAGATTCCAGAGCCAGAAGGAAGAAATAATCCCCGAGTAGTAAAAAAGAGAGCTAAGTTTCCATCCAAGAAACCCATACACAAAGGAGCAGGAGTCAAAATTGGGAAGCTGAAGCTGTTAAAGCAGGCACCCGTCTCACCCAGCCGGGCACAAGCGCCAAAGTGCTGAGGAAAAGAGGCGAGAACTGTAAAAGCCAGAAGGGCAACCTCCTACAATGGCGAGTTGATTATGCAACCACAACAGCGACGGACACGAAAACAGCAGCAATCCCTGATTGATTGGCATCCGATGTTTACTGGCAGATGCCCTCAGTGTAGGTATGAGTTTGACCGCGACTGGTCGGCACGGGTGCATTGGGATTGCCCAAACCTGAAATGCGGTTAAATGGATGATATTTTGTGGGGCAATTTCTTTAAATATGCCTCTTCAAACTTGGCTGAACTTACCAGAGTAAAGTTTATCAGACACTTCTTTAAGTTCTGGTTCAACTACTGTTAAATGTTGCTCTAAAATTGCCAAATTACGAATATTAGACTTATAGAAAGCATCAAATAAATCACCTACAAAAGGCACAGTACCCACAACTGCTTCCAAACCAACATTAAAAATCATTTTGGTTAAATCTTGGCGTGGAATGCCGAAGCGGGTGGCTAGAAATATGATGTAATGAAAACGCTGTACTGATTAAATCACCAGCACCTGGAACTAAACCGATAATTGGGTCTATTCCAATATGAAAACCTGTTAGAGGAATACGTATAGATGTATCCATCAAGCGGCTGAGTTTACGGATGCGATTTAGAGTAGCAAGGCGTTTGGCAGCGTCCATAATTTCCGATATTTGCACTACTTTTAAATTGCACCATTTTTAATTCTTTGTCTTGTACCGTTGGAAATAATAAGTATGAATAAAAATCCTGACGACGTTTCCTCTAAGAAAATAGCGTCACGGAATCCGGCGGGGGTGCGATCACTAAAACAAACCTGCATCAATGAAAGAGAATACGATTGCCTCCATTTTTATCTTCAGACAACAAATTATCCCGCGATGTTTTTGCCACTCAAGTAATTCATAGCTCTGGGTTTTCTCTTCTTGAGAGGGACTACTGATTTCTTGGGTGCTTGTGGCGGACGGCATTTCTCACAATATAGAGGTCGAACCCCAAAAGTTTCTCGTTGTGTGGGTTGTTCACACTGTTTGCATACGAAGTTGAAAACGCGGGTGTGAATTTCCCGCTTGTGCGCTCTAACGGTGTACTCTCGGACTTCAATAGTTTTGCTGGGCATTGGCTAATAAAATGGCCTTACTTCTTAATAATAGTTTTTCGTCAAATTTATGAAAGGTGTATTATCCCTAAAAGAGTGATAATTGCCCAGGTGAAATATTGCCTCGTCTGAATCGGTGGTAAGGGAAGAAAGGCAGCTACTGCACAACGGGGCAAGGTTCTCTCTTCGGTTATCAGACGGATCGAAATTGTAGTGATGTACCTGAAGGTTATAAACCCGACGCTGACTCAAAGTTAATTCTGGTGGCTTTTCACCTGGGCGCAGACACAGGGCGGCCGCATCATGTCAACAAAATAATTTTATTGTCAATAAGCTCGAAATGAGTCGCATTAATTGCTGCTTATTGACACATATTTAGCGTAGGCGTAGCCCGTCGTAGACATCGCTTTGAGTCTTACAAACTAAACCAAACGAGAAATGCCGATTTTGTCGTTGGTTCTTAACGTTGGTTCTGATCAAGAGTAATTTAGATGCGTTTGCCCTGGGCGCAGACAAGGGCGTTCGCAACGAGAGCAACGCCAATCAGAAGAATTCTTTACAGCAGTAGCAATTTGTTTCCAATCAGGAGAGTAGCGAGTTTGACTCATATTTTATTTGAGGGTAGAACGAAATCATTCTAATTAAGATACTCCTTAATATCACTTTTTTGACGACGAAGAATAGAAAGTGCTTTATGTTCAAGCTGGCGAATTCGTTCTCGGCTTAAGTTAAGGCGTTCTCCAATTTGAGTTAAGCTCAGTTGACGGCCATTTTCTAGCCCGAAACGTAGGGTTAGTACTTCTCGTTTTGGGGCTAAGGACGCTAGCAACTCTTTAATATTCTGGCGCATCAATGAAGAATTTAATTCTTCCAAAGGGGAAACATTTTCGTCAGCTAAAAGTTCACTTAATTCGGTATCCTGCTCATTCCCCACTCGCTTTTCTAAAGAAACTAGCTTTCGATCTGCTTGAATATATTCTCGAACCTGCTCTGGTCTTACCTTCAGGGATTCAGCAATTTCTATGACAGTTGCCTTCCGGCCTAATGAGTCAAACAATTCACGCTGTATTTTCTTTATTTTGTTGAGTCTTTCGTTGATATGAATGGGTAAACGAATAGTACGAGATTGCTGTGCAATGGCACGTGTGATTGATTGTGTTACCCACCAGTAGGCATAAGTTGAGAGTTTGTAACCTTGATTTGGGTCAAATTTTTCAACACCACGGTATAAACCGAGTGTACCTTCCTGGATCAGATCAAGAAATTCTAAGTTTTGGTTCTGGTACTTTTTAGCGATCGCCACCACCAGCCGTAGGTTAGCAGTCACCATTCTCTGCTTTGCTCGTTCCCCTTGATGAAGAATTGACTCCACTTCAGCTTCGCTTTGCCCAAGCGAGGTAGCTAATTCTCTTGTGGTTGGTTCTCGGTTTAGTTGAAGTGCTAGGCTTGAGCGCTGTTCTTCAATCGCCATCATCTGCTGCATAAGCCTAGCATTTGTAATTTCTTGCTCAGGAGTTAGCAGAGGGTAGCGTCCGATTTCTTTGAGGTAGGAGCGAACTAAGTCGGTGGTTGGGCTGGGCATACTTTCAAAAAGGTTACAAGCTTTTATTCTTAATTGAAGATGCCCGTAGAGACTGGTGTGCTTTAGGAGGTGATGTAAAAGACATTATCGACCTCTCAAATATCAAACTTGGCGACCCCATCCCTTTCACCCAAGGTATTCTGTTCTGCACCTACTCAACTCTACGATCCCAAAAGAATGGTAAAAGTCGGCTCAAGCAAATTGTTCAGTGGGCAGGTAAGGACTTTGATGGGGCAATAGCCTACGACGAGTGCCACAGTATGGGTAATGCTATGGCTATTGAGGGCAAACTCGCTCGGTATGGTTGCAGCATCCCAGCAAGGCATTGTTGGGCTGCGGTTGCAAAACGCACTGCCCTCAGCACGGGTTGTATACGTATCGGCGACCGGAGCGACGAAAGTTTCTAACCTGTCTTATGCAAATCGTCTGGGGCTTTGGCAGACTGGTGATTTCCCTTTCACCTCCCGTGAGGATTTTGTGGAATCCATTGAGGGCGGTGGTATCGCCGCGATGGAAGTGGTAGCCAGGGATCTCAAGGCTTTGGGACTGTATTTGGCGCGGAGTCTCTCGTTTGAGGGGGTGGAGTATCAGACTCTCGAAATTGAGTTAACGCCCACGCAGGAACGGAGTTATAACAGCTATTCCGATGCTTTTGGGGTTATTCATAATAATTTAGATAGAGCTTTGGAAGCTTGTAATATCTCTGGTGACAAGACTTACAACCGTGCTGCAAAGATGAGCGCGGTGTCTCAGTTCGAGTCGCACAAGCAAAGATTCTTTAACCATCTGCTGACCGGGATGAAATGCCCTACCCTGATCAAAGCGATTGAGCAGGATTTAGTCCAAGGTCTTGCAGTTGTCATTCAAATAGTTTCGACTAATGAAGAACTTTTGAAACGACGACTTGATGAAGTTCCGACTTCCGAATGGAAGGATCTCAATCTTGACCTAACTCCACGGGAATATGTGATGGACTACTTGATGAGTGCTTTCCCTGTTCATCTTCATTCCATCCATTCAGGCGTTGATGGAGAAGAAAGATCCGAGCCAGTCTTTGACGCTGATGGCTCTCCGGTTATCTCTATTGAAGCCGTAGCCTTGAGAGATGCCTTAGTCGATAAGTTAGCAAGTCTTGATCCAATTCCTGGTGCATTAGAACAATTGCTGTGGCACTTCGGTCACAAGCAAGTTGCTGAAGTAACTGGTCGCAGTAAACGAGTTCTCAGGGATGATTCCGGGCGTTTGTTTGTTGATTCGCGTGGTTCCGGCGCTAACATTGCTGAAACTGCTGCATTCATGGCGGACGAGAAACAAATTCTCATCTTCTCTGATGCTGGTGGTACTGGTCGCAGTTACCATGCTGACCTTAACGCTGTGAATCGTCGGCTCAGATCGCATTATTTGTTGGAAGCCGGCTGGAGAGCAGACAACGCAATTCAAGGACTTGGGCGATCGCACCGCACAAACCAAGCATCAGCACCCGTGTTCAGACCTGTAACCACTAACGTCATAGGTGAACGCCGCTTTATCTCAACCATTGCCCGAAGGCTGGATAGCTTGGGCGCTCTTACTCGTGGTCAACGGCAGACGGGTGGTAATGGGATATTTGAAGCTAAGGATAATCTGGAGTCGAACTATGCAGAACACGCACTATACGAGTTGTTTAAGCAGATTTTCCAAGGTCGATTTTATGAAGTTCCACTAGGGACTTTTGAGCAAATGACAGGACTCTCGCTCACTTCCCACGAAGGCGGCATGAAAATCGATCTCCCACCCCTGCGTCAATTCCTCAACCGACTACTGGCTCTACGAATTGATATGCAAAACGTGATTTTCGAGAGGTTTGAGTTGTTGCTAAGTCAGCAGATTGAAGCAGCGATCGCGGCAGGGGTCTATGAGATAGGGGTAGAGACACTCCGGGCTGAACGCTTTACTGTTGAGAGCCAGGAAGCTGTGTACACCCACCCTGCCACAGGTAGCGTCACCAATTACTTGAAAGTGGAACGCACCCAAAGGAACCACATCAGAACTGCTGACGAGATGTTAGAGTTCGCCACTCAATATCTTGGAAGGCTCATGATCAACTCCAAGTCAGGCAATGCTGCTGTGTCAATTCCAACTCACAGTCTATTCGACTCTGAGGGTGGAATTGTCCCAAGAGTTTTGCTGATTCGTCCACAGAAGGAAACTCGCGTACCAGTCCAAGACTTGGAATCTTCCACTTGGAAAGCGGTTTGTGTCGATGCGTTCGTCGCAGGGTGGTCTATTGAAGTAGACGCACTGCCCAAGTTCAGAACCGATTATCTGCACTTAGTCATCGGTATTTTGTTGCCCATTTGGAAAATCTTGCCGCAGCACAATAGCCGAGTCTTCCGCTTGCAAACCAGCGATGGACAAAAGATACTCGGTCGGGTGGTTAACGCTCACGACATTCAAACCGTGCGCGAACAACTTGGACTAAGAAATCAAGTGCTTTCTCCAGAAGAACTTGTTTCCCTGGTACTGAACGAGAAATATACACAGCAGTTACCGGGTGGCGTAACCTTGCGACGTTCTTTCATTGCTGGTGAACCACGAATTGAGTTAGTTAATGCTATCTCACTGGCAGAGCGACTGTTAGCTGTGGGTTGCTTCACCGAGATCATCAACTGGCAAAAGCGGGTATTCATTCCGGTTTCAGACAAAGCCCCAGCTATTTTAGCGGCTGTGATTGAAATCTTGGGATAAGTCAAAAGCTGATGTATCTAAATAAATACATCAGCTTATTTTTCGCTCAAACACGAGTGTGATTTTATTGTCCGAAATGAAGGTAAGCGGACGATTTGTCGAGGTAATCTAAAGACGGAGGAGATATTTCCACTTTCAGAAGAACGTGCCAGTAGTAGTCTGCCAACCCAAAAATGTTAGGTGGAGGCAGGCTCTTGAGCAGGGGTGCTCTTGTGCAGAGGAGAGTTCAATGTGCCAAGTTCAATCCCCTCTGCCCCTCTGCCCTTGGAGCTAACCACCATGCAAAGTTTCCTTGGCGTACTACTAGAAGTTATGATTTTAGAGAGGGAACGATTACTTCACAGAAAACATGAGCCATCACATAATGGACACCATATTAGCAGTCATAATATTGAGTTGAATTGAAGTAGTAAAGGAGATTCTGTAATTGTACTAAATAGCACACCCGCTTTTATTAAATTACGATTACCTTTGAAACCGCGATAATAATTCTTCACGGTCAGCCTGTAAAAGTAAGCCTAGATATTCTTCCCTAGATAACTGCATTAACTGAGGAATAATTGCCTCTAACTCACTGTCTAAATTTCCAAAACGTACTTTTAAAAGCGTCGAAATTGTTTCCCTTCTTTCGATTTCTACACCTTCTTGTTGCCAACTTGTTACAATCTGCATAACTTCCTCCCGTTCATCTAATCCCATTTTACTAATCACCGCCTGAAAAACCTGCTTCTCAGTATCATCAAGCCGCAAATAAGTATCAACAAACCCCGAAATTAATTGCATCCGCGCTGGATCTAACCTTAAAGTTGTCAGTAACCGCAAACATTCCGCCTTCACTTGCGGACGTTCTGACACCGCAATATTCATTTTCGCCATCAACGCCGCCGCCACTGGATTGTGTTGCGTTAGAAAATCCCGCCAACTTAGGCGATTTAATTGAATTGCTGCAAACTGAAATTCCAGCACCTTTAAATCGGGAAACGTGACACGATAATTTTGAGATTCAGCACGTTTTGGTTCGTCGAAGGAGAAAATCACAACTGGATAAATTGGTAAATCATATTTTTCATGCAAGCGTGCAAAATACTTAAACATCCGCTTTGCAAATTCTGACTCAGTATAAGACTGATTTTCAACATGAATTAAAAAATAAGTTTCCTGTTGCTCGAAGCGGCATTGAGCCAGCAAATCAATTTCTTTCTTTTCGCCAGATGTGACATCAGTAAATACATCTTGGGGTAAAAACTGGATAGAATCGCGGTCTATTTGGCTGGCTACTTGAGGCAGGAATAAATCGAGAAACTCAACAAAGAATGTAGATATTAATTCTTTGAAAAGCCTGTCATGGTCAATCATTCTAGCAACTCCTCCAACACGGGGCAGATATAGCGTAGCTGACATTAGAGGCAAAATAGTACAAATTTACCTAAAACCGAGGTTTGTAGTATGCCAATGACAAAACTAAAGCCTTTATTCTTTTGTTACAGGTTTGTCTAACAATAAGCAAATATGACTTAGATGATTTATCTAAAAATAATAGCTAAAAAGCTTATAAACTAATGCTTTCCGCCTATCTTGCCCCTAGTGTCAGCTACGCTATATTTACCCCAAATTACAGTTTTTCAGACAACAATCAGGTTCCCAGGTATTCATCACAGAGCGATACCTTCTCTGCGAGACGCTACGCGAACGGTGAGCTTCTCTACGAGACGCTGCGCGAAAAAATAAGCAAGTTTTGGGTCGGGGTCTAAATCCCCATCACAAAACTTAATTACGAATTACGAATTATTTAATAGCCAAGACATATCAATGCAGTCCTGCCTGAAGTAACCTCTGCTGTAACCGTGTGTAGCGCTTTTGGTCATCGGTAGAGCGCACCGCTAGAGATATCACTTTTTTAGCTCCAACCACGATCGCTAACTTCTTGGCACGGGTCAGCCCGGTATAAAACAGGTTCCGGGTCAACATCATATAGTGCTGCATATAGATTGGCAGAATCACCACCGGATATTCTGACCCCTGACTTTTATGAATGGTGACGCTCCAGGCTAAAGTAATTTCATTCAGGTCACCATAGTCGTAAATCACAGTACGATCTCCATACTGCACAATTACTTCTTGTTCAACAGTATCAATGTCGGTGATAATTCCCAAATCCCCATTGAAGACTTCACGCAGGTAATCATTCATTTGTTGAATGACGCGATCGCCTACTCGCAGTAGCATCCCACCTCTATTAATCTCCACCAAGTCAAGGCTTGGTGGATTAATCAACTGCTGCAATACTGTGTTCAGATTGCGAGTCCCGACTACTCCCCGTGTCATGGGGCAAAGGACTTGCACATCAGTAGCAGGATTAAAACCTAAGCGGGGAATCAAATCGGTAATCAACTCGCAGATTGCCTGTACACCATGTTCGGGCTGATGTCCGCCGCCATGCCAAATACAGTCGGACACAGGATTGTCGGAGATTGGCTCGATTGTGGGATAAATTCCTCGATTAATCTGGTGGGCGGCGGTGATAATTGCGCTCTGTTGAGCTTGGCGAAATACCTGGGTCAACCGTACCACGGGAACTCGCCCAGAATTGATCAAGTCAGCAAGTATTTGACCTGGGCCCACAGATGGTAACTGGTCAATGTCACCCACCAACAACAGTAGAGCGCCAGCCAATACTGCTTTAACCAAGGAGTAAGCCAGAAACAAATCAAGCATCGATGCTTCATCAACAATAATTGCTGTATGGGGCAAAGGATTGTCACAAGTAACAGTGACTATCTTCGGCAGCTTCACTTAAACAGTGGATAATTCCTGCACGGTAACGAAATTCTGAGTCAGGAGCAATTCCGATATTTCGCGCAATTTTATCGGCAGTTAGAAAACCAATACCGTAGATGTCAGCTGCTAGTTGGTAAGGGGAGCAATGCGATTTTGTGAGATCATCATAAAGACAGCAGGGGAGCAGGGA
>NZ_CAXTNE010000297.1:0-9089 GCF_964245445.1 uncultured Nostoc sp.
TGTTGATTTAGCGATCGCATTTGTTGATTTAGCGATCGCATTTGTTGATTCGGCGTTCGCATTTGTTGATTTAGCGATCGCATTTGTTGATTCGGCGATCGCATTTGTTGATTCGGCGATCGCATTTGTTGATTGCACCTGAGTCGGAGAGGGACTAATACGGTTCGGATAAGGTTTTTTGATAAAAGTTATAGATTACAAAGACGCGATAAATCGCCGTTTTTACAATAATCAGTCCTTTGTAGAAACGGCGATTTATCGCGTCTCTTTCCTTAACCGAACCGTATTGGGAGAGGGACAGGTTTTGCATAGTAAAACCTTTTAGACGCATATTTTTGATTGTGGCACTCTCCACTCGAAATAAATATTTTTGCTTTTGGGCATAAATAAATTTATTTGCTCTGAAACTCTTTTTGCACCTTGTATTCTAGGGAAGTCGGTACAATAAAACCAAACTGTGTAAATAAAAGTAAACAAGACTCAAACTCTTTTGCCCCCTGCCCCCTGCTCCCCTCTCTCTTCGGTGACGGATAAGATAAAGAGGTAACGTAGCTCTTCACACAAGTAGCAATGACTTCAACCCTGCGGAAACTTCCTCGTCTTAATACCCCAACCCTGCATCAGTTGCCCAATGGTTTGACAATCATAGCGGAGCAGATGCCAGTTCAAGCTGTAAACCTCAACGTATGGATTAAAGTTGGTTCAGCCGTAGAATCTGATGCCATTAACGGCATGGCTCACTTTTTAGAGCACATGATTTTTAAAGGAACAGAACGACTGGCTAGCGGTGAGTTTGAACGTCGAATTGAAGAACGGGGTGCTGTTACCAATGCCGCTACTAGCCAAGATTATACTCATTACTATATAACCACTGCCCCCAAAGATTTTGCCGAGCTTGCTCCACTACAGATAGATGTAGTATCAAATGCGAGTATTCCTGATGATGCTTTTGAACGGGAGCGATTAGTAGTTTTAGAAGAAATTAGGCGTTCAGAGGATAATCCTCAACGGCGGACATTTCGGCGGGCGATGGAGACAGCGTATACTGAATTACCTTATCGTCGTGCGGTATTGGGGCCAGAATCAGTGATTGCCGAACTGAAACCCCAGCAAATGCGGGATTTTCATACTAGTTGGTATCAACCCCAGTCAATTACTGCTGTAGCTGTGGGCAATTTGCCTGTGGAAGAATTAATTGCAATCGTTGCTGAAGGATTTACAAAAGCTAATAAAACTCCCCACTCCCCACTCAGTGCAGACGCGATTAATCGCGTCTCTACCCACTCCCGACTCCCGACTGAGCCACCATTTACAGAAATTGTCCGTCGAGAATTTGTAGATGAAAGTCTCCAGCAAGCAAGACTAGTGATGCTTTGGCGGGTTCCAGGAATGGTTCAGTTAGATCGCACCTATGGACTGGATGTTTTAGCAGGAATTTTGGGACATGGACGGACATCAAGACTTGTGAGGGATTTACGAGAAGAACGGGGATTGGTTTCTTCAATTTCTGTGAGTAACATGAGCAATCAGCTGCAAGGGACATTTTATATTTCGGCTAAATGTGCGGTGGAAAATTTAGCAGAAGTAGAGGATGCGATCGCTCAACATATTCGCACAGTCCAAACCGAATTAGTCACAGAATCAGAAATTGCCCGTGTGCGGCGGCGAGTAGCAAACAGATTTATTTTTAGCAATGAAACACCAAGCGATCGCACTGGGTTGTATGGTTACTATCATTCTTTGGTGGGAGATTTAGAACCCGCCTTTAACTACCCAGCTCATATTCAGAGCCAAAATGTAACTGACTTGATGCAAGCAGCCAAAGAGTATCTTTCTCCAGAAGCTTATGGTGTAGTTGTCGTCAAACCATGAACTACTGACCGCTTGCAGTGAGTGTGAGCTTCCCAATTCATCGACTAGCTACGGTTACGATCAGCTCAATCGGTATTCTTTAATCAATACCTTCGCCAAATCGAAAAATGCCTCAACCCAACCTACAAAAAAATGGGGAAGGTATTGTTTAATGGTAATAATTATATTTCACGAGATATTGATCGCATAATGTGGCAAATAGGTGGAAAATATTTAATAAAAAAGGAGAAAGAATTGGTACGTATTCATCTGATTTAACTACTAGACTTAAGGATTAACTTTAAATGAATTTCTCAATTAATCTTACAGTTCAGGATTTTGTAGATGGTGGTCAAAGATTTCAAGTTGGTGAGATCCATATAGGTAAATTCCATGAAACATTTATGGCATCTTTATCTTACTGGACTAAACTTGATTATTTAATACAGTGGAAAGTTGCACTAATAAGGATATGTAACGGAAATGATAAGTCTTGCCTTATTACATCAATGTTCGATCCTTCAATTGCTAACTTTATTTTTTGGTGGACATTATATTTGGATGGAAATATTGTACACATACAAAATCAAATACTCTTTTTAGACGAACTTGATAAGCCTTTCTTAGAACTAAATCCGTATGAATCTATTCGTACCAGAGAGACTGTGAGTGACGAGGGGGATAAAATTTCAGAATGGCATGTAGATGTGGATGATATTAAAGTGTATCTGGATCTGCAAACTGGTGATGCACTTCAGAATCGTAAAGTCAATTAGTTCTTTAAAGTAGAATCGCATCGATTCTATAGGTTGGGTGGAGCGAAGCAAAACCCAAGATTAATATTATTTGCCACCAACATATATTTTACGACACCATTAACTACGGCACGGCAATATGATACACGCGATCGCTCAACTCAGATGACAATGAAGAATGTCACGGGTACAATATTCTCTGACTTTAAATCCTTGATGCAGTAGGCAACCCCCCACTCCCCAATTATTTAATCATGTGGACTCAAATCGATGCTCATATTAGCCAGGTGACGGGCGAAAAATTTACGAGTCAGCAACGGCGATCGGTTGGTGGTGGATGCATCAACCAAGGTTATGCTATTTCCAATGGTGAGATAACCTACTTCGTCAAGATTAACCAAGCATCCCAAGCTGCGATGTTTGAGGCTGAGGCAATGGGTTTAAAGGAAATGCTAGCCACAGCTAGTATTCGCGTCCCAAATCCTCTAAGCTGGGGTGTAGTTGAGAATTCTAGCTACATCGTGCTGGAATGGTTAGAACTTGGTAACGGTAACAGTAATTCGTGGGAAGAGATGGGGCGCAAGTTGGCGGCGATGCATAAAGCTAGCAGTAGCCAAGGTTTCGGTTGGAAAATTAACAATACCATTGGTTCCACGCCCCAAATCAATACTTGGACAGCAGATTGGACAGAATTTTATATTAAACATCGCCTGGGTTATCAATTTCAGTTGGCAAGGCGAAAGGGAGGAAATTTCCCCTCTTCAGAAAAATTACTAGCAGTAATCCCTGAACTATTGGCGCATCAGGTGCAACCTTCTTTAGTACATGGCGATTTATGGGGCGGAAATGCCGGGTGTACTAACTCAGGAGAACCCGTGATTTTTGATCCAGCAACTTATTTTGGCGATCGCGAAGTTGATATTGCCATGACAGAATTATTTGGTGGGTTCCCCGCAGCGTTTTACAAAGGTTATAACGAAGTCTTTCCTTTAGACGCAGGCTATGAGCAAAGAAAAACGCTCTATAACCTGTATCACATTTTGAATCACTTCAATTTATTTGGGGGCGGTTATGCTTCCCAAGCGAACCGGATGATTGACCAAATTTTGCGCTAAGTACAGCATTTCATTAATTCGTAGCGAATTAAATTTGGCAATACCCTGCAATGACAATGCATCGGGATGCATTGTTAATGCGTCGGCTTGCATTGTTAATGCGTCGGGATGTATTGTTAATGCATCTCAATGCAATGCCAATGCGTTCCCTTACATTAAAAACGCTAGGCTTTTACGCAAAACTGTACTAAGTATAAGATTGAGAAACACGCGATTGGTCGAATCACTGCTGCAAATTATCACTTTCCTAACCTGGAAGAACGCCTTAATAGCATGGCAAAAAACAGAAGGGGTGGTTATTGCTTGGAGACTGATGCTACCTTAAAGCCACTATTTGAGTCACCATCACCGCCAAGGCCAACATACCCAAAATCGTCATTAATCCCGCAGGCATAAACTTGCGTGTTTTAGCCAGCCGAAATCCAAAGACAACTACTAAAACAGCAGTAACTATCAGTGCTAAAATCGAACCCCAAGTTTGCCCTTGGAGTTGAAAGTAAGCCGCAAGTAATAGTAATAAACCGCTAATGCTACCACTTAAGAGTGAAACCTTACTTCTAGCCTGAATGTAGCCAATAATGCCACCAACAATCGCTAATATGCCGTAGGCAAAAGCAGCAATTATACTTAAATTCATTGTTAAAACCTATGTAGACTTTGACTTTACTGCCAGTGTCAGCAGACAATTTACCATAGCTATTTAGCTATACCACACAGTTTACTGATGGATAATCAAGCGATGCCAATAACAAGTACTTCCTCATATACAAAGGTTCAATATCTCCAGCGCCAAGCAGCGTCACTTTTACTGTACCAGTCTGTTCTGCAAGGCGAAGTGGGGATGGCATTTCTGGAACTGTTGCAAGCTATACGTTACACTGATGCCGATGCACGCGGTTGTCTCCAAGCCTACGGTAGTTACTTCCACGCGTTGGCTGCTAAAAATCAAAATTGGGAAGACTATTTAATTACTCAACTTCTCTTCTCTGAGAATCCTTTTACAAGGCTGGCTCAAGTGCGAGAATTTGAGGATTTGCCCCCGGCTTTAGTAGCAGCAGTTCGGCATGATTTACAAATATTGCAAAGTCTCTATGAATGCAGCAGCGCTTCTTTAAGTGAGTGGATACAAGGCGTAGCTCACATGCCGATTTCGCCAGTAGTATGGTATAAAGAGCAAGAATTGGTAGGAGGAGAGACAAAGTTCGCTACATATCTACAAGAGTTAGATAATTGGGGTGATGCTGTAGAAAAGTTAGCGACTTATTATCGGCAATGTGGCTCTGGTTTATTTGCAGAATATCGCGCTTTACGTTGGCAAGCTGGGCAGTTTATCGGTATTCGGTATTCTGATCCAATTAAGCTGAGTGCGCTTGTAGGTTATGAATCTCAAAAAGATGCTTTGCTGAAAAATACAGAGTTTTTATTATCAGGAGAGATGGCACTGCATGTATTACTTTACGGTAGTCGAGGTTCTGGCAAATCTTCTTTGGTGAAATCTTTGTTAAATGAATATAGCGATGTCTCCGGCAAGGGCAAAGCCCAAGGCAGCCTCCGCTTATTGGAAGTGGCAAAATCTGATTTAAAAGACTTACCAAAAATTGTGGAACATTTACGAGGAGTGTCACAAAAATTTATCATCTTTGTCGATGATCTTTCCTTTGAAGAAGATGATGATGCCTTTAAAGCGCTCAAGGTAGTTTTAGAAGGTAATTTAACCGCGCGGCCGCAAAATGTAGTTGTGTATGCTACTTCCAATCGCCGCCACCTAATTCGGGAGTTTTTTGTGGATAGACCTTCCCCCAAGGATAACGACGAAATCCATGCTTGGGATACGATGCAGGAGAAGCTTTCGTTTAGCGATCGCTTTGGTTTAACCTTGACCTTTGAACCAGCCAATCAAAAAACTTATTTAAAAATTGTACAGCATCTAGCGGCACAAGCTGAAATTAATATTACCCAAGAAGATTTGGAATTTCAAGCATTACAATGGGCAACTCGCCATAATGGTCGTTCTGGACGCACAGCAC
Source organism: uncultured Nostoc sp. (assembly GCF_964245445.1). Lineage (GTDB taxonomy): Bacteria > Cyanobacteriota > Cyanobacteriia > Cyanobacteriales > Nostocaceae > Nostoc. The sequence goes on from NZ_CAXTNE010000297.1 coordinate 5,749, forward strand.
GGCAGTTTGTTGATTTTTTAAAAGCAGACTCAACACTTTTTGGTACAAATAACAATACATCCAACACTTAGCATTAAGCATTTTCCTATGTGTATTTTAATTACTAATTACGAATTACTATGAGAGCTACTTTTTCTGATAATTTAACTACGCTAAAAACCAGCAATATGCAATCAGTAATGATCAGCAATCGATTTATACTAGGGATAGTTGCCTTTAGTGTGAGTTTTGGTCTTAGCCTCGTCCCAAACTGGGATTTTAATAAAGCCTTTCTCACAGGTTTAATTACTGCCGTTACTATCTATGCAGCAGCATTATTCGTAGATAAGCGACGCAGAAATTATGAAATGCTTATTTTAGGTTCTATCCACAAACGAATTAAAGAAATGGAGGGTTTAAAGGCTCGTGTCGTCAGAGAAATTAATCAAATCGAAGAACATCATAATTTACTATATGCAGAGTCACAACAACTGCAAAATCAAGTAACAGAAAGCCGTAACCAAAGGGATAGTTTACATAGAGAATTAAGAACATTTGCCGGACAAAAAAAGCAGTTGGAAACTGAAGTCAATACCCTAAAAATTGAAATTAATAACTTACAGAAAAATCAAACAGAATTGAATAATGCCTTTTCTGTTCTCACAGCAGAAAAGCGCCGTCTAGAGTCGAATTGTAATGTATCTCGTAGTGAAATCACTCATTTGCAAAGTCAAATTTCCGAACTCCACCAGGAGAAGCAAGAAATTGAAAGTAATTTAACTCTTTTAGGCAGACTAAAACCACAATTAGAAGAAAAATTATACGAACTGCGAATTGCAATTCAAGAGCTAGAAGTTGAGACAACCCAAAAAAATCAATTACTGGTAGCGACAAAAGCCGAAAGAGAAAATATCCAAGCTATCCTGAATTCTTCACAAACCCAACTCGCAGAACACAAAGCCGAATTACAGCAGTTGCAAGAGCAAGTTTCATTATTGCAAGAAGAACGAGATTCATTACAAAATCAAGTATGGGAATTACTCCAACAAATAGAAACATTCAATTCAGAAGATTTGTCTGATAATTACAAAGAAGACGATCATGAATTGTTTCCTTTTTCTGAGATAATGGAAACTACAGCAATCATAAATACTTCGGAAGCTGATATATCAGATAATTTACCTGAAGATTGGAATAATTTTTTAAAAAATATTCCAGTAGATGAATTACAAGTATTAAAAGCTATATTTGAACAAGATAATCCTAATGCTGCTATTAAAAAAATTGCCGAAGCAAACATTACTATGCCAAATTTATTAATCGATTCTATAAATGAACGAGCGAATGATACTATTGGTGAATTAATAATTGATTCAAATTCAGAAATTCCAGAAGTTTATCAGGAATATATGATGCATGTCAAAAAAATAATTGCAATGTATGAAGACCTCGTGGCTAGACATGCTTCGTCAAATTAAATTATTATTGCCGACGTTAGATTAGTAGTAAGGTGAGTATGTACCTTAGCTAACTTACTGCGTACTTCTGCGTTTAGAAGAAAGTGAAGTGTAATACATGGCAAAGCTCAAAATCTCGAAAAAAATCTCCACTGCTTTAATCAATTCCCTTGGGGCGGGAGTAGTACCAAGAGTGGGAGTTGAATATATAGCAGTAGGGCGAGAAAAAGAACTCAAAAGCCTATTACAAAACCTCGATGATATTGCAGAAGGTGTAGCAGCATTTCGCTTCATAATTGGTAACTACGGTTCTGGTAAAAGTTTTTTATTACAACTAATTCGCAACCGGGCTATGGAGCAAGGTTTTGTAGTAGCTGATGCTGATTTATCGCCTGAACGTCGATTAGCTGGAAGCAACAATGAAGGTGTAGCCACCTATCGAGAATTAATGAGTCACCTAGCTACAAAAACTCGTCCTGATGGTGGTGCTTTAGTCTCAATTTTAGAAGGATGGATTAATAAAATTCAACAAGAAGTGGTTAAAGAAACTGGAATGCGTCCGAATGACGATGGTTTTGATGACCAAGTTGAATCAAAAATTAGGGAAGTAGTTCAGTATATTGAAGGCTTAGTTCACGGTTTTGATTTTGGTAGCGTGATTATCGCTTATTGGCGTGGCTACCGATTGGATGATGATAATTTAAAAAATGCGGCAATGCGCTGGTTGCGGGGAGAATTTACTACTAAAGTTGAGGCGAAAGCAGCTTTAGGGGTGCGCGTTATTATTGATGATGATAGTTGGTATGATTATATAAAACTGGTTGCTAAATTTGTAGCTGAGATTGGTTATAAAGGATTGTTAATTATACTTGATGAAGCTGTACATTTATATCAAATATCTACTACAATTACGCGGGAAAAGAATTATAATCGACTCCTGGCAATGTTTAACGATACCATGCAGTGTAAAGCAGAACATCTTGGCATTGTTGTTGGTGGAACAACCAAGTTTTTAGAAGACCCCAAACGGGGACTTTTTGCAGACCAAGCTTGGCAAAGACGTACAAAAGAAAGTCGTTTTGTTGCACAAGCTAATGTTCAAGAACATTTAGGACCAGTGATTCGGCTAAATCCTTTGAGTGAAGCAGAAATCTTGACGCTTCTGCAACGTTTAGCTGAGATTCATGCACTCAATTTTGGGTATGAACAGACTTTGACAAATCGTGAATTAAAGGAGTTTGTGCAAGAAATTATTAATCGCTTGGGTGCAGAAGCATTACTGACACCAGGGGAAATTGTGCGAGATTTTATGAGTGTGCTGAATATTCTTTACCAAAATCCAGGAATTGTGTTTGCTGAATTAATTCATGGCTCTAAATTTAAACCTACTGCTATGGGTAAGGATGCAGATGTGGATGAGGATGGCGCAGCAGAATTTAGTTTGTGATTTAATGATCGTCATTTAATCGCTCTTGTGCAGAGAGATTAATATGAATTTTGATAATAGAGATGCCTAAAATCCAGATTTAGATATATGCGATCGCCACATCTCCACATTTAAAGGCGCGATCGCTAAACCTGTGTAATTCGCTTTTTCCATCATCTCAAGGTGCGATGTCTACGACGGGCTACGCCTACGCCTAAATCCACAATATCCCAAATAGCGAACTGACAGATCACCAAAAAGTGATGATCTAGCATTTTTCCCTAATCAGTTAAGATAATCTTCATCAATCTTCTTTGCTTTTACCCTTTTCCTTGGATTTATGACGCAGGATGAGTTGTTGGTACTGATAGATCGTGCTGTGGCTGAGGATTGGCGAAAGTTAAACTTGTCCCGACAGGGGTTGACTAAGTTACCTGTGGAAATTGGTAAATTAACCAATCTGACCCAGCTTGACCTCA
>NZ_CAXTNE010000298.1:0-9075 GCF_964245445.1 uncultured Nostoc sp.
TGTCAGCCGATGCGTTGGCATTGTCAGCCGATGCGTTGGCATTGTCAGCCGATGCATTGGCATTGTCAGCCGATGCATTGGTATTGTTAGCCAATGCGTTGGCATTGTCATATCAAGTCCGGTGAATCACTTATGATTACCGTATCTGTGCAAAAATCCCACAAGCCTCTTTCCCCCTGCCCCCTGCGGTCTTAATGATAAATATTTTATCGGACATGATATCAGCCGATGCATTGGCATTGCCAAATTTAATTCGCTACGAATTAATGAAATGCTGTACTTAGATACTCATCTAACATAAAATTCCGCTTATGCGCCTGACTTCACTGGATGTTTTTCGCGGCATTACCATCGCTGCAATGATTCTCGTCAATATGGCGGGAGTCGCAGATGATGTATATCCTCCCTTAGCTCACGCCGATTGGCACGGTTGCACACCAACTGATTTGGTATTCCCTTTCTTTCTCTTCATTGTTGGTGTAGCGATGACTTTCTCGCTGTCAAAATACACCGAAGGTAATACAACCTCAGCTATTTACTGGCGCATCTTACGCCGCGCCGCCATTCTCTTTGCCTTGGGATTGCTACTAAATGGCTTTTGGAATCAAGGTGTTTGGACTTTTGACTTGGGTAGTATCCGCATTATGGGAGTGTTGCAACGCATCAGCATTACCTATCTGCTGGCTTCCTTAATAGTTCTCAACCTCCCGCGTAAAGGTCAATGGATACTAGCAGCTGTGCTACTTATCGGCTACTGGCTAATAATGATGTACGTACCAGTGCCCGATTTTGGCGCAGGAGTTCTGACGCGAGAAGGTAATTTTGGCGCTTATGTTGACCGTTTGATTATTCCCAAAGCACATCTATATAAAGGTGATAGTTTCAACTTTATGGGAGATCCAGAGGGACTGTTCAGTACTATTCCTGCGATAGTAAGCGTCCTCGCTGGCTACTTTACTGGTCAATGGATACGCACTCAACCTGTACAGTCACGCACAAGTATAGGTTTAGCATTATTTGGAGTTGGTTGTTTAATTATCGGTTGGGCGTGGGGGTGGACATTCCCCATCAACAAAAAGCTGTGGACAAGTTCCTATGTAATCTTTACTAGCGGTTGGGCGTTACTTTTGCTAGCAGCTTGTTATGAACTCATTGAAGTACGGGCGCATCGTCGCTGGAGTAAACCTTTTGAAATTATGGGCTTAAATGCGATCGCTCTTTTCGTTCCATCCGTTTTATTGATTAAAATCTTAGTGAAAACCACTATCGGCACAGGCAAAGACGCTCCCAATACCTACAATTGGATTTACCAGAATTTTTTTGTATCTTGGGCGGGAGTTTTGAATGGTTCCCTATTGTTTGCTCTAGTCACTGTGTTATTATGGTGGGCTGTTGGTGTTCTGATGTATCGGCAACGCTGGTTTCTCAAAGTATGAATTTGCAAGCAGATATCAGAAATTGAAAAAATTTTTGTTGTTATTTATGTTTTAGTATTATCGAGGTTACAAGATGCCACAGAAGCGTTTGCAGATTTATTTTGTCTAATTCACTCAAACTATTAATCCACAGAAAAATTGTCAGGTAATAAATGCGTCACCTTAAATCTTGGGTGTTTTTGCCAATTGGGTTGATATTTGGCTGCTCAGACCAACTGTTTCAATCAAACCCGTCTGAAGCCAACTCTAACCCAGCAGTAGTTTCACAAACTAGTTCGATATCAAAAGTGAGTTATCTTTCATCATTAGAACAAGAGGTAATTGTTGAAACAAATAAGGTACGAACAAATCCCCAGTCATATCTCCCGATTCTAGAAAACTACAGAAAGCGCTTTGAGGGAAACCTAGTCAACATTTCTAATAATACTTATTGGCAAACTCAAGAAGGAGTCAAAGCAGTTGATGAAGCGATCACATTTTTGAAATCAGTACCTCCTGTGGGAGCATTGAGTGCATCTAAGGGTATGTCTTTAGCAGCAAAAGACCACGTTAAAGACCAAGGCCCAAAAGGTGCCACAGGTCATGATGGTAGCGATGGTAGCACCTACTCTACTCGGATCGACCGCTATGGTAAATGGCAAACAACCGCAGGCGAAAATATCATTTATGGCTATGACACTGCTCAAGATATCGTCATGCAATTAATTATTGATGATAGTGTGCCTGATCGCAGTCATAGAAAAAATATTTTTAATGATACTTTTAAAGTGTCTGGTGTTGCTTATGGAACTCACAAAGTATATAGAACAATTTGTGTAATTGAGTACGCTGATGGCTATAAGGATAAATAATTGGAGTTGGGAAGTGGGGAAAAATACCGAAGGTTATGAGTTATTGTACTTAAAAACAGGCGGGAAAATATTTTTTTGTGCTTTAGGTTCCACTGTTAGGTAGGTTACAACATGTATTAAGCAATCTTTTTTAAGACTCAAGGAACAAAGACGATAGCAGCCTTATCTATACTCTTGATAAACTTATTTATGTTCTTCTTAGGGGACTGATCGAAGTTCTAATGTCTGATAATAAGCCGCTTCTAAAATTATGAATAAAGAAGCGTTTACAAACTTATGTGTGTGTTGAAAATTATTATTTCTTCTAATTCACTAAATTAATCCATAGAAAAAATTGTGAGGTAATGAATGCATCGCATGAAATTTTGGGTACTTTTGCCAGTTACCCTGATATTCGGTTGCTCAAATCAACTGTTGCAATCTAACCCATCTGTGGCAAACTCTAACCCAGCAGTAGTTCAACCTAGCACTCCGACTTTATTAGCAAAGGCGAGTTATCTTTCACCACTGGAACAACAGGTAATTGTTGAAACAAATAAGGTACGAACAAATCCCAAATCATATCTCCCGATTTTGGAAAACTATAGAAAGCGCTTTGAGGGGAACCGAGTCAAAATTTATAATAATACCTATTTGCGAACTCAAGAAGGAGTCAAAGCAGTTGATGAAGCGATCGCATTTTTGAAATCAGCACGTCCTGTAGGGGCGTTGAGTGCATCTAAAGGTATGTCTTTAGGAGCAAAAGACCATGTTAAAGACCAAGGCCCAAAAGGTGTCACAGGCCATGATGGTAGCGATGGTAGCAACCCTTTTACTCGTATCAACCGCTATGGTAGATGGCAAACAACCGCAGGCGAAAATATCAGTTATGGCCCAAACACCGCCCAAGATATTGTCATGCAGTTAATTATTGATGATGGTGTGCGCGATCGCGGTCATAGAACAAACATTTTTAACGGCGCTTTTAAAGTATCTGGTGTTGCTTATGGAACTCACAAATTATATAGAACAATTTGTGTAATTGATTACGCTGGTGGGTATAGGGATAAATAATTTGAGGTGGGGAAAGGCAGCAGGGGGAAAAGGGGAAACTTTCTTCCCTGCAAAGCACACCCTGCCCCCTGCTCCCTGCTCCTTTTCCTCTTCCTCTTCCTATTTAGCTAATGCAACCCAAGTACCATGAAATCCATAAGGCACTCGTTGAGGAATTATCACTCGCGCTACAGGTTCAGCAGTGACATCTTGGGCATTCACCACTACTAATTCTGAAGTGTTTGAATTCTCATCGTGGACAAAAGTCACAAGCCAACCATCATCCTCAGCCGTTGCACTAGGACGCGGCGCAAACACAGCTTCACCGCCATAGCGCCCTTTTCCGAATTTGTGGGTTTGGGACTTTCCACTGCTGAAGTCGTACTTAATGATACCTTCAAATAAAGGTAGGGGACTATTCGCCATTTTGTTAGTGTAGCCATATCGGGTTTGTCGCCCCAACAGATTTTCGTTGACGCGGGGAAATTCTGAAGCTACATCGTCCAACATTTCCTCACGCACTGTCCCTGTGTTGAGGTTAAATCGCCAGCGATACAAGCGCGGGATATTTCCTTCTGGATCTGGTTGTGAATCATCAGAACTCAAAACAGTAGTAGAACTCATGCGACAGGCAATCAGCACCACTTCATCTCCGTCTTCGTAGGCATTGAGGGTATGGAAGACGTAGCAAGCAGGACTCTCAAACCATCGGATATTACCGTTATTACCGTAACGTGGTATAATGCCGAAGCGACTAGAGCGATCGCGCTCAAACATCATTACAGGTTCTCCCCGTTGCGCTCTTTCTGGGTTAATAGTCAACGGCAAATCCATAAAAATGGTGTAGTTTTCAGTAATGGCGAAATCGTGCATCATCACCCCCATTGGCAGGTCAATTGGCACTGTCCACAACAATTCGCCTTGTGCTGAAACCACACTATATTGCAGGTACGGTGGCGCAAACACAGAGTAGCCAAAGAACATCATTTCGCCCGTCACTGCATCTACCTTGGGATGGGCTGTGAAGGCAGAAACCAGCTTACCATTGTAGTTATATTCGCCAATAGTATTTAATTCAGGAAGCTTGATGGCGTGAGGTTTACCTCCCTCATTCAGCGCCAACATCTGACCCGCGTGCCACACTAAGGCAGTATTGGCAGTATTTTTGTAGCCGCCGTGGGGGTTATCCATTCGTGGTGGTTCTAACAACCCACTCCAGAGAGCCTTACCCGCAACTCGTTCTTTTTTCCATCCGGCTGTCTGGACGTAGCGGTTACGATAAGTAGCTACGCCGTTGCTAATTTGCACACCATGCAACATCCCATCCCCATCAAACCAGTGATATTCACCGATGGGTTTCCATTGAGGGTTAGGGCCATTTCGGACAAACATCCCCGATAAGTCAAGGGGTAATTCACCAATGACTCGCAACTTGTCGGTGGTGATTTCTTCATGGATTGGAGCAAAATTGCGATCGAGATAAGGATTGATTGCTGTTGTTACCATTGCCTTGATTTATCAGAGTTACAGAAAAACGAGCTAGAGCCAACGGCTTCCTCTTTTTGAGATGCTAGCGCAAAGTTTCTGGTGAAAACGCTCTATAGTATAATTTTGAGCCTGTGGACGTATCTAAACAGAAGATAGTCAATCATCCAAAAGAAGACGGTTGAAACAGGAATCCCCGTCGCTTTAGTGCTAAGGAGTATCAAAGAATCTGATAATTTGATGCATAAGGCTTTTGGTGACTGATAACATTGAGCGCTATCTTCAACCAATCAATATAAGTCTGTTCTCTTCGGATCACCAACTCCAGCACAAGCCTTTGCATTACTTGCTCACGGTTGGCAGACTCATCACCAAGTGATGGCAAATCAATAATTTCACATTCAGCAAGCTTTTTGCTTCGAGCCGCTAATTGTTCTTCCAGTAGGTAAATGATAGTGTCATTCGGCAACTGATCTGCAAAATGCAACTGGAGGAGTAAAGGTTCTCGTACAGTCGGCAAGGGCTGATGAGTCCCAAGCCATCGGGCAAATTCGGCTTTCCCTGGCTCCGTTACGCTGTAGACTTTGCGGTTGGGGCGATCACGCTGAATCTCAATTGTACAGGTAATCCAGCCTTGCTCAACTAGCTTATCGAGAGTTCTGTAAATTTGTGCTTGGTCTGCTGGCCACAAATGGGCAATGCATTGATCAAAGCAGCTCGTTTTGAGGTCATAGCCCGTCATTTCCTGCTGCTGAAGAAGACCTAGAATTACGTATGCTAGGGACATTAAGACAGTTTTCCCATAATTGATATTTTCTCGATAGGTTCCACACTATGTACTTCTTATAATTTTATGCTAATATATGAGTAATCAAATATAAGATACAACAGTTATAAAAAGATATGTTGATTGTCATGCGTCTTAACAAGGAAACCGAATACATGAACTGAAGTTGGGCAGATGGCTAATCATGCTGTTTGCACAAGACAGTGAGGAAGTGGCGATGTATGTTGAGTGCCGCTCCCGTAAACAACCTGCCGGGATCTTGCTACGCCATCATTGGATATGCTCCTCATCGCTAGCGTATCACTCAACCAACCAGTTGTTCGCTACAGTCTATTTGTGATGAATACTGACGCAGCAATTATTTAAGCCATTCAAGACTATCATAACGAAAGGATGGGTAACATTGACTTCTAACACACTTTCACAAAGAATACGTCAACATCAATATCTGCGTGATTTACGAAATAAATTACTCCACCTTCATAAGATGTTGTTGGATACAGAACGCATTGCCTACGAACAGGTTAGTGGACGAGTATCAAGCGGAGAACTACTTCAGCTAGTTATCGCTCATGAACAATTTGCTTGGCTACATCGCATTTCTGAGATGGTTGTGCAAGTTGATGAAATGCTCGAAGCAGATGAACCGATAGCAATAGAGGATTTTGAAAAGTTGATTGCTGATGTCCGCACGCTGATTATACCGTTAGAGACGGGCAATACCTTCGAGAGAAAGTATTATAACGCTCTCCAGCGCGAACCTGCTGCTGTGTTGGCACACGCGGAAATATCAAGATTTCTCACGTCTAAGGTTTAAGGTAGCTTTGTCAAGGTGACATGGTAAGACTTGGGGCTTAAGCCCCAAGTTCTGGAATAACCTCTCATATCAATCATGTCCGCTTGATTGCTTATTAAACCCGAATCACCCCAAAGAGCGGCGAGGGTTAGGGTGGGGTGTAATGACTGTGGTTAGCATAACTAATTATGCAGACATGATATCACAGGCGATCGCCATAAGTTTTCTTGTATCAGAGAACGTGGAATAATACAGGGGAGAAGCTTTCCGTAGGCGTAGCCCAACCCAGGCATCGCTAGCCACCCTGATATAAACAATGACCACTGTAATATTTGTACATGGCACGGGCATTAGAGAACGAGAATACAACGAAACCTTTGAGATAATTGAGCAAAAGATTCACGCTCAACGTCCTGACATCAAAGTTGCTCCTTGCCTTTGGGGTGCATTAGGTGCAAGGTTCAATGATAATCGGGTATCAGTACCGTTGGAAGATGCGACACTGGCTTTATCTCAGCCAGAAGAAGACGCAGATATTGTATTGTGGCGGCAATTATACCGTGACCCTTTGTATGAATTGCGGCTGTTGTCTTTGAAACCTATTGAATCAGAAAATGCTTTTGGGGAAGATCCAGGGGATATTTTACAATCTCGTGTAGCGAGTCTCACACCGACATTGGGACTGGAAGCTAAGTTGCAAGAGGCGGGAATTGCAGAGATATTTACAGAAGCACAAGAGGCTGTGATTCGCAGTGAACCATATCAACGGGCATTGCTCACAGTTTCCGAATCTGATTTGAGTGAATATTATGCACCAATAGCTAGAGCAATTGTAGCTCAAGCAATGTTTATTAGCGAACAGCAAGAAAAATTTCCCCCCATACTCACCGATGCCCAATTGCGGGATAAAGTTGTGGAATTGCTGACTCTGGCTTTGACAGAGGCAGAGTTAGGATTGGGTGGCTGGTTATTAAAGCCATTTGTTGAACTAGCGCAGCACGGCGGAACAAATTATGTCAGAGGAAACCGCTTTGAGTTAACTGATAAAATTTCGCCTATGCCTGGTGATATTTTGTTGTATCAGACGCGGGGTGAAAAAATCAGGGCGTTTATCCAGGAACAAATTCAACAAGCAGAACCGCCAGTGGTTTTACTCGCCCATAGTTTGGGAGGTATCGCTTGTGTAGATTTGCTAGTGCAACAGCAGTTGTCTCAGGTGGAATTATTGGTAACAGTTGGTTCCCAAGCACCATTTTTATATGAGATTAACGCCCTCTACAGCTTAGAATATGGACAGTTATTACCAGAGCATTTCCCTGAATGGTTGAATATCTACGATTTACGGGATTTTCTCAGTTACGTGGGTAATAGGATTTTTCCTGATAGAGTGCAGGATGTGCAAGTGGATAGCAGACAACCATTTCCCCGTTCCCACGGTGCTTATTGGACAAATGCTAAAACCTGGGAGGCAATTATTTCGAGGTTGCCATAATGGTTTACCCCACCCTAACCCTCCCCTTTATAAGGGGAGGGAACTAGATTTATTTTTTCCCCCCTTTCCAAGGGGGGATTAAGGGGGGTAATTCAAGTGTGTACACGGTAGATTCCCTGCTAGGGAAGGGGGTTAGGGGGATTAGGGGGTTAGGTCATTTTCCATAGGAGGTGAGAAACTAAATCATCATGCAGTTAATGGCTAAACCTGAGCGGACATTTGGGTTAATTGTCGGTATTGAAAAGTACCACGAATCTGAATGGAATGTGAAGGGTGGGGGGCCAGCCGATGACGCGCTGAAATTTGCTGATTGGCTGCATCGGCGCGGTGTACCGAAGGAGAATATTCGGTTATGTTTATCAGCACTGGAAGAAAATCATCAGTTAATTGGGGAATGTGGATTAACTGTAGAGTTAGCGACAGAGAAAAATATCTCCGACATTGTGACTAACTTTTTATCCCCAAAGTCAGGGGATTTACTCTACATTTTTTGGGCAGGACATGGTTTGATTACCTCAGAACGAGAGCGCCGATTGCTTTGTGCTGATGCAAATAAACAGAATTGGCAGAATTTAGATTTGAATTCTTTATTAGTTTTGTTGGGTTCCGATAATTTTCAGATTCGGAATCATATTTGTATTATTGATGCCTGTGCCAATTATGTTTTAGAGTCGAGGGGAAGACCAACTAACTTAGGTGGTAAAGCTTTTTTGAGTGGACTGCCAAGGACAGATAGTCAACAATTTGTGTTACTGGCGACGCGGGAAGGAGAGACAGCAAAGGTAAATTCTGAAAATAAAACAGGATACTTTTCTCAAGCTGTGTGGGAGGCTTTTGCAGCAGCTAATGGGACTTTCCCCCCGAATATGACGGAAGTTACCGAGGCAGTTAAGCAGCGATTTAAGAGTTTAGATAAAAAACAACTGCCGACTTATTTTTATTCGCGCAATTGGCATGGAGATATTGAAAAATCTCATTTCAACCCGTTTGATATCCCGCATAATATCCTACAGAGTCAAGCTCGTAAGTTTGTTGGGAGGGATGAGCAAATAGAACAATTGCGTCAGCTATTGCAAGCAAATGATATTGTGGCAATTACCGATGTGACTGGGCAAGGTGGCGTGGGTAAAACAGAGTTAGCTATTAGACTTGTCGCTAAATAAGATTTAAAAAATGATGAAATGGACTTCTCAACT
>NZ_CAXTNE010000299.1:0-9037 GCF_964245445.1 uncultured Nostoc sp.
GTGCGGGGGGCAGGGGAGAAAGTTTCCTCTTTTCCCCCTGCTCCCTACTCCCCTGCTTCTTCATTTCCCCCTTGCTCCCAGCTAAGAGCTCCCTTGCCTTATTCTCAACCATCCCTTCTTCATCACTTATTTCTCATTATGGTTAGTCAATCGAATTCTGTCTTGCTGCCCCAAGTTGAAGAAAACGATTTTCTTCCACCACTTGGTAATTGGACTACTATTGGCGGCGCGATCGCATTAGTTGCTGTGACAATAGCAACTGCCGTCGGCTCTGTAACTAAATACAAAGTCACCGTTCAAGCACAGGCAAACCTGCGTCCGGCTGGTGAATTGCGGCTGGTTCAGGCTGCTACAGAAGGGCCAGTTGTGCGGATTTTTGTGAAAGAGAATCAGGTTGTCAAAACAGGAGATGCGATCGCTACTATTGACGACTCCCGCCTGCAAACCAAGAAGAGTCAACTAGAAAGTAGCATTGGGCAAATAAAATTACAACTGATTCAAATCGACGCTCAGATTCATGCCCTTAATAACCAAGTTGTAGCCCAAACTGACAGCAGCAAGCGTGCGGTTGCAGCGGCACAAGCCGAATTGAGCAGTCGCAAGCGGGATTATCGAGATAAGCAAATTACTACTGTTAGTGATGTCCAAGAAGCGGCAGCAAATGTCAGAGCAGCAACTGCCGGGTTAGGAGCAGCCGAGACAAAGCGAAACCGATATGAGAACGTAGCCAAAGTTGGAGCTTTGTCACAAGATCAATTTGAGGAAGCACAACTAGCTGCTCGCCAGCAAGAACAAGCACTCTCTGCTGCTAAAGCCAAATTGCAAAGCTTACAAGCTGCCCTGAATCCAACTCCAGCAGAAGTAGCGATCGCACAAGAACGCATTGCTCAAGAAAAAGCTACAGGGCAAGGTAACATCGCTACATTAAACAAAGAACGCAACGCGCTAATTCAGCAACGGATTGAAATGCAAAAACAGTTCGAGCATGATGGCCGCGAACTTAAACAAGTGAATATCGAACTTAAGGAAACGATCGTTTCTGCCACAGCAAACGGTGTGATCTCCAAGCTCAATCTACGCAACCCCGGCCAAACATTGCGCCCTGGAGAAGAAGTTGCCCAAATTGTTCCTACTTCTGCCCCTTTGGTAATTAAGGCAGTGGTAGGAACTGAGGATAAAAGCAAGCTGAAACCAGGACAAAACGTGCAAATGCGAGTTTCTGCCTGTCCCTATCCAGATTACGGTACTCTCAAAGGTAAAGTTAAATCAATTTCTCCAGATGCATTTTTCCCACTAGCGAATAATGGTGCTGCTACAAGTGCTCCTACAATGGCAACTACTCCCAAAGCTACTGCTGCCTTCTATGAGGTAACAATTGAACCTGAAGCTCTGTCTTTAGGTCGAGGAAACAGACAATGTTCCATTCAAATGGGAATGGAAGGCAGAGCCGATATTATTTCTAAAGAAGAGACTGTACTCCAATTCTTTTTGAGAAAAGCCAGGCTAATTGTAGATGTTTGACCTTTATAGGCAGGGGAGCAGGGAGCATTTAGCTGGGGCAAAAGGGGAAACTTTCTGCCCTGCGCCCCGCACCCTGCCCCAATTCCTCTTTTCCTAAATTAAGAAAGCCATCGCCACAATCGATAATGCAATGCCCCATGCCTTAATTCCAATCCTGTTCCTCTTTCTTGCCACGACTTTTGTAAATACCCCCCAGGTTGTGAATTTGGCGAGTTTTCTCAAAAAGCTCGGCTTCGGTCAAACCCCACTGCTGCAAGGCTTTATCTAGGTCTTTTTGGATATCTCTTGCCCCCGGAAACCCTTGATAACGCATTCGCAGCCTAGCTAATTCTGCTAAGTTATAGTCTGTCGCCTCTTGAGAGAGTAAAATATCAATAAGGGGGCGATCGCGGCTATAAAGAGGATGTTGTTGGTCTTTACCTGCGGGTGCATCAGTCATCATGAATCCTGAGTGTCATTAGTGGTAGCGAGGTGTTTAGCCCGTGTTAAATCCTGAGTTTTAAGTTTAGCCCAAAGCTGAGGAGCAGAAAAAGCAAAAGAAATCATCTTCTGCACTGACAAGCTAATTGTCAAATTGAGAACTCCTAATTCCTGTACAAACGCGATTAATCGCGTCTCTACTGTACAGACGCGATTAATCGCGTCTCTACTTCTTAGACGGCAAGTACACCTGATGTCTTACGGCTCTCACCACTGCCACTCAAGTTTAAATAAAGTTACATTGTTCTTAAGAAAATACAAAAAACTTTAGATGAGGGTGAATTTTATCTCACCCAAAGTCCAAGCAGCGAGGGAGCAAGAACCCATTATGTTTGAACACTTCACTTCCGAAGCCATTAGAGTAATTATGTTAGCTCAGGAGGAAGCCCGTCGCCTGGGACACAACTTTGTAGGAACAGAACAAATTCTCCTGGGTTTGATGGGAGAAGGAACTGGGGTTGCTGCTAAAGTGCTGGCCGAATTAGGCGTTACCCTCAAAGATTCACGTCGTGAGGTAGAAAAAATTATTGGTAGGGGTTCTGGCTTTGTACCACCAGAAATTCCTTTTACTCCTAAAGTAAAAAGCCTCTTCGAGCAATCGTTTAAAGAAGCTCATAGTCTGGGACAGAATTACATTAACACTGAACACTTACTCTTAGGATTGACCGAGGCTGGTGAAGGTGTTGCCGCCAAAGTACTGCAAAATCTAGGAGTTGACTTCAAGACCGTCCGCAGTGCCATAGTTCGCCGTTTGGGTGAAAATGCACCAGCTATAGCTGGTGGTGGTAGTCAAAAGCGCACCCAACCATTAACGATGGAAGAGTTTGGTCGTAATTTGACCAAATTAGCACAAGAAGGCAGACTTGACCCCGTAGTTGGTCGCCAGAAGGAAATTGAGCGGGCGATCCAGATCCTCGGTCGCCGCACTAAGAATAACCCAGTGTTGATTGGAGAACCAGGAGTTGGTAAAACTGCGATCGCAGAAGGTCTAGCTCAACGGATTATCAACCAGGATGTTCCCGAAACCTTACAGGGTAAGCAAGTTATCAGCCTCGACATGGGGTCATTGGTAGCTGGAACTCGCTTCCGTGGCGATTTTGAAGAACGTATCAAAAAAGTCGTGGAAGAAGTTCGCACTGTGGGCAATATCATCTTGGTGATTGACGAAATTCACACCTTGGTTGGCGCTGGTGGTACAGAAGGTGGTTTGGATGCAGCCAACATCCTCAAACCTGCCTTAGCACGGGGTGAACTCCAGTGCATCGGCGCAACTACCCTCGATGAGTATCGTAAGCATATCGAGCGCGATGCCGCCCTAGAGCGTCGTTTCCAACCAATTATGGTAGGGGAACCCTCAGTAGAGGAAACAGTACAAATTCTTTACGGCTTGCGCGGCGCTTACGAACAGCACCACAAAGTCACAATTTTGGATTCAGCACTTGTAGCAGCAGCAGAATTATCAGACCGCTACATTAGCGATCGCTTCTTGCCGGATAAGGCAATAGACTTGATTGATGAAGCTGGTTCTCGCGTTCGTCTGCGGAACTCTCAAAGTTCTCCCAATAAAGAACTCAAGCGTGAACTCGCTGGCGTTACCAAAGAAAAAGAAGCAGCAGTCAGAGTCCAAGATTTTGACAAAGCTACACAACTGCGCGACCAAGAATTAAAGCTCGCAGAACAACTGCAAGCAACGTTTACACCAAACGATCAACCTATCAACTCGACTGTGGTTGACGAAGAAGACATCGCCCAAATCGTTGCTTCTTGGACTGGCGTACCAGTCAACAAGCTAACTGAATCTGAGTCAGAATTGCTTCTGCACCTAGAAGACACTCTACATCAACGGCTCATCGGTCAAGAGCAAGCAGTCTCGGCTGTATCTCGCGGTATCCGCCGCGCCCGTGTTGGCTTGAAGAATCCCAATCGTCCCATTGCTAGCTTTATCTTCTCTGGCCCTACCGGAGTCGGTAAAACAGAATTGGCAAAAGCATTAGCTGCCTACTTCTTCGGTGCGGAAGACTCGATGATTCGCCTAGATATGTCCGAATACATGGAAAGCCACACCGTCGCCAAGCTGATTGGTTCGCCCCCGGGTTATGTAGGATATGACGAAGGCGGTCAGCTTACAGAAGCCGTGCGGCGGAAACCTTACTCAGTGTTGCTATTCGACGAAATCGAAAAAGCACACCCCGATGTATTCAATATGCTGCTGCAACTTTTGGATGACGGTCAACTTACTGATTCCAAAGGTCGGAAAGTGGACTTCAAGAACACGCTGATCATTTTGACTTCCAACATTGGTTCCAAGGTGATTGAAAAAGGTGGTAGTGGTTTAGGCTTTGACTTTGATACTCAAGCCGATGCTAGTTATAACCGCATCCGCACCTTGGTAAATGAAGAATTGAAAGCTTACTTCCGTCCTGAGTTCCTTAACCGTCTCGATGAAATTATCGTCTTCACCCAGCTTTCTAGGGATGAAGTGAAGCAAATCGCTGAGATTATGCTTCGTGATGTTTCTAAGCGCTTGACAGAAAAGGGAATTATCTTAGAAGTTAGCGATCGCTTCAAAGACCGTGTAGTACAAGAAGGCTACAACCCTAGCTATGGTGCTAGACCATTACGCCGGGCAATTATGCGCCTCCTAGAAGATTCTCTCGCCGAAGCAATGCTGTCTGGTGAAATTACAGATGGAGATACAGCGATCGTCGATGTTGATGATGACTCTCAGGTAAGAGTGCGAAAATCAGAAAAACGAGAATTACTCTTGGCAAATGTTGGCTAATTTTATACCCGATCACCTTTTGCTGTAATATTTGAGAAATCCTCTAGCCTCTCATCTAAGTAGAGGCAATCGCAGGGGCATCTCCGACAAACATAAAGTGAAATGGTATTATATCTTTCACCCCTAGTAGAAATGCTGGGGGCTTTTTTTATGCAATTTTCTTTTGGATGCAACACATGGTAGTATAGCACAGCTAGCTGTGCGCTTTATAATTCTCCACAAATCAACAACTCATGGTGATATTGATTCCTCTGCCAACAATTCTGATGCTGTTTCACTTTCAACTACATTCTCAGAATCACCAGATTTAGAAAAGTTATCTGCTATATCTTTGATAAAACCAGCTACAGGTACCGCGATTAGCAAACCCAAGACTCCACCAACATTGGTTCCTACAAGCAAAGCAATTAACACCCATATTGGTCTGATACCAGTAAATTTGCCCAAAAGCCGTGGTGCGATCGCCTGATCAATTAACTGGTCTATGACAACAGCTACTGCAAAAATCTTCACTGCTAGCCAAAAGTCATGTGTGGCTATTATTAAAGTTATTACAACAAGACTGACGACATCGCCAAAAGGAATTAAACTCAAAAGCCCAACCCCCAAACCAAAAAGTAAAGCAAACTGGACTTGAAAAACTAAAAATAATAATGTTAATGAAACTCCCATCAGTAAAGCCAAACTTCCCTGACCAATCAAGTAATTTTGAAAGTTTTGTTGAATAGATTGACTTACCTTCTGAGCAAAACTTCCAGGTAGTTTTTTAAATATCCCCTCCCAAATCCTTGGGCCATCTAACAACAAATAGAAAGTTATTACTATTGTGATTAATGCCTCAGAGATACTATCAATCGTATCTATGATAATGCTTAAAAGTTTATCTGAAAGAAACTCTAATTCACTGGGTAATTGCTCAGTTAATCGGCTTAATAACTGACTTAAATTAACATTTATTTTGTGCCTAAAAAACCAATCATTTAAAATATGAAGTTTTTCTTTGCTAGAATCAATCCATTGGGGGAGGACTTTCACCATCTCATTAAATTGCTCTAAAACAATGGGAACCAAAGTGATACCCAAAGCCACAATAATTATCAATGCTGAGATAAAAACTAATGCTACTGCATAGCCACGTTTCAGTCCTCGCTTTTGGAGAATGGCAACAGGATAATTTAAAACGAATGCAAGCAAAGTAGCCAAAACAAGAATTGTTACAACAGGTTGAAAATTTTTAACCAGTAAAAATGCTAGCCAACCATTGAGAAACACTAGAGGAAATAACAGCGTAAAAATTAACCATCGAAGTAGTTGATTCAGTGGAAAATTCATAATTAATTTAAAAATCCCAATTATTTCAGTTACTAGATTGAACCTGGTAATTAAATATGTTCAAGGCTCAGAACTTGTACCAGTCCCAACAACCGCCTCAGCATGAATTCTGGGGCTACTAGCTAAAGTCTATCTATTGAAGACTGCGTAAGGTTTATAGTCTACTTGAGTGGACTTGTGTTATTAGCCAGAGAATTTATTCTCTGGCAAGAAAGTAGGCAGGTGCAAGATATAACCAAGGGTAAGTACATGAGAAAAATCTTCCCCTATTCCCTATTCCCTACTCCCGTTCGGCTACGCTCACGGCAAGCCTACTCCCTACTCCCCATTATTCCAATCACGAACTTTCAGCGAAAGCTAAAAATTGCTCCTCATTTATTCGGCCTGCTTGATACAGAGTATTAGTAATTTCCGAAATAGTTAAAACTGCATGACTGCGATAACCATTTTGCTGTAACCTATCTTTCACTCCTTGTTCATGGTCGATAAATACCACAATATCATTAACATTTAATCCTGCTGATTCTAACTTTCCTGCCCCTTCCATAACACTTTTACCACTGATGAGAATATCGTCAACAACTACAACTGTTTCACCAGGATGAAAGTTACCCTCAATTACTCTCCGAGTTCCGTGGGCCTTTACCTCTTTACGGGGGAAAATCATCGGACAATGAAGGCGCAAAGCTAAACCAGTCGCAGTAGGTAAAGAACCATAGGGAATACCTGCTAACCTATCAAAAATGAGATTCTTTAAAATATCCTGATATGCAGTGAGAACTTGATTGAAAACTTGGGGATTGGAAATAATTTTGCGTAAGTCGATGTAATAAGGAAATATAGCTCCTGATGCTTGGACAAAGCTGCCAAACATAATGCAGTCAATATCATAAAGTTGTAAAATCAAATCTTGGTAGGGATGCTGATTTAGAAAACAAACATCAGGAAACCACACAGAACATGTGGAATTTTCATGAATAATCTCAGCTTTGATTTGATTAATTTCTGCGCGTAGAGACTGGATTTCCTCAGATAGTTGGGTGTTTCCCAACATATCTTGAGGAACAGGAATCAGTAAACCATCACCGTTAGCATTCAAACCTGCTTCTAAAATTTGCTTCAGGTTTGCGCCTTCCGCCCAGATGCTACGCGCCATAATAATTCGTTCAGGCGCGATCGCTCGAATAAGTGTTAAAATCTCAGGATTTGTAGTTCCCACTTCCAAACCCAATTGTTCTGGAGTTCCCCAGGTTTTTGATTCTTTTACCACCTGTAAATAAAGGGGTGACTCGTTTGTAGGATATTGCTGTAAAGCTTCTGCACCTGCATTAGAAGTACAGCATAAAATAAACACCGCTTTATCAGGATAGACCAAAAAAGGTGCTACATGATCTTGTCCTGTATAGGGACTAAGAGTGATTGCATCCACCTGCCATTGTGTAAACACAGTTTGGGCAAAAATGGTACTAGTATTTAAGTCACTGTGTTTGGCATCTAAAATTACTGGAATATGGGCTGGAATAGCTGCTAAAGTTTTGTACAGCAATTCTAAACCGGGGATACCTAATGCTTCGTAGAAGCCAAGTGTCGGTTTATAAGCACAAACGAAATCAGAAGTTTCAGCAATAATGAATTGTAACCACTTTTCCAAACCAATGATGAGTTCTTCAGATTCATAACGCACAGGCATCATCTCTGGATTTGGATCAAGTCCTACAAATAGTAAGCTTTGATTTTGCAAGATATTATGATTCAATTTATCAAAAAAGTTCATTTTTTTAGTTTAAAAAAGAGTCATTAGTCATTAGTCATTAGTCATTGGTCATTGGTCATTAGTCATTAGTCTCCGTGTCTTTTTATCTCCATGACCATAGTTTGTTTACGAAAACATTGATTCTGTTAATTCACTACCGCCAGCCTTCCGCCCTAATAGAGAGTGAAGAACTGCAAATAAGATAACCATCGGCACTGAGGCAAAATGAACAATTCGCAATGCTTGCCAATCGCCAAACAAATCCACAATCCAGGGAAATTGAGCAGGTTTATACATTCCTATTCCTGTCAATAACGCTAGCAGCAAGATAGGAATAATTGCTGTATATGCAATCCGATGCCAAGCATAAATTAGACGTTTGGAATTTTGACTTTTTTGTAATGCTTTGAAGTCATTAGCACTTACAAAGCGATGTCGCCAGCGTCGGGTAATTAAAACGTAAATTCCATACCACAAGAGATTCAGCGAAAATAGCCACATTGCTGCAAAATGCCAGTGTCTACCTCCTGCAAGCCAACCTCCTAACGTAAATATCGGAGGAATGTGCAAACCTGCACGTCCACCAAAAACAGGGTTGGCGTTGTAAATTTGTAGTCCACTGGTGAGCATAATAAACAGACTAATGATGTTACACCAGTGGAAAATTTTGGCTCCTATTGCTTGAGTGGGTAGTTTTCGAGTTTGAAAGGGGGTCAAAGTCATAGATTTTGACTGATAAAATTTGTTGTTTATCTGTCTTGGGTAAATAGTCCAGCAAATTTGGGGGTGGACATTACTCACCTTTATTTTCCCATTCTATGACTCAGTATTCTGACATTGATGGTTTACCATCTGCGGTTTTAAATGTCAGTTTAAGTGTGGCTAAGGTTGTTTTAAGCTAAATTTTCAAAATTGGGCGATGTTTACAACGGGCTGTTGAGTGATGCTACTAAGATGCTGTAACCTGTTTTAGTGCCCACGATCAAAGATAAGACCTCTTGCATAAATCAAAAACAAAGAACCCCACCCCACATTTGCTGACGCAAACGCTCCCCTTCCCTTGCTAAGGCTACGGTGTATACACAAGTCGAATTACCCCTTTTAATCCCCCCCAAGCATTGGGGGGAAACTAGAAATACAGTTCCCTCCCCAATACATCGGGGAGTGTT
>NZ_CAXTNE010000300.1:0-9011 GCF_964245445.1 uncultured Nostoc sp.
GGGCAGGGGGAAAAGGGGAAACTTTCTCCCCAGCAAAGCGCACCCTGCCCCAATTTCTCTTTTCTTTCTCCCCTGTGCTCCCTGCTCCCTGCTCCCCTGCTTCTTCATTTTCCCCGACTCCCCAATCCCAGTCCCTACTCCCTCGTAATCGGGCAATACTCTTGAATGGTTTTTACGTCCAAAGTCGTATTTTGTAAAGAACGGATGGCGGCGACAGTAGCTTTCGCACCGGCGATGGTAGTAATTATGGGGATTTTGTAAGCTAAGGCTGTGCGACGGATTAACCTAGCATCAGTGTGAGCTTCTTCTCCTGAAGGTGTGTTGATAATAAGTTGGATTTTCTGGTTTTTGATTGCATCTAGGACGTGGGGACGGCCTTCATGGAGTTTTAACACTAATTCAATATTTAACCCCTGTTCGAGAAGAACTCGCCGTGTACCAAGGGTAGCCATCACTGTAAAGCCCAAATCGATAAATTCCTTCACCACACCACTGGCAGCAGCTTTATCGCGATCGCTCATTGATACAAATACAGTTCCACTTAGTGGTAAACGCTCCCCAGCACCCATTTCCGCTTTGGCAAAGGCACGGCCAAAGTCGCTATCAATCCCCATCACCTCACCAGTGGATCGCATTTCTGGGCCCAATATTGTATCAGTTCCTGGGAATTTATTAAAGGGTAATACAGCTTCTTTTACAGCAATATGTGTGGGAATGACTTCCTCGGTGAAGTGTAGCTCCTCTAAGGTTTTACCTGACATAATTAAGGATGCTAGTTTCGCCAACTGTACGCCCGTCGCTTTAGAAACAAATGGCACTGTACGCGAGGCGCGGGGGTTAGCTTCTAAAATGTAAACTTGGGGAGAATAACTGCTTGCGCCGACAACGGCAAATTGGATATTCATCAACCCCACGACTGACAGCGCTTGCGCTAGCTGCACGGTCCATGTGCGAATTTGATTGAGAACTGCTGGTGACAGGGAAATGGAAGGTAAGGAACAAGCGGAATCTCCTGAGTGAATCCCTGCTTGCTCAATGTGTTCCATGATACCACTAATCACTACCCGTCCGGTATGATCGGCGATCGCATCTACATCGACTTCGATCGCATTTTCCAAAAACTTATCAATCAAAATCGGATGTTCTGGTTCTACTAGTACCGCAAAGGTCATGTAGCGTTCCAACTCAGCATCAGAATAGACGATTTCCATCGCCCGTCCCCCTAACACATAACTGGGACGCACCACCACCGGATAGCCAATGCGTCTGGCGACAATCAATGCATCTTCGTAACTCCGAGCAATACCATTAGGCGGTTGGGCAATATTCAACTGTTGGAGAATTTTTTCAAACCGCTCCCGGTTTTCTGCCATGTCGATGGAATCTGGCGATGTACCCCAAATTTTAGTGAGCAGTCCAGAAGTATCATTTCTAAGAAATTCTTGTAATGGTAGAGCCAACTTTAGCGGTGTTTGTCCGCCAAACTGGATAATCACCCCGACTGGATTTTCAGTTTCAATGATGTTAATAACGTCTTCTTTTGTTAACGGCTCAAAGTAAAGGCGATCGCTGGTATCGTAGTCTGTCGAAACTGTCTCTGGGTTAGAGTTGACCATAATCGTCTCATACCCCGCTTTCTTCAAAGCATAAGCGGCGTGACAACAACAATAATCAAACTCAATTCCCTGTCCAATGCGGTTGGGACCACCACCTAAAATCAATACTTTTGGCTTGGTTGCGGGCATTACCTCTGTTTCTTCTTCGTAGGTAGAATAGTAGTAGGGAGTAAACGCTTCAAACTCAGCAGCGCAGGTATCTACGGTTTTATAAACTGGGATTATCCCTAGTGACTTGCGGTAAGCGCGAACTTCATCTTCGGTAGTTTTGGTGGCATAAGCAATCTGGCGATCGCTATATCCGTCCCGCTTCACCTCATAAAGTTGCTCTTTTGTCAATTGCTGCAACGGTGTCCGCTTGAGGAATTTTTCGATATCTAACAATTGCTGAAATTTATCTAGAAACCACGGGTCAATACCAGTCAGTTCGTAGATTTCCTCAGCACTAATGCCTAGTTGCAAGGCATGGCGCACGGAGAAAATGCGATCGGGGTTAGGTGTCCGCAGTTGGGCGCGAATTTGTTCGCCACTGGGTAATTTTTCGGCTTTGTCGCAACCCCAACCAGCGCGTCCGGTTTCGAGCGATCGCAGTGCCTTTTGGAAGGATTCGTTGAATGTGCGTCCAATTGCCATTGCTTCCCCGACTGATTTCATTTGGGTTGTCAGCACTGGGTCAGAACCGGGGAACTTTTCAAAGGCGAAGCGAGGAATTTTTGTCACCACATAGTCAATTGTCGGCTCAAAGGACGCGGGAGTTTTCTTGGTGATGTCATTTTTAATTTCATCCAAGGTGTAGCCCACAGCCAATTTTGCTGCCATTTTGGCAATGGGAAAACCCGTGGCTTTGGAAGACAAAGCCGAACTTCGGGAAACGCGGGGGTTCATCTCAATTACAACCACATCCCCATTAACCGGATTAACAGCAAACTGGATATTAGAACCGCCAGTTTCCACACCGATCTCGCGGATGATTTTGATTGCCATATCCCGCAGCCTTTGATATTCTTTATCAGTGAGGGTTTGTGCGGGAGCGACGGTAATTGAGTCTCCGGTGTGGATACCCATAGGGTCAAGGTTTTCGATGGAGCAGATAATCACCACGTTATCTGCCAAATCACGCATCACTTCGAGTTCATATTCTTTCCAGCCGAGTAAAGACTGATCAATAAGAATTTGCGAAACGGGGCTGGCATCTATACCTACCTGTGCCATTTCTTCAAATTCTTCTTGGTTGTAAGCAATACCGCCGCCACTTCCACCCATTGTGAAAGCTGGACGAATAATTAGGGGATAAGTACCAATTTGACGGGCAACAGCTTTGGCTTCTTCTAAAGATTCGGCTGTGCCACTGGGACATACAGCTACTCCGATCCTTGCCATTGCTTCACCAAAAAGTTTTCGATCTTCGGCTTTTTCAATGGCTGGTAGTTTAGCCCCAATTAACTCAACGCCGTACTTTTCCAACACCCCGTTTTTGGCTAAAGCAACGGCGATGTTGAGGGCGGTTTGT
Source organism: uncultured Nostoc sp. (assembly GCF_964245445.1). GTDB lineage: Bacteria > Cyanobacteriota > Cyanobacteriia > Cyanobacteriales > Nostocaceae > Nostoc. Next base: position 3,127 of record NZ_CAXTNE010000300.1, read on the forward strand.
CCTCCCATCGTTGGTAGGAGAGCATCAGGGCGTTCTTTCTCAATGACTTTTTCGACCAATTCCGGCGTTAGCGGCTCAATGTAAGTGCGATCGGCCGTTTCCGGGTCGGTCATAATTGTTGCAGGGTTGGAGTTGACCAAAACCACTTCATAGCCTTCTTCTCGGAGCGCTTTGCAGGCTTGAGTGCCAGAGTAGTCAAACTCACAGGCTTGTCCAATCACAATTGGTCCAGAGCCTAACAGTAGAATCTTCCGGAGGTCGTCACGGCGGGGCATAGTCGTTGCCTTGGAATACGAGAATACAAATCCTGATTATTTTAAGGGTCTTTACGCCCTGTCGTGCTTTTTATTATTAAGTTTTCTAAGTTTGATAACAAAGGGGAGTGGGAGAGAGGAGCAGGGGGAGCCAGGGGAAGCATAATTAAGAATCAATGCCCTATACTCAATTATTATTTTGTATTTCTAATTTTATTTAATTGCGATGCTGAAATTTTTAAAGTTTTTGCGAATCTTTATTATTTAATTTGATTAGATTTGGCAACAGATGGTTATTTATTCTGGCATATACCTATTTAACTTATTAAATATAAATAATTTTTTTAACTAAAAATATTTGTTAACTATCTAATTGCTAAATATTTGCAACGTTAAATATTATGAAAATATATTTACTTAGATTAAAAATGGCAGAGAGATACGAATACCATCCTCTGCCATTTTTTATAATATTTTAAGAGTTAGTGCAGCTGACTTTTTCTTTCAGTCTAGGTAGACAAATCTAGATTATGAGAGTTTTAGCTTTGAGCAGCTTGGACAAACCCTAAAGTTAAGCTGTCTTTAGCGAGGAAGTGAGATAAATGATATGCACGTTCCTCAGTTTTCAACAAAATCTTTTCATACAGATAGCGTGTACCCCGATCGCCTAAACTCTCTGCCTGAGCAGCTTGACGACGAATTACGCCGATGATTGCTTGTTCAGCAGCTAGGTCATTTTCCACCATTTGGCGAGAAGAATATACACCTTCAGATTCTTGTTCAAAACAGGTTAATTCTGCTAATTTGCTGAAGGTCGCTACTGGCACACCACCCAGTCCATCCAAACGTTCTCCAATTTCATGAACGTGGTCTTGTACTTGGTTGTAGCTTTCGTTAAAAAACTCATGCAGAGAGTAAAATTCTGAGCCTTCAACTACAAAATGATGCTTTTGGTACTGCAAGTATAGTGCCTGGAAACTAGCTAATACAACGTTGAATCCTTCTGTCACTGGAGCTGTTACGCTGTGATCCAACAACACAGGGTTGTCATATATATTACCAAAATTCCGTAACAAAGTTTGCGTTTCAGACATTGTGTTCCGCTCTTTTTAAGAGTTATAGATTTTAACTGCTTATTTTTAACATATTAACATTTTAATAATAAGAGCAAGCCAATTCGCCATCTCAAGATTTTGTATTTTTACTTTCTAAAAATCTCAAGTTGATTCTTGGCTAGATGATGGCACGCTCATCAAGTTGCATAATTTTCTCATTATCATTGACATGCCAGATTAAATGTGCATCCTTCCTAACAGGAGCAGGGAGTGGGGAAAAAGCGAGGGAGAGAATAAAAAATTAAAATTACCTCTTTCCCCTGTGTACCCTACTCCCTGTCCCTCTGCCTCTTCCCCTTTCAATATGGGATGGCTGCAAAAATTTGATTTTTTTTTCAAAATTACTGAGAATTGTTTGCACTTAAGGTATGCTGGTTTCAAGAGGTTAAACTCTTCAGACTTTCAAAAAGCAGAAAGTTAAATGGCGGTAGTTACTGCAAGTTTGTTGCACATTGAGGGCAATTCTCTTGAAATCGTTTAGTTCAGAAATAGAAAGCAGCCACCTTGTAGAGGTGAATTGGGCAGATCGCTGGCAAGTCTATCAACGCCTAAAGGAGTTAGACATTCCCTGTAGTTGTCAGGCTAACCAGCCATTGCAAGTTGAAATTGGCTCTCCTATGACAGCTGTTCAACTTTGGAGTGTGATACGGCGATTAACAGCCTCTCGCCAAGACCAGATTTGGACTCTTGAGCACTGCTGGAAAAGTCGCTATCAACAGTTATAATCTTCAGCTAGTGAGAATATCTTGCTTGATAGCTTGTATTAATTAAAAGGAGGTTAAAAAATGGCTGCATCTCACAATATGGAAGTATCAGAATTTTGCCTTGAAGGCAGATTTATAGATTTTGTTATTAAAGATGGCTATAAGCTTAAAGGCTTAATGCTGGGGACTCATGAGGGTGAGTCTTATATTAAACTCGCTAAACATTTACGGGCTGCTTTTGACTTGCGCTTACCACCAGGTACTTGGCTGCAAGTTGTTGGTTATAAAGAATACGATATAAAAAAAGACAAAGTTACACTGAAAGCTGAACGTGTGATGGCGGCGCGTTCTGAAATGGCGACAGTTCAAACCATCGCTGCACCACAAGAACCCCCATCTATTGATAATGCCAAGGTAAAACCAGCTAAAACTAAAGCCACGATTTTGGTGTGTCAAAAATCTGATTGCATGAAACGCGGTGGTAAAGCAGTTTGTCAGGCGTTGGAGGCGGCTTTAAGCGATCGCGGTTTAGAAAACCAAGTTACAATCAAGGGCACTGGGTGTATGAAGAACTGTAAAGCTGGGCCAAACTTAGTTATGCCAGATAAAACGCGCCATAGCCGAATTCAAGCTACACAGGTTCCGGCCTTGATGGATAAGCATTTTGGTGACAAGAGTTTAGAAACGCAGCCTGAGAATTTAAAGGAAGCGGCGATATTTAATGCTAAGTTTTGCTGAAAAAATTAGCGAAATCTTGACATTTGAATGAGAAAGCTTCATAATATCTTCATTAAGTGTGTTCCATTAATACTCGGCATTCGGCTTAAGCCAAGTATTTGCAATAGTTTTGAATTAAGCGATCGCCTAGGATTTGTCATGAGCAAGGCAAAGTAGTAGTAGCGATCGCTTAATATTTGTATGCAATTGGGTTTAGCGAGAGCATGTTATAAGCAACCATATACGGATTAATTACCAATGGCGGTAGCTTTATTTTCGTGAAGTTGGTTAAACAAGATACACCAAAGTATGCCTTGTCTCGCTTATTCTACATCTTCAATCCAGGGAATGAGTTGTATACAGTTTTGCGTGTATTGAAGCGTCTGGGTAAATTGGTGACAAAAACTAATTCGTAATTCGTAATTCGTAATTATTGGTGGAACACTACACCAAAATCTCTGATTTGGTGGTCTTAAATTAGTTTGGGTTTAAGTCCCCAAGTAATTGAATTACGAATTACAAATTATTTTAAACAACGTCAGTTAGAGAAGACTGCAACAACTGTCGCATGGATGTAGCCTGTATATGGTTAGGGAATACGGTTAAAAAGTCATTTAGGTCTTGGATAGCTATACGGATACGCTCTAAAGAAGCACCTTGAGATAAGGTATATCGATATAATTGCTCTGCTGGTTGAGTGTAATGAGCAGCCAAATAATAAAGGGCTAAATTAAAGGTGTTACGCCAGTCTTTAGTATCTTTTTCGTAATGCTGTTTAGCAAGCTTGATAGCAAGTGCTAAGTCAATTTGTGCTTTGTTTGCTTGGTTAAGAGCTAGGTAGTTTAAAGCGCGATCGTACAAGTACCAATCATCGTCAGATTTTAAGCTAATAGCGCGGTTGAAATCTGCAAGAGCTTCATTGTACCGCTTAAGCTGGAGCAAAGTTTGACCGCGACTTGCGATCGCCCAGTCAAGTTTAGGGTTAAGTTCAATCGCGCGGTCAAAATCTTCGAGGGCTTGCGTATAACGCTCCATTAAACGGTAAGTTTCACCTCTACTTGCGATTACCCACTCATGTTTTGGGTTAAGTTCAATTAAACGGTAAGTTACACCACGAATTGTAATCGCCCAGTCATATTTTGGGTTAAGTTCAATTAAACGGTCAAAATCTTCTAGGGCTTCTGTGTAACGCTTCATTAAATGGTAAGTTACACCACGATTTGCGATCGCCCAGGCATATTTAAAGTCAAGTTCAATAGCGCGGTCAAAATCTGGGAGAGCTTCTTCGTAACGCTTCATTAAACGGTAAATCTCCCCGCGCCAACCTAAAGCAATTGATTGCCATTTAACCTCAATCTTAGAACTCTGTAGAACTGCGGTAAACATTTCTAATGTAACTTGATAAAGGTTTTCCTCATAAGCTTTTAACCCATTCGCTAATTGCTCACCCCAACGCTGAACTTCAGAGGAATCCGCATCTTTACCAGCCTGAAGCATTGTTTCTGCATATTGTTGGGCAAATTTGCGTTGATTTTTGAGTGCAGCAAGAAATTCATTGAGAGATACAGATAAATTCCTTTGCGGTGACTGACATAAATTGTGATACAACACATTTAAAGTGTGACTTTGCCAGCTAGGATCGCGCTGTTTTTCCTCTTCTTCCAATTGCAGATCATTCCGCAGGCTGTCATAATATTCTGCCAACTTACCATGTATCTCAGCCCAGCCTTGCGGTGATGCAAGGCGCTTATGGCGTAACATTTGGGTTTTCACAACATCATGATAAGCCCAGCCATCAGTACGCTCGTTAACAAAAGATGTTTCTTTGAGCCAACTAAACAGTTCATCCGCTTCTTCTTCTCCTCTCAACTTGGCCATCACATCCCGATTCAAACACCGAGGAATGGCAGCATCAAGCGCCACTTGTTGCCGTTTGGGGTCATCAATCCATTTTAAAAAGCGTTCTACAGCACTACTGCTAGGCTCAATTACCTGGTTAGGGTCGTTAGGATGAGCATCTGCTAGCATTCCTACTAACAGGGGTAAGTTTCCAGAAAGGCGCAAAATCACTTCAATAGTGCGATTGTCCGTAATGCCTTTGCGAGTTAGATATTGTTGGGCTTCTTCTTCTGTAAAGGGTTCTAGAGGGAAACGAACTATTAACCCTTCATAAGATGCCCAATGATTTTTATCTAATTCATGCCGACCGGCGATCGCTATCAGTATATTGAGAGATACTTCACCGTGGCGACCCTCCAGAATTTCCCGTAGCCAGTTATCTAAGAATTCTCCCGTGCGTTCATAGGTATCAAAAAACAAAACAACACCAGTCTTCTCAGCAATTTTAAAAATATCTTGCAAAAATAGCGGAGTCAGCACTTCTTCAGGTTCTTGAACTAAGCGCACTTCGTCTTTATTTGTTATTTTTTTTGCAACATAAGAAGCCCATTCTCCGGCTTGGGTAGCAAAAGCATCCTCATCTACAAAGTCAAATACAGCACCGCCAACGGGAACTCGACGCGCTAGACGCACACCAGTTTTAAAGACAGTTTTGCCTACAAAAGCCGAAAAGCCTTGAGGAGCTTCTGGATCGGTTTCTAATTCGTGGCGCTTTTGACGGTAAACTTTGTAGCGTTCTGTAAACTGCGTTAGTTTGTGACCTTGGCGTTCCAACTCTTCAGCTAAACGACCCATGACTTCTGGTATAGTTTTTTCAGCTTCATCGATATAAGCCGAAATAATTTTTGCTTCGTCAGCAATTTTACGAAACTGTCGCAGCAGGGTACTTTTACCAACCCCGCCTTGACCCCAAACGTTATACAGAAAACGACGGCGATTATCTTCCAGGGGTAATGCTAGATTTTGGCGAAATTGGTTTACTTGGTCTTCACGACCCACAAAACCTGATTGTTGACGTTGCTTAAGAATATCTTGTAAACTCTTGGGCTTGTTTTGCGGGTTCATTACAAGATTCAATTTTGAGATGCTAATGCTTACAGAATAACTACTAAATATACAAGGTGTATTTCGGAATTTATCAAACTTTTTCTAGGTAATTTTTATGCGTTGACCTTCTGAGGCTCAACTTTGACCTT
>NZ_CAXTNE010000301.1:0-6415 GCF_964245445.1 uncultured Nostoc sp.
CCTCCAACAAGGCGGATACGACGCTGCGATCGCCCCAGTAACCCTGGCGGCAGAGCAACCCGGATTACTTGAATTAGGGGCGTATAGTAATATGCAGCAACTCGATTGAGTAATTCCCAATAAGCACTTGGGAAAAATCCAACGCTAACAATATCTTCTACTTCCCGGATTTTTTCTGGTGGTAAATCGACATTTGGTTGTGCCAGTAACCGAATAGCGATCGCTCCTAATTGTTGTGCCCCAAATGGCACGCTCAAAATATCCCCTGGTTTTATTTCTAACTGGGCTGGCAATCGATAAGTAAATAGTCCTGTACTTCCTGGACAGTCTACCAGTACTTCAACCCACCTATTAACAGTTATACCTGACTGGTATGATTGACTAGGTTCAGATACTAATAAAGGAGATAATTTTACGTCATTAATATACATACTTTCTGACTTTATAGTTAGATATTTACCTCACCTAGCTGGTCAAAGATAACCTAGCTTAATTAAGTCTAATTTTTTATTTTGTTAGACTTAAATGGTATTTCCCAATACTGTTATCCTTCATAATACTTGATAAGTTTCCTCTTATGTAATCTACTAGACAAATTCGTATCAACTGTACATGCAATAAATATTTGGTACCCACTATACAAATAAAAGCATGTCAGTCCTTCCTGCAACAGTTGCTCCATCTACTAAATAGGGAGTAGCCTTTTTCCGCCTATCGATAGATATTCAACCCTTTCTGTATATGAGATGCTTTTATACAAATAAGAATATCTTGAAATTAAGCTGCCATTATTATAATTTCTCTCATCTGGGTAAATTGAAATCAGGAATGCATAACTCCAGCACCAGGTTTTTAATTTATCCAGTGATTTCCAAGAGATAAATATTAAAAATATTTATAAAAATATATGAAAATTTAAGATATTTGGATGGTTAGCTGAAATTTCTATGTTTGTTAAGGTTGAGAAAGTTTGAGGGGGTTTGACATATTTGGTAATTAAGAAAAAAATGAAGAATATAATCTGTTAGGAGCCTGAGAAGAAAGTTTTGTTGGGTGCGAAGGCCAGTTTAGTTATAGGTTGTATCTAACTGTAACCCATAGGTGTTAGGTAGATGCCGATTTTCATTACTGAAGAAAAATTAGCATAAGCCTGAATCTCGCTATATAAACGGGTGCATTCGTCCCTTAGGGAAAACTACCAAGCCTCAAACGAGTAGCTGTAACTAAATTATGTACCAAACAAAGCAACAATCCCTAAAGGAAACTATGAATATTGTTGAATTAGGAGAAATGGAAATACTGGAGAATACTGCTGATATTGAAGAACCATTACTCGATATTTTAGAAGCAGTGGCAGATGAAGAGCCTCCAATTGTAGTAGAAAATCTGGAATCAGACGAACGCGACGGGGATGATATGGCTGCGGCCCGTCCTTCGGGATACAATAAAACCGAGCATGATGATGCCGTCGGCGCGTTTTTTAAAGAAATGGCGCGTTATCCACTTCTAAAAGCTGATGAAGAGGTAGAGTTAGCGCGGCGAGTTAGGTTTCTAGAAGAAGTTAGGGAATTACAAGCAGCCTTAGAATTAAAACTAGGACAGGAACCTAGCAAGGTAGAGGTGGCTTCCGAGCTAGAAATGACGGAAAAGCAATTAGAAAATCGCTTGTATCAAGGTAGAGTAGCGAAACGCAAAATGATTCGCTCAAATCTGAGATTGGTAGTTTCTATTGCTAAACGATACCTGAATCGGGGAGTGCCTTTCCTGGATTTAATTCAAGAAGGAGCAATGGGTTTAAATCGCGCTACAGAAAAGTTTGATCCAGATAAAGGATATAAGTTTTCTACTTACGCCTATTGGTGGATTAGACAAGCGATTACCAGAGCTATAGCTAACGATGCACGGACAATCCGGCTACCTATTCATATTGTTGAAAAGCTTAACAAGCTGAAAAAAGCACAACGAGAACTCAAGCAGAAACTTTGCCGTAATCCTACCGAAGGAGAAATGGCAGAAGCTTTAGAAATTAGTGTGCAACAACTACGTCAACTACAACAGCTACGTCGTCAAGCACTTTCTCTCAACCACCGTGTCGGTAAAGAAGAAGACACGGAATTGATGGATTTGCTAGAAGATGAAGATAACCTGTCTCCAGAAGCAAAAATGAATGAAAACATGATGCGTCAGGAGATTTGGGAAGTCTTGGGTGACGTGTTAACTCCACGGGAGAAAGATGTAATTTCTCTGCGCTATGGTTTGACAACCAGCGAACCCTGTACCTTAGAAGAAGTTGGCAACATGTTCAATCTTTCTCGTGAGCGAGTGCGACAAATTCAAAGCAAAGCCATGCGAAAATTGCGCCGTCCCCACATAGCCAAACGTTTAAAAGGTTGGTTGATTTAATTACATCTACGAAGATAGATTAGCTTCATTAATGAACATGGATCAAATAAAGTGCAAAACTTTAAATCTAGTAGGGTGCGTTACGGTACGCGATAACGCACCATCCTAGATTTTAAGTGCGTTAGGACAAATGCCCGTAACACGCCTTACAAAACTTGCTCTTTATTAAATCCACATACCTAATGAATGAAGCCGAGCTTGTATATGTATATTTCTTGAGCTTCACCTATCGCAAATTGCAAAAACAGGGCGTTTTATACCTTTTTTCGGCTTTTCTTTAGTCATTAGTCGAAAAAACTTGCACAGTTGCCTATAGACTATGGACTATGAACTATAGACTATAGACTAATGACTTCGCGTAGCAATTTGATTGTGCGTTTTGCTGAACCAACTGATTACAGCGTACTGTTTAAATTAATTCAGGGGCTGGCTGAGTATGAAAAATTATCTCACGCTGTCACTGGCAATGCTCTGGAACTTAAAGAGCATTTATTTGGAGCGCACAAATATATAGAAGCGATTTTAGCAGAATCTGCGGGTCAAGCTGTTGGTTTTGCCCTATTTTTTCATAATTATTCAACATTTCTGACTAAGCCAGGAATTTATCTGGAAGACTTATTTGTTTTACCAGAATTTCGTAGGCAAGGTATTGGTAAGGCTCTCTTGAATAAATTAGCTCAGATAGCTGTAGAACGTAATTGTGGGCGCTTAGAGTGGAGTGTGCTGGATTGGAACGAATCAGCTAAAGCATTCTACCGTAGTATGGGAGCATCTATATTAGATGATTGGCAAATTTGTCGTGTTACAGAAGATGCGCTTACTCAGTTAGGGGCTGTCAACTATAGCAATCCTATTTGAGTCGTGAAAATTTTGTTATGGTCGTCCTTAGTCATTTGTCCTTGGTCATTTGTGATTACAAAGAACAAGTAACTAATGACTAATGACAGCAAAGAGAAAAATATTTCACAAATGATTTAGGACTGCCATAAACAACAAAGGATGAAATAGAAAGGATGAAGCAGGACAATTTTCATCTTAAATATTTTATCCTTAAACACATATCATTTATTGTTTATAAAATATTAAACTTTATATAACATTGCATTTTTATTATTAGCGTAAATGCAAACCAACTTGTCGCCAGACATCGTTCTGTGCTAACAACCTTAAATCTAAAACCCCGAATATTTAAAATCCAAAAACTTGATAGCGAAGTTTGACAGCTTGTCATTTGACTATAGGAGCGCCTCAACTGACAATTATGGAGGAGATCGTAGCGAATAAGCTGTTATTGGAGAGAGAGAGAACACGAAATGAAAAAAATTATTACAGTGATGCTGTTAGGCATAGCAATCTTCACCTTTGCCTTCAGCAGTCCAGTTTTGGCAGCAGACGCTGTTAGTGGAGCTAAAGTATTTAGTGCTAATTGTGCCTCTTGTCATGCAGGAGGTAAAAATCTGGTTCAAGCTCCGAAGAACCTGAAGAAAGAAGCTTTAGAAAAGTATGGTATGTACTCAGCAGAGGCGATTATCGCCCAAGTTACAAAAGGTAAAAATGCCATGCCTGCTTTCGGTAGTCGTTTAAAAGCTAACCAGATTGAAGATGTAACTGCTTATGTGCTTTTACAAGCAGATAAGGACTGGAAGTAGACTAAAATCTAACTTCAATAATTAACAATTTGCGGGGCTTTTTGTCCCGCTAATTTTAAGATTGCCGAAATTCTCCAATAGGATACTGATACCAATTTTGGATTTTAGATTTTGAATTTTGGATTAAAGTTTTTACAAAAAGACTATTCCAAGAATATCAAACAATACTCCCTATCCTAATTTGGTATTATGAGTTATTTGTGGCGATTATTTCTCAGTGTAGTTATTGCTTTACCGCTTACTTTTCTGACTTTACCTGCACATTCAGCACCCATTTCAATTCCCGAAATTACAGGAAGTCACTTCTTGGAATTGGGTGTGGATAAGATGCGGCTGGGTAATTACGAGGAAGCTATAGAGAATTTTAACCAGGCAATTGACGTTGAGAAAGATTTTGCTATAGCTTATAGCGATCGCTGTCTGGCTTATCTCCAACTACAACATTACCATCAAGCTGTTACAGATTGTACTCAAGCCATAAATTTTGCACCTGATAACTCTGAGGCTTATCTGAACCGGGGAGTAGCACACTACAGACAAGGTGATTATTCAGCTGCCATTGTCGATCTCAATCGAGCTGTTGCTCTTAAACCCTCCGATTTTCGAGCTTACTACAACCGAGGGCTAGCCCGTGCTGGGGATGGGAAAGACTCAGAGGCAATTCTTGACTTTAATTTGGCTTTAACTCAGATTCCCCGAATCAGCAGCTTAATGCTTGCAGATATCTACAATGACCGAGGTTTGGCGCATTTTGCCTTGCAAGATATCCAAGCAGCTATGCTCGACTTTAATCTAGCAATTCGTCTCAATGCTAACGATTATAGAGCGTACTTTAACCGAGCTTGTGCTTGCGGCAGAAATGGAGATAACTTTGGTGCGGTGCGTGATTTTTCCCAAGTCATCAGATTTAACCCCAGTAATGCTCAAGCTTATGTTAATCGGGGAGTAGCTCAATATCGCTTAGGATATCATTTAGGAGCGATGTCTGATTTACAAAAAGCATCTGAGTACTTTGAAAACCAAGGAAAAAAAGTTGCTTACGAAAAAACTCTAGATTTACTAAAGAGTTTGCGACAACAAATTTCGTCTGTAACGGAAATCGCTCTTTTCTAATAGTGATAAGAGTTATACAGGATATCCACTGGCTTGAAAAATCTGTTCGGGGGTTAAATTTAATTCGGGGAACAGAGGTGAGATAATACGATCGCTACCTCGAAACTGGCTGACTTGGTATTCTCCATCAATTAAGGTGTAAAGCGAAACAGTTGGTTGTTTGGGGTTGCCAATAAATCGCCTACCGCCTAAAGCCGCATAGTCTACAATCCAGTATTCTGGAATGCCTACAGCCTCATAGTCAGCAGCTTTTTTTAAATAATCATCACGCCAATTGCTACTCACTACCTCAACTACTAAAGGTATTGATTCCGCTTGGCTTACAGTAGATTCTTTTTTCCACAGAGGTTCGTTTACTAAATTGGGGCGATTTAATATCAGCACATCTGGTGAGTAAGCAGATTCATTTTCAGGGGGTTTGACTAATGCTGTTTTGGGTATGAAGTAGGGGAGATTTAAACGAATACACTCTCTAGTAACTTCAAAGGCTAAAAATCCAACTACCTCTTCATGGTCGCCTGTTGGTTGGGACATTTCAACTATTACTCCGTCATGCAATTCATAATGTTTTCCTGTGTTGTCAGGATATTTAGCAACGAATTCATCGAATGTAACTAGTTTGCGTAAGGTTTGAATCATTCTATTGTGTTTGCGAAGCTTCCAGTTTTCCCAATGCTAACGTAATTCGTAATTCCTACAAGAGAAGAGGCTTTGACGCTTATTCTCCTTCGCCTTTCAAAGGTTAGCTTGCTTATTAAGCGCAATATCTCTAGCCCTTCGAGATCGCACGTCTGAGAATTTGAGCGCTTGAGACAGAATAAAAGATATCTCAACCCACATTGAGATCATATTACCAATAGAACCGAGATCACACTTAAATGAGTTCATCTCGGCTAAACTGAATACTTATACTTAAATATAACAAATACTCGCATAGGAACTTAAATTATGGCAATGAGGAGACGTGGAAATTCTAATGCTGAAAACGCTGCTAATCATCCTCGCTCACGGCAGAAAGAACCTGCTTCTCCTCATGAGCTTAAACAGCTATTGATGACTGTTCGTGCTCAACGCGATGAATGGCAACAACGTGCAAAAGAAAATGAGGAAGCTGTATTTCAACGCAATGAAGCAGAACAACGTGCAAAGCAAGCTGCATCACAACTGGTTCATGTTCAGCAAGAAATTCAAACTTATCAGATCGAGGCTAATGAGCTAAAACTCGAAGCTAATGAGCTAAAAGAGCGAGT
>NZ_CAXTNE010000301.1:6515-9004 GCF_964245445.1 uncultured Nostoc sp.
AACTCGAAGCTAATGAGCTAAAAGAGCGAGTTACTCAAAATTACCACTTATATATTGATGAACAACAAAGTCATCAACAAACGCTTTGCCTCTATAACGAAGAAAAAGCGAGAGCGACTGAATTACTTACCAAATATGAGGTAGTAAACTCTGAACGAGAAATGTATTTAGGTTTATACAATGAAACTAAAGCAGAACTCAAGCATGAGCGACGTTCCAAAGCTAGTATTAAGGGATGGGAAACTCGCCGGAAAGCAGAGAATGAAAGACTAAAACGGGAAATTGCCCAGATGGTTGTGCTACTGCGTCAATCTTTAGAAAGTAAGGATGAAGCAGTAAACAGTCTTTACGTTGTAGCAGAACGTATGGATCGAATTCAATCTCTAGTTGATTCGGTAGAAGAAGAAACGACTAACAATCCTATGGGTTTGGTACAAAAGTTTAAACGCATCTGGCTGGCTATTAAAGATATACTTTCTGAATAAATAAGCATACTTATGAGTAAAAAATCACTCCCAACGACGCAAAAACAAGGTAAAGCGAGGTTGGGAGATCAAATTCGCAGTATTGCTAATCGCCTTAAACAAGAAACTGATGTACAGATAAAAGTAACTTCTAAGATTTTAGGGGCTGCTGCTCAAATTGCCGAAAATCATGATCGACTTATTACTGAAGTAGTTGATATGGTTGAGTCAGACCTTAATCTAGAAAACCAGGCATCTCAAAAGCATATTTATACTGTTGATATTCTTAAGCAACAGTTTAAAACATTACGGGATGCAAAGGCTTATTTTAACCTGAAAGTTAGTAGTTGGGAATCACTTATTAATAAATTAAATGCTACATCTTCCCAAACAACCATAAAACAACATAAACCTCAATCAAATCAGGTTTATAAAAATAATTATCTAAAAAATGCTGAAGATAATTTCAATAATATTGAAAAGTTGATAGTGTTTTTAGAAGCTGATGTTGCAGAAATATTTCCTAATTCGGAAGCAGTAAATGAAGCTCTGCGTTTTTTAATTAGAGTTGCGAGTAAAAATTGTTTTTAAAACTGGAAACTTGTATCCATAAAAATTGTATATACTTCGCGTAAATAAAAACTGCTATAGCCCTACTTAATCATTTGTGAACAACAAAATTCCCCGATTTGTTAGAAAAATCGGGGAATCTGAGTTGTGGAAATATGACAGCGTGTCTTTTGACATGATTTTACTATTACAGCAACAATACTACGTGGTGGCCGTTTTTAGTTGGTGTGAAAGAGAACGTGAAAAAGGATTTTTTGTTGCTAACAGTTGCTTTACCGAGTTTACTGATAGCGTCTCCTGGCTTTGCTGCTGAAAGTGAAATTGAGCAGAGAAATACTGATAAATCAACCGAAATCATTTTAGATATTCCGAGTTTGAGTGAAATTGAGCTACCCGTCACTAATGCCGAATTATTAACTCAACAATCTGCACCGAGTGAAGTTAATCCAGAAACTCAGCCAGAAACAGAGCAAACTCCGAGCGATGATGCAGAGATTTCTATAGAAGTCATCGCAGAACCAGATAACCTACCTCAATCTACTCTAACTTACGTAATTGATAAAGAAGAAATTCAAAAGCAGGGCGCTACAAGTTTAGCTGATATTTTGAAAAGAATGCCTGGTTTTGCGATCAATGATGTAGGTCATGGTGCAGATACTCACACAGGTACATACTATCGGGGAGCCTCAATTAATCAGTCTGTATTTCTAATTAATGGCAGACCAATTAATAATAATGTCAACACTTATCATGGTGGAACTGACTTAAATAGCATTCCTGTAGAGGCTATTGAACGAGTGGAATTATATAGCGGCACAGCCTCCGCTTTATATGGTTCTTCAGCTTTTGGAGGAGTTGTGAATATTATCACCAAGGAAGGTTATGGCAAACCTAAATTGAGCGCTAGTGCAGAATTTGGCTCATTAAGTTTAAATAATCAACAAGTAACTTATGGTGGTTCATCTGATAATGTCAAATATAACTTCAGCTTTGAAAGATTCTTTACAGATAACCGTTACCGCGTTCCTGTAGGTGCAGCAAATCGTGATGAACAGGGATTTTTATCAAATGCAGACACAGCTACAAGTACTTACTTTGGTAGCATTGGAGTAGATTTAGATAAAAAAAATTCTTTGAATTTAGATGTTACTAAACTCAGCAGTCGTCGCGGCTTAATTTATTTTGGGTTCCCTCTCCAAAGAGATAGATTAGACCACGATGGTTTAAATATTGGCTTATCTTGGAAAACTCGACTAGGTAATGGGGAAAGCTCTAATCTTACAACCTCAGTTGGTTATAACCAAGATTATTTTAGCACTTATGGCCCTACAGGAGCATCATTTTATCGTAGAGGGTCTTTAGATACACAACAACTCACAGCCAGAGTCGATCATGAGTGGAAAAGGGAGCAATGCGATTTTGTGAGATCATCATAAAGACAGCAGGGGAGCAGGG
>NZ_CAXTNE010000302.1:0-9002 GCF_964245445.1 uncultured Nostoc sp.
GAGGTATCAAACTGTACCTGCATAAATCAATTCATCCCTTTATTCAGCAACGCCTAAAAAAGCTATTCCAACAAGAACCAGAGCGATTCGTAAGTACCGATCGCGCTCATCCATTGCTTTAACCTCCGCAATTTTCTAGTGCAGTCTCTACAAACAAAACTGTATAATTTTGTGATTGTATTCCCAATAATCACACTTCAGCTTTGGAGTGTTAGAAATTTTAATGCTCTTGGTGAAAACTGATTTAACTGTGAATGCAAGTCAATACATTCAGAATGCAAGCCGATGCATTCACAATTCTTACTCCGTTTCACTGTTTACTCTAGGGCTTGCTGTTTGCGCCGACGCATGTAGGTACAAGCGACACCTGCAAGCGCTAGACCTGCAATTGTGTTCGGTTCAGGAACAGTAGCCGTGTTTGTTTCATTTGCGGTAGATAATCTTGAGCTAAAATCGATAGGCGATCCATCGCTGACTGTGCGCTGAATGCGGAACACTTCACCAGGGTTGATGCGCGCGCCTGTGAATGTTGCAACGGAGTTGTTTTCAGATAGCGTCACCTTGTAAAGGTTTGAAGTAACAGTGCCAAACTGAGCATCAGGGCTTAACAAACGATACA
This sequence comes from uncultured Nostoc sp., assembly GCF_964245445.1. Lineage (GTDB taxonomy): Bacteria > Cyanobacteriota > Cyanobacteriia > Cyanobacteriales > Nostocaceae > Nostoc. Next base: position 620 of record NZ_CAXTNE010000302.1, read on the forward strand.
CAATATCACCAACAGAGACATCCAAGTTGTTCAGATTATTGTTAATCGTTAGTGCAGGCCCCGATCCTGTCGTCAGAGTAGGACTAGCATAAGGCAGGGACGTAGCTCCTAGCTCGGTGAAAGTGAAGAGTGGTTCACCGGAGGGAGGCGCTGAGAGAACGTCTAAGGCTTGATTAACGATCGAGACTGCTTGTGCAGCCGTTGCAGTGATAGCTAAGGTAGCTAGTGCTACAATAGTCGAGAGTGCGAACTTTTCGGTTTTCACGATTTTGAATGGACTCCTAATTAGAACTACAATCATCAAAGCTAGCCAATTGAACTTAAAGATGCACAGATGGAAGGTAGGGATTTAATAGGCTTCATCAACACAAAATTTCCTACTCAAGGCAACTGGAAAACTGAGCGATCGCTTAAGAAAACCAGATTGATTTTGTAGAGATAACTAGATATCTATGACTTTCCTACTAATTTACTCTCACTACAGCATCTTTAAAAATCACTAGTATCATAGTAGATTCACTAAGCTTTTTATTGTCTTCTTTACTGGCTTCACAAAAACTTTAAAGTAGTCGATCGCCCTCTTAAGTCACCTTCAGTAGACCGAAAAATAAGTGCGATCGCCAATCGTGTGATTCAGCTTTCATCGTTTCGGCATTGCAGTTGATCAGAGATGCGATCGCGCCTTTGGTAGGGTTGGTATTAGTGTTGACTTTTGCGATATTCTCCTGGAGATTGTCTAATTTGTCGTTTGAATGCCTTGCTAAACGCTGCTTCTGATTGGTAGCCTACCTGTTGGGCGATCGCTACCAAGGGCAGATCAGTTGCTCGTAATAATCGAGAAGCGCGATACATACGCCATTGAGTGAGATATTGTAGCGGTGCTTCCCCAACCTGTTCCTTAAACCGGGCTGCAAAAGTGGATCGCGATAAATTTACCTGCTTTGCCAGGGAGTCTACCGTCCAGTTTTTTTCAGGGGATTGGTGAATTAAGGTCAGTACTGCACTCAGTTGTGGATCGCGCAAGGCACGCAACCAACCTGTATCGTCCTGCTTCAAGCTAGTAACATAGGCTCGAATTGCCTGGATAAACAGAATGTTAGACAGGTAAGCAATCATCATCTCTGACCCTGGACGATCATCAGCCGTCTCCCAAGCGATCGCTTTTAAGGTCAAATCTAACCACTCTACAGCTTTCCCATCCTTGCCCCGAATTAAGATTAGTGACGCTAGCGCTGGCAACAATGGATTCATCTGGTGATTCTCAAAGCGAGCATTGCCACACAAAATCGTTGTGGGAGCGCCACCACCACCGTATCGTACCCGCAGTTGTCCTTGACAGGGAGGCGCAGCAGCCAGGTCTTGGAGCCTGCTTAAGGGACTGTTTAGGGGGCTGTCTAAAGCATCTCGCAAGCGGTGGGCAGTTCCCTTTGATAACACAACAAAATCTCCGCCCACTAAAGGAATTGGCTCTTTTGTGTCTTCAACTTCTAGCCAGCAGCTTCCCTGCACAATGACGTGAAATGCAGCTTGATCGGTCTTGTCGATCTCAACCCCCCAAGGGGCAGACAGGTCAGCGCGACAATGCACTATGCTGTGAAGCTGCACAGACTTGAGAACTTCTGTTAAAGCATCCATTCAAGTCAAATTGTAAAACTGGACGATCTGACATAATTCTCGGTGCGTCTAACATTGTTTGTCCAGTAGCATCAGAAGTACAAATGGAGACATCTTCAATTTTAGGAGATGCGGCTATGGTGCTCTTGCTTCACAACACCAACACAAAGAACAGGAAAAAGCATAACGCGGTTGGAAGGCGCACATTATCGTCATGACCTTGCTGAGAAGCTCGGATGTTATCGTTTTCGGTCTGCTTAGTGTCGCCTATTACCTCGAAAGCAGATGGCTTACAGAACAATCTGTAGTTCTAGACAACCGCAACACTGGTAAAAATGTCAAAAGTCTACTTGTTTTCTAAATCTTTGTCTATTCGATGACGAAGCAATCAACAAGTTGTACAACCAGTTGTCATAATATTAAACTTCGTTTCCACGCTCGATAGCTGTCTGAATGGAGACCTATACACAATGATTCTGAAAACCTACTCTCGCATCTTTACCGACAACCTGGATAGCACACTGAATGTACTAAAAAAACTGGTTGGACGAGAGCCTGACTTTCGCGTTCCATTCCGAGACATGGAGGTAATCACCATCGGCGATTTCTGTATCATTGCTGGACCAGCAGACTCAATTAAACCGTTTATCGGTGCCGTAGGACCAGTTATTGTGGACGATTTGGCACAGACGCAAGCTGCCTTGGAGAAGGCTGGTGCAGAGATCATCGTCCCAATCATAGAAGCTCCGACAGGCTGGAACATCTTCTCTCGCAATCCCGATGGTGTAGTGATCGAGTGGGTGCAGTGGCGACCTGATATTTGGGAGCGCGTCAAGAGCGCTTCAAACAATACCCAAATCTTGAGCCATACTCCTGCTTCGCCGTCGGCGACCAGTTCCTTGACTGCGGCCCTATTACCGACGGGTTTCACCTCGGCCACGGCCGAGGTCAACGGCGTGACGATTCATTATGTCATGGGCGGGACAGGCGACCCGTTGGTACTGGTGCACGGCTGGCCCCAGACCTGGTACGAGTGGCACGGCATCATGCCGCCACTCGCGGAGCGCTTCACAGTCATTGCCGTAGACCTGCGTGGTGCGGGGGACTCGTCAAAGCCTGCACCTTCGGCCGGCTACGATGCCCGCACTATGGCGGAAGACATTCACCAGTTGATTCACCAGTTGGGCTTTAACAGCATCCGGATTTTGGGCCATGACATTGGGTTGCTGGTCGCCTACGCCTACGCGGCAGCCTACCCCACAGAGGTACACAAGCTGGTGCTGCTCGACGGCTTTCTCGCGGGCATTGAACCCATGTGGAGCCAATTTCGGGCGGACCCCCGGTCTTGGGTATTTAGCTTGCACGAGACGCCTGATCTGCCCGAGCAACTTACGGCCGGCAAGGAGCGCGAATACCTGACGTGGTTCTATACCAACCAAGCGTATCGCAAGGGGGCCTTCTCCGAAGCGGAAATAGACGAGTACGTGCGGGCTTATTCAGCGCCAGGAGCTATGAGCGCCAGCTTTGAATGGTTCCGGTCCTTCAAGACTGACATTGAGCAAAACCAGGCCAGCTCCCGCACCAAGCTGACTATGCCCGTGCTGGCATTGGGTGGCGAGAAGGTCACAGGGCATATTATGATGCCGATGGCGCAGGTTGTAGCCGAAGACGTGCGGGGCGGCAGTGTACTCGAATGCGGCCACTGGATGGCCGAAGAAAAGCCCGATTACCTGCTGGATCAGCTCAACGACTTCCTGCCCTGACTTCATCTCCTGTACTCGCAGCGATCGCCTGAGCGCGCCCTACTGCCCAAAGTCGTAGAACAGGCTTGGCAGTATACGGGCGATCGCAAGTTAATCAACATGATTGAGATTGAAAATTAGCGATCGCTAATCGTGTGATTAAGCTTTCATCGTTTCGGCGTTGCAGTTGATCAGAGATGCGAACTGCCGAAGGCGGCAGCGCTTCGCTATCGCGCAATTTATTAAAGCTCAACAGCAGCAATTAATCTCTTATGTAATATCTTGCATTTGCTGATTGCTGGGACGCTCCAACTCCAAATCTTCCCAAGAAACTGGATCTTCTACAGGTTCCAGGTGAGTTGTAACGTGGGTTGAAGGTAGTACCCGAAGAATCGCAAGCTCAATTGCCTCGCACAAATCATGCCCTTGTTGCACCGTCCAAGATCCAGGTACAAGAACATGAAAGGAAACAAAGCGACGAGTTCCAGCAGTGCGGGTTCGCAAGGCATGAAACTGGATGTATTGATGTTTGTACTCGTTAAGGATGCTGTTGATTGCGTCAATTTCTTTTTTAGGCAAAGCTGCATCCAGTAACGCGCTACTGGTTTCCCGCAGCAAACGAAATCCTGTCCAAGTAATATTTGCTGCTACTATCAGGGCGACAATTGGATCAAGTACGAGAGCGCCTGTTACCTTGACGAGGAAGATTCCAACTACCACACCACCCGAAGTCACCACATCGGTAAACAGGTGGTGAGCATCAGCCCTCAGTGTAATGGAACGCAACCGTCGCCCTGCCCGTAGCAAGATAAAAGCAACAACGCCGTTGATTGCGGTTGCAAATAGGGAGAGTGCCAACCCAAATCCAAGCTGTGTTAAAGGTTCTGGATGCAACAAGCGTCCCCAGGATTCAACAGCAATACTAATGGCTGCCACTACAATCAACGCACCTTCTGCACCACTGGAGAAGTATTCGGCTTTAGAATGCCCAAAGGCGTGTTCCGCATCGGCTGGTTTATCAGCATAAGTCAATGCCCATAGAGCGACCAATGCTGCCACGAGATTTACAATTGACTCAATAGCATCTGAAAGCAAACCTACTGAACCGGTTAGCAGGTAAGCGCCAAACTTTAGGGCAATAGTGACGATTGCCGCTGCAATCGACAAGAAAGCGTAGGAGCGGGCTGATCGACTACTCATCTCGGTCACGGAGCTAACTACAGTGATTCCGAGCTAACAGTACCAAATTCTACTTTAGTCGTCATCAACCCTGAGACTTCTACTGATTGGCAAAAGAAACGTATGAACTTCTTGCTCATACTGATAATGTAGCGATCGCCAATCGGATGATTGAGCTTTCATCGTTTCAGCGATGCCTACGGCTGGCTACGCCTACGCATTTTCTATCTACAGCAGCTTGTCTAATGTAATTGGCAAATCGCGGACGCGCTTACCTGTGGCATGATAGACAGCGTTAGCGATCGCCGCCGCCGTGCCGGTAATCCCAATTTCACCAATTCCTTTGACACCAAGCGGGTTGATATGTGGATCGTGTTCATCAACAAACAACACCTGAATATCAGGAACGTCTGCATTCACTGGTACGTGATATTCAGCTAAATCGTGGTTGACAACGCGTCCGAGATTGGGGTCTGTTACCGTATGTTCCATCAGTGCCATACCGATACCATAGATAATCCCACCAATGAGTTGACTGTTGGCTGTTTTAGCATTGAGGATGCGTCCAACGCCAAAAGTTCCCACCCAGCGCGATATTCGCACTTCACCCAAATCAGGTTCAACGCGCACTTCGGCAAATTGCGCTCCAAATGCGTGCTTTGAGAACTTCTTTTCTTCCTCTCCCAGTTTGGCATCGGCACGCGCTTCGATCATTTTCATTCCATGCCGTGCCAAGATTGCCTGATATGTTTCGGTTGCAGACGATTTATTTTTTAAGAAAAAGCTGCCATTTTCGGCAATCACATCCTCAGCGTTTGAACTATAAAGCGGCGATTTTTGATCGGCAAGTGCTAGTTGCAAAAGCTGACTGCGAGCTTGATTTCCGGCTAAATGCACAGACGAACTGACACTGGCGGCAGTTTGTGAACCACCGGAAACAGGAGTTTCTGGCATCTTAGTATCGCCTAGTTCAAAGCGAACTTTGTCAACTGGTAGACCGAGTGCCTCAGCCGCGACTTGAGTCATGATAGTATAAGTCCCCGTGCCAATATCTTGCGAACCGCTCTGCACAACGGCTGTACCGTCTGCCATAATTCGGGCGATCGCTGATGCTGGGGAACGGTTGGTAGGATAAGTTGCTGTCGCCATACCCCAACCAATCAAATAATTGCCGTCTCGCATCGAACGCGGCTTAGGATTGCGCTTTTGCCAACCAAACTTTTCTGCTCCTAATCCATAGCACTGGATCAGTGACTTGCTCGACCAAGGCAGTCCTTTACTAGGATCGACATCAGCATGGTTACGCAATCGCAACTCTACCGGATCGATATTCAGCGCATAAGCTAGTTCGTCCATTGCTGATTCTAGGGCAAACGACCCAGAAGCTTCTCCAGGCGCACGCATAAAAGTTGGCGTACCCTCATCGAGCTGCACCAGACGGTGGCTGGTTTCGATATTCGGGCTAGCGTAAATCATGCGGGCGCTTTTACCAACTGGTTCGATAAATTCATCGAAAGTTGAAGTCTGGGAAATGCCACTGTGTCGCAGAGCGGTTAATTTGCCCTCGCGGGTTGCACCTAGAGAAACTTGTTGAATTGTCTCTGGTCGAAAGCCAACAGGCCCATACATCTGTATCCGACCCAGTACCAATTTCACTGGGCGCTTAACCTGCCGTGCTGCCATCGCCGCTAGAGGCACATGCGACCAAGCCGATCCTTTGCAACCGAAGCCACCGCCGACAAAGTAAGACATAATGCGGACTTTCTCTGGCTCAATTCCTAATACCCCTGCAACTTTTTGTTGAGCCTGAAAGATTCCTTGGGTTGCGTCATACAGCAGCAGTTGATCGCCCTGCCAAACTGCTGTTGTGGCATGAGGCTCCATTGGATTGTGATTTTCGATCGGTGTAGTATAGGTTTGCTCGACGCGGACAGCAGCAGCCGCTAGTCCCTGGTTGACATTGCCGTGAGCTGAATCGGGCGACTCTTCTCTAGGGATTTTACCTTTAGGAAAATATGCTTTAGCGAGGTTCTCCCGCATATTGATGGTTGGTTTCTCTTCGTCATAGCGAACTTGCACCAGCGAGGCAGCATACATCGCTCGTTCAAAGGTATCGGCAACGACGATACCAATATGCTGACCACTATACAGGACAACGTTATCTTGTAGCACTTGCAGCTTGCGACCACCGCCCTTTTCTCCAGAAGCCTTGGGCGCGTTCAGGTGGGTAATTACTGCTAATACACCCGGTACTTGTTCCGCCGCCTTTGTATCGATTTTGGCTATCTTTCCTTTAGCGATCGTGCTTTGAATTGTCACGCCATAAGTCATTTTTGCTACCGGAAACTCAGCCGAATAGCGTGCACCGCCAGTCACCTTTAGCCGTCCATCAACTCGATTGAGCGGTTTGCCGAGAACTGTATTTGTATCCCCTGTATTCATGCCATTCCTCCCACCGTTGCCAGCGCTTTAACAATTGTGCGTTTAGCGAGTTCGACCTTAAACCCGTTGTATTTTTGAGGTTTAGCTCCGGCGATCGCAGCGTCCGCAGCTGCTTGAAATGTTGCCTGGTTTGCGGGCTTGTTCAAAAGTATTTTTTCTGCTTCGGAGGCACGCCAGGGCTTTGTTCCCACGCCACCAAGGGCAATTCGTGCCGAGCGAATGATGCCATTTTGAATATCTAATACGAAGTTGCCGAAGATAGTATCGTTACATTTCGTTATATTGAACACAACCAGGAAAATCCAACTTCTCCTTTAACAGTGCTTGGATTGTTCATCAACCACTGACACCGTTCAATCAAGACGGTCTCTAAAGAATCGAGGGTATCAAATACTTGATTGGCTAATCGTTCTCTAAGTAATGGCCACAGACACTCGGTTGGATTAAGTTGAGGGGTGTATGGAGGAATAGAGTACATAATGATGTCTTGTGGGACACAGAGATGACGAGTTGTATGCCAACCAGCTTGGTCTACAAGTAAAATAATTAGCTTGTCACCAGTAGAATTAACTTGAGCCGCAAATGCCTCAAGTGCAATTTGCATCACAGTTGTGTTTACCCTGGGCAAAATGAACAAACAGCTATTGCCAGTTTGAGGATGGACAAAACCGTAGGTATATAACCACTTGTAACGCGGATAATGATCAGCAGTTGGACGTTGACCAATGAGCGCCCAGGTTCGACGCACCACTGGCTTTAGCCCTAAACGCGCCTCGTCCTGTGCCCAGACTTCTACATGCTTATGAGGGCATAACCAACGCATTAATTGAACAAAAAACTTGAGTTGCTCTTTAAAAAACGCCCTTTGTTCTGGGGTAGCGCTGCGCTCGTGTAAAGGTCTCGGCGCTTGTAAACTAAAACCTAAATGTTTGAGATACTTCCATGCCGTTGCCCGATGTATACGAATGCCAAACTGCTGTTGAATCAATTCTCCAACTTTTGGACCGCTCCACAATCCACCATCTTTTGGGGGTGACTGTAATTTTTCCACTAGTTCTTGAAGTTGTTCTCTTGTTAAAGCTTTGTGTTTGCCTCCGGGACTTTTTTTATGTGCGTCTACAATCCCCTGTGCTCCAGTAGCATTGTAACGACGAGCAATTTTACGCACCCAGTCAGCACTTAAGCCTGTAATGGACGCTACTTGCTCAACTTTCATGGGATTACCAGGTCGGCTCAATAAGCGAATTACTAGCCATCGTGTACGTTCTTTTACATCTCGACAACGACGGTAGCGTTGGGTTAACTCTGCATAATCCAGGTGAGGAATAATCTCAATCCGAGTCCGAGGCATCACTGCACACTGATTTTACTTCCACTAAATAATACTATCTATCGCAACTTGGTAT
>NZ_CAXTNE010000303.1:0-8999 GCF_964245445.1 uncultured Nostoc sp.
GTTGCCAGATTCCAGATTTTGATGGTGTTGTCATCACTACCACTAACCAGAATTTTGCCATCTGGGCTGATCGCTACCACATTCACCTGCTGAGAATGCCCATCAAGTAAAGAGATTTGTTTTCCGGTTGCGAAATCCCAAAGTTTGATTGTGCTATCGCCCCCACTGCTGACAATGGTTTTGCCATCGGGACTGATGGCAACAGATAAAACCGAGTTTCCATGCCCTTGCAGGGTATTAGCTAAGGAAACCTTACCCAAAGTAATCTTTAGTGGTTGACCTAAAAATGCTTCATCTTTGCCAGAATTATTGTGCTGAGTCAGCCGAGAAACCAAACTCGTCTGAATTCGGCGAAAATGTCTATACCAAGATTCTTGAAATCCAAACAACAGAATAAAAGCACTTACCAAAATTACAATTCTCACTAAGGGATAACTTTTTGGTAAATCCGGTGCTTTAGTTGGTGGTATTTTTCCAGAGGATTTCCCGGCTGGTGGTAGCGCGAGGAGTTGTTTTGGACTCAAATCTTTAAGAACTTCATCGGCTGACTGGTAACGTTCATGGATATCTTTTTTCAAAAGCTTGTCGATGACAAAATCCAACTCAGGATTTAATGGACTCCGCAAATATTCCCGCCAATTACTCACCCAGGCGTACCCAGATTCCATCCACAACTGAAAGGGGGAATTTCCCGTTAGCAGATGAAAGCAGGTAGCCCCCAAACCGAACAAGTCACTGGCAGGGAAAGCTTTACCATCTCTAATCTGTTCCAGAGGTGAATAACCATGTGAACCAATGGACGTGCCAGATTTCTGCTGAACTTTGGCGGTGAATTGCTTTGAGGAGCCAAAATCAATCAAACTTAATCGCCCATCACTTTTATTGCGGATAATATTTTCTGGCTTGATATCTCGATGAATGACTTTGCGATCGTGGATAAATTTGAGGATGGGCAGTAAATCTAGCAAAATAGATTGAATTTCCCTAGCGTTATAAGCCTTGCGCTGTTGCAACTCCTTTAATAAATTTTCTCCATTAATAAACTGCTGCACTAAATATAGGCAGCCGTCTTGCTCAAAGTAAGCTAGCAAAGTTGGAATTTGGGGATGTTCCCCAAGGTCTTGTAGTCGCTGTGCTTCTTCAGCAAATAACTCCATCGCCTTTTTTTGCGACCAAGTTCCTTGAAATTTTGGAGCTAATTGCTTGATAACACAACGTTCATTGAGTTTATCGACATCTTCTGATAGATAGGTTCTGCCAAATCCCCCCTCATCTGAAAGAACTCGGATGACACGGAAGCGATTTCTTAAAAGTGACACCAACGGGGTGCTACAACTTTGGCAAAACTTCTTTCCATTGGGATTCAGGGGATTTGAGCAATCGGGATTTAAGCAGCAGATCATGATCTGACAGGCGCGACTGCATGACAACTTAGGCTAAGTTTGCCCCGAACTTTCCCTTAAGAAAATTGACTCTCGCTTACTCGTGGTAGAAAACCCTGTTCTGGGGATTGGGGAATTACTTAATATAGTTAGCGTTTGTAAATAGTGTCAGTCTTCCTCATCTGTGGAAAACTACGAGAGCCATAAGATTAATTATTCTCTCGATTATATAATAATTTGAATAAAATTTTTTTTCGGAACTTTTAAACCTAGTAATTTTGCTTGTATATTGGCAAGCAATAACCTACTAAGTATTAAAGATAAACCCTGATTAATTAACCATCACTGACGATGAAATGCAGTTAAAATCTTACTAAATTTGTTTTTGATATTTTAAATCACCCATCATTAATTGTTAATTTGATACTTTAGGCAGTGCGACCTTGTTTACTTTAGCTTTGCTCTCCATTTCCGAATAGCATTAGCAGTTCTGGCAACAGGTGGTAAATATGCATCAGGAGTTTCGTAAGAATTTCCGTATTGTACAATACTTTTATTATTTAATTTTTGGGTAGTTAGACAGTCAGCTAAAGTAGGCAAATAGCTTTCATGACCTAAAGCTTTCATCACTTCATCGGCAGTTTTAAACCGATCAGCTAACGTAATTTTCACCATTTTTCCTAAAATCTGGGCGAAACTATTGCTAATATTTACCTCTTTTCGCCAGCATATTTCACCAGTATTTTCGTCGTAGTCAAATTCTAAAGGACTTTTAGCAGTCAACATAAAAATACAAGTTATACCCAGTGCATAAATATCACTGGCATAAACTGGACGTAGAGAAAACTGTTCTGGTGGTGCAAATCCTCTGGTTCCGATAAAGTTGGTGTTTGCAACTTGATTGGGAGAGTTTTCACAAGCATCAGCTAATTGCTCTTTCACGGCCCCAAAATCAATCAACACTATTCGTCTGTCATACTCACACCGCAATAAATTCTGGGGCTTAATATCCCGATGAATCACATGATGTTTATGAAGATACTTTAATACAGGTAATAATTCTTGCAAAAACTGTTTAACTGAAGCTTCACTTTTGGCCCCAGTCTGCCGCACTTCTCGTGCCAAAGTCAAACCTGGTATGTATTCTTGAATTAAAAAAAACTCCCCATTTGCCTGAAAGTAGTCTAATAGCATAGGGATTTGCGAATGACTACCGAGTTGGCCCAAAGTTCTTGCTTCTTTTTCAAAGCGCCTACATGCCCTTTGCCAACTTGGAGGATTAGTCACTTTCGGACAAAGCTGTTTAATAACACAGAGAGGATTCCCAGGTAATATGGTATTTTTGGCTAAAAACGTGATCCCAAATCCACCTCGACCCAAAATTTGCAATATTTCATAGCGATCGCCAAATAGCTTCTTGGAACCACACATTTGGCCAAGTTGAGTGTGCTGTAAAATGCTCTCTTGAGAATTCGTTATTTTTTGAGAAAAGCGATCCATTAGCGTAGAATATCTGTTCTGAAATGTTTTTAATCTTATGACAAATATTCCTTGGTTACAGTAAAATTACTGCAACTTTGCCAAATCATCAAACTTTTTCAAAAAATAAAACTAAATTTTTGTAGAAATTACAGATTGACAAACAAGACCAAATATGAATAGATTACTTTGCTACAAATGAATCGACTGTAGGGGGGTACATCTGTCATTTGTGTAAACTTAAGGTAAAAGCCAGTCCATAACAAGCTTTTAGGATTGTCTCTTGCTCTCTGTGTCCTCTGTGGTTAAATAAAAGACTTTTTAACCACAGAGACGCAAAGGAGGACACTTGCGTGGGCGGGTTTCCCGACTTGAGCAAAGTATCCGTGGCGCAAACAGAAAAAAGAGATTTTACAAGTCACCTTGAAAGGGCTAAACACCAAACCTATTGAGTTCTAAGGCACCTCAATAGGAATCAAAGCATTTTCTGGTAAATAGTTGCAAAAACGCCCTTCATCTGCAAGCACCAAAATCAAGCGCAAAGGATAATCTGGCGGAACTTGCAAATCTGCCCACGGTACTGCCAACTCTAAACAATTATTTAAAGCTACTTGAGCGCGACTGAAACGGGGATGCCATTGATAATTGTCTCCAGCTTCCCGAAACTGAATCGATTGCGTCAGCAAGTTAATTTCTAGAAGATGATGGAAAAGGTAATTAAGTGGGGCTGCATCTGGTAAATCTGCCAAGGGAACTGGGCTGTTAACCATTGTTTTTTCTGGATAAAACCACAGCAAATTCAACTCTGCTGGCAAATCTTGCCCTGGTGCAGCGCCACTTTTAAAGTCCAGCCGTAAATAGAAATTGAGGTGATCCACCCCATACCAAAGTCGCTGGATGACACTGCTATTGTGCATCGTCCCCCGCGCCCCGCCGATTTCTATGCGTCCAGCTTTGTCCCAGTCTTGTTCATCACCTCTACCATCAATGACGGGATGAATAAACCCTTGTGGGGTGTGGTTTCCCTGCGCTTCGTGGATTTCTACTGGTTGCTTGAGGTAGGGCGGTACAGGTTCATTTAATGCCTTGTAAATGCCAAACAGGTGTTCTCGAAACAACCGATCAAAGATGGCATCCTGATTTGAGGAGTGTCCTGCACCAAACCACCAAAACCAGTCTGAACCCTCTGCGGCATACAACGCTTCCCATGCTTCTGGGTTGTTTTCTTCCGTTGCTTCGGGATGACTTGCGAGCATAACTCTTGCTTCTGTCAAGTAATCCCAAGCACGATTTTTGGCGGGATCGCCGATCCAAGTGGTGAAACTGCCATCTACCCAAGAACCACTATGTAGTTGTCCTGCGGGGATAGTAGCTGTAGCTGGAAATTCTTCCAGAAATTCGGAGACGGTGACAAGTTTGAGGCGGGGTTCATCGCTCAAGGTTTGATATAAAGCTTCTAAGAAGGGTTTGCCGTCTTCGGGATAAAATTCCCAGCAATTCTCCCCATCCAAAGCGATGGTAACTAGCCAAGGTTGCTCACTTTGACTTTCTCTTTGCATTTTAGCGATCGCTTGTAAATGTCCCACTAAATCTGCTGCTGCCTGTTTTGCTGGCATCGCGCTATAAGTAAAGCCAATCAAATCTGATAATCTGTGGTCACGAAACACAATTGACAAGTCACCCTCGGCGGTTTGTAGGCGATAGGGTTGATACAACAATTCTGGTTGCTGCACATTCCCCGCCCCATCCCGATGAAAAACGTGTTTCAGCGTCCACCCCAAGACGGCTTCATCTGAGCATATCCACTTAAATCCTTGGTTAATAATATCTGGAAGTATTGCCGGACTTACTGATTGTTCCGAAGGCCACAAACCACGAGGTATCTGTCCAAAGCGTTCTTTATAAAAGTTCCAAGCTTTCCGCAAGTGGCGGGGAATATCTTCTGCCCACTGAAAACGCTGCTTAGGTAGTGTCATATTAGGCACAGCTACCCGACCAGAGTTAGTATCAGCTAGCAAGGGTAAAATCGGGTGAGTGTAAGGCGTGGTGGTAACTTCTAGCTGCCCCGCCTCCTGCATTTTGCGATGTTGGGGGATAATCCGGCTGAGAATTTCTCGCTGCTTGGAATAAATGCGCTGGCGATCGCTTAAAGTAAAATTTCGACCCTGTTTTAACCAAGTAGCAATTTCCGGGTCGTCCCAAAACAGAGGATCGATCCAAGCCAAATTGTGCCAAGCTAACAAATCGCCATAATCTGACAATTCCCAATTTGCTAAACACCAAGCTTGCCCCTTATCCTGCCTTTGCTGGTACAACTCGGCATAGCGGGGATGAGGGTCAATCAGAGTATGGTGATTGGCATCGAAAAAGTGTTGGATAATAAATTCGCGCTGCTGCTGGGTGAGTTGTTCATCCGGCGTCAAACTGGCAGTGAGATAAGGGTCAAAAGCAGTGCCAGCAATATAATCTTCGAGTTGCAATATCAGCGATGGAACTAAATTCACCGTTTGGTGTAACTTAGGATACCGCTCTAAAAGCAATACCAAATCCAAATAATCTTTAGTGCCATGCAAACGTACCCAAGGAAGCCGGTACTGTTGACTAGAAGATAGCGAAACGCCGCTGCCAGGAGATTTGTACAGCGGCTGATGTTGATGCCAGATAAAAGCGATGTAGAGAGGATGAGACATAGCGACTGATTAGAGGTTAGGGATTGGGGATTAGAAATTAGGAATTAGGTATTAATGATAAATTATGAATGAAAAAATCCATTCTTCCCCAGTCCCAAGTCCCCAATCCCCAGTTCCTAGACTACTTGCTCAATTTCTGCGATTTCGGGAATCATTTCCTTTAAGCGGCGTTCAATACCCATTCTCAAGGTCATTGCAGAACTGGGACAAGAACCACATGCACCTTGCAGGCGCAGTTTTACAATAGGCCCTTCGAGTTCTACGAGTTCCACATTGCCGCCATCAGACATGAGATAAGGGCGCATTTCATCTAAGACTGTTTCAACGTTGTCAATTGTGAGTTCCATAGCTTTAGACCTGCTAAGTTAATAATGGGGATTGGGGAGGCAGTGCGGTCTTGGGGTCTTCCCAAGTGGAGCAACTGCCTCATGGAGCATAGGGCATGGGGCATTAGGCATTAGGCATTAGGCATTGAATAGTAATGATCTCTGTGCCAGATGCGCGGTTACTCATTAACCATTATCCAAAATTTTATTTTTCAGCTTTGTTAAATCGATCCTAAATCTAATTGCCGCTAGATTGTCAGGTGTCAGTTTTTAATGACTTTTGACTAAACCACTGCTGGTTTTAGCAACTTGATATTAGATTAGCTGAACAATTTGTCGTGCAAGCCCTCCTCCTCTACTTTAGCGGTTAAAGTCCTGAAGAGAACGCCAAGAGGTGAAGACAAGGAAAGTTTTTTCCCAATACCCCATGCCCAATATGCTTATTAAATAATAATTACTAAAAAATCTTTAAAGTTTAAAACTTAAAACCCAGTACTGGTAATCTTCCAAATGACCAATGACCAATGACTAATGACTAACATTCAGCACTACTTGTTGAGTCGCCATCATTAGATGAAACCATAACTGGTTGTTGATATAATGGCACGGTGAATGTAACTGTTGAACCAAGTCCTTCGCCCAGACTATAAAAATGTACCTCGCCGCCCATTGCCTCCACTAGCTTTTGGGATATTGCCAATCCTAAACCTGTTCCGCCGTAGTGGCGAGTGCGGGAACCATCCACCTGAGAGAATAATTGAAACAGTTTATCTTGTTTATCTAAAGAAACACCAATCCCAGTGTCTGCTACACGTACTTTCACCATGCCAGGAAACTGCTGATCTTGAAAGTTCGCCTTTTTGAGTACTAAATCGGCGCTGACGGTGATGCCGCCCTCATGGGTAAATTTGATGGCATTACCGACTAAATTGATCATCACTTGTAGTAACCGTTGGTAGTTGCTTTGGACAATGATTTCATCGGAGGTAGGAGGCATTTGCATCTGGAAGCTGAGGTTTCTTATTTCTGCTTGGGGACGCATGAAACCTTCTACATGACTGAATAGCTCATCTAGCTTGACTGGAGCGTAAGCTAGCTCCATTTTGCCAGCTTCGATTTTAGCGATGTCCAAAATGTCGTTGATAATATTCAGCAGATGTATCGATAAGTTGTGAGCTTCTGACAAAAACTGGTTTTGTTCTTCTGGATCATCTGCCATCCCTTCCAAAATCAGCTTCAAGAAGCCAATCATGCCGTTGAGGGGGGTACGAATTTCATGGGATACATTAGCTAGAAACTCGCTTTTGAGGCGGGAAGCTTCTTCAGCTTTTTGACGCGCTATTTCTAATTCTTCATATAAAGTAGCATGAGCGATCGCAGTTCCTAATTGATCTGCTGCTTCTTTTGCCAGTTCTAATTCTGATTCTGTTAATGTGTAGCATTCATCCTGCCAACTCAAGGCAACCAATCCATTGGCCTGGTCTTGATAGCAAGTTGCAATCACCAAAGTTTTCTGCCGCCCAGATCCTGCGTATCCAGGTACTTCCATTACAACTGGTTCTAGGGTTGCCAAAGCTTGAGCAAAGGCAGACTCTGAAGCTATATCTATTTGTAAGCCAAGCATTGATTTAAGTGCTGCCTGGTGATACTCAGCCTTCACCTCCACTTTTGAGCTAGAGGGCTGATAAGGACAAATAATACAGCGCTCTAGCCGCAATGCCTTACCCAGACTATCAACTGTTTGCTGCCAAATAATATCTAAATCCAACGTCCGGCGGATATTTCTGGTAATGCGATTTACCAGTTTTTGGTGTTGCTGCGATCGTATTGCTACCTCTATTTGTGCGGGCGTTTTTGATGCCACAGGCACTTGTTTTTTGTTGAGTGTCGCTTGCACTAACCGTCCCATCACTAAGACTGTAGTAGCAGTCGTTCCCAAACTCGGCATAATTGGGCTAATCACCAATTCCAACTCAAATAATTCTTGGTGGTAGCTAAACCAACACTGAAACCTTTCTGGCACCGAATTTTGACAAATTTGGTGCAATCGTTCCAAATAAGTAACTTTATCCACCGGGGCAAAGGTTTGGGTCTGGTTCAGCTCGTCAACTATTTTTTCGGTATTTAACCCCAGGAGTTCGCTGTGCTGCCAACAAAAGGTCAGATAGCGCCCTGCCCCATCTTGCGTATACACCAACTCGGCTCCTAGAGTTGCTAACGAGCCATCAGTCTTACTGGTAATAGATTCCAGATTTTGGGGAAATACATTTGACAATTGGGAATTGGCAGTAATAGTCATTAATTGAGTTGGATAAACAAAGGGTATCCGACCGTAATTTTACTAAAGCTGCTCAAATTTTTGCATAAATTCTTACAGCTTTTTTGTTTTTTATTGAGTATTTTTTGGTGATCTGAAATCCAAATTGGCAAACTTCACTTTTTAACTTACATTGACAGCTGATTAATAGCGTCAATCATTCCATTCACCCCGAGGAGGAACGGGTTTACGCACAGGGGTACGCGTCAGTTCGTCATCTCTAAGGATTTCACCCCGCAACCACTGGCGAATCGCCACCTCAATCACTTTACTTGGATCATTGGTGAGATGCTGAATTTGCTCTAGTAGCTCGGAGTCCAGGCGGACAGCAATTTCTACCTTATCGGCTCGTGTATTTTCCGCTTTGGTAGTTTTCTCTTGCATATTCATAGATTTGATATACTCTGAATTGGTTTTGTCTAAAGCTTTGTAAAGTAGTTATATTCATCATTTGGGCTAATTCACTGAAAAATCTTCAAGGGGATATTTACATAGTTCCCTGAAATAGCACCAAAGTAACAGCTTTAAGTTTTAAATCGTTTTTTTCACATAACTGACTAGACAATGGCTTTAGAAGTTTTGCCGAGAAATCAGTGACTATAGGTAATTACGGGTGGTAATTGCCTACGATCCCTACATGATCCCTACATGTACTTATTTACATTTATTGTACGCTCCTAGCTGTTGAATACTAGCAGCTACAAATAGACTTTCATAATATTCTTAAAAGTCCACCTATTTAGATCGAAAATTAAAGATGGGGTGAAGAGGGGAGGCAGAAGGGCATACAACTCTTGGAGAGGCT
>NZ_CAXTNE010000304.1:0-8977 GCF_964245445.1 uncultured Nostoc sp.
AAGCAACTTGCGTAATTTTAATCACCAATGCAAAACTTCTCAGACATCCTCTTAGAAAGTGGGGAACTGAAGTCTTAGAGCAAGTCAGTATAGATTTTTGCATTGGTTATAAAACTTCACTTTTATCCGATGGTTTGATGAAATAATAGCTTACTTTGATAATAGGACAACAAGTGTTGCTGTTGTTCGCGTAGCGTTCCGCAGGAAAGGCATCAATAACAAACTTAAGCCAATTAAGCGTTCAACTTATGGCTTCAAAAACTTTAATAATTTTAGAGTAAGATGCTTATTAAATTGGCATTTTAATTATTAGTTTAGCATAACAAGTACTGAATCACCTAAATTTTTTAAACTGCTTATGCGTCCTCGTCAAAAAATTATCGAGATGTTCTCAACCTTCGTTGACTTAGAAGGAGACAGATTCAGCAAATGGTTGATTGATATCAAACTGCATCGAAATATTCAAAATTGCTTGGAGTCTTCACCATTCGTCTCTAACTCAGAAAATTTTTGGGCTTTACATTGGCACAAGTGCTGGCGAGAGGAATCTAATAGCCTTGCTAGAAGGCATTTGTCTGCTTATTTACAAGAACCAAATTATTGGGCTGCTAAAAAAACAATTGCCAAATTTACAAATAGTCAACACAGCCTAGCAGATTATTTTCAAATGGCGAATGCTGAAATTGAAACAATTCTCAAAAACTTTAATCTAGAAAAATGCTCTAGCTTAAAAGCCTATGCTATTATGGCAGTCCCCACTCGGCTAAAAGATATTTTGCGCCAACGCAAGGAAGCTGATATTTGCACAAATTGGGCATTGTTACGGAAAGTAAGCAAAAAACAGTTATTAGAAGCTCTTACTCAAGCTGGATTATCACCTATTCTAATTGCCCAATATCGACTAGCTTGGACTTGTTTCAAAGAACTGTATGTTCAAAACCAACCAGGTGGCACAAAGTCACTACCAGAACCAGAACCCCAACTTTGGGAAGCTATTGTCAACCTCTACAACCGCGAACGCCAAAATCAGTTAAATCAACCTACTCCAGAATCCACAAGAGAGAAAATTGAACAGTGGCTAACCCAGGCAGCTATCTACGTGCGTGGTTATCTGTATCCACCTGTTAGTTCTTTAAATTTAGCGATACCAAAAGATGACTCCACAACAACTTTTGATTTGCCAGATCCATCCTCTGAATCATTAATCGCTCAGATGATAGCCCAAGAGGATGCCCAAAACCAACAAAATCAACAATCTCAGATTGAGGCTGTTTTGTTAAAAACTTTACAAACTTTTGAGGCAAAAAGCCAGGAAATACTTAAACTTTACTACCAACAGGGGTTAACTCAGCCACAGATTGTACAACGTCTACAAATGAGTCAGCCTACTGTTTCTCGCCGACTGCTCAAAGCTAGAGAATTAATGCTAGCAGCGTTGATCCAATGGAGTCAAGATACGCTTAATATTTCTGTGACTTCCAACTTAGTTAATGATATGAGTAGTGCTTTGGAAGAATGGTTGAAAGTTAAATATGGGGAATCTAGCTAACGTTATGAAAGATGAGGTAGTAAAAATGACTTACGCTTTTACAGAACCGCAGGAACTATTGTTAGAAATATCACCATCATTACAGACAAGTTCTTGGCAAGAAAGCCAAATGTACGCCACACCTAACAGTCGCTGGCGTGCTTACATGAATCAAATTTGCCTTCATGGGTTTTTGAATTGGGTAAAAGCTGAATATGTTCCAGAAGTAAGTATCTGGTACGGTTCCCCTGGTTTTCCTGCTTTTTGGGAATTTGTCAATGGCGCAGCAATTTTGTTAAAGGAAAAGCGAGTCGTTTTAATTCCCAGCGAGGCAATTGATGATAGTGAGTTAGAAGTTCCTCAAGAATGGGTAGACATTCCCAGTTGGGCAGCAGACTATTATTTAGCAGTGCAAGTCACACCAGATGGCGAGTGGGTAAGAATTTGGGGCTACATAACCCATCGTGAACTTAAATCACTGGCATACTATGACCAAGTAGATAGGACTTATTGTATAGATGCACGGCACTTAATTAAAGACCTTAATGCTTTTTGGATGACCTACCAATTTTGTGGAACAGAGGAGATGAAAGCGGAGATCGCTCCACTACCAGAATTATCGACTGTTCAAGTAGAAAATCTTGTACAACAGTTAAGTAATTCCTCTGTAACATTTTCGAGACTTGCAGTGCCATTTACAACCTGGGGAGTGCTACTGGAGAATGAGCAGTGGCGGCAGCGTTTGTACCAAGAAAGGTTGCGATATCTACGACAAGCTGCGCCTACGCAATTTTCACAAGTACAAGTGAATCTCAGTCATTGGTTGGAGCAGATTTACGATGCTTCTTGGCAAGCTATAGAGACTTTTTTTGAGCCAAACTCCAGTAGCCTAGCTTTTAATTTCCGTACTTCTTCTGGGTTAAATGCTGCTGCTATCAAACGCGCCAAGCTGATTGATTTAGGGATAGAAATAGAGGCTCAAAAAGTTATTTTATTAGTTGCCTTAATACCAGAAGCTAACCAACAAGTTAGGATTCGCGTGCAGCTACATCCAGCTTGTAATCAACCTTACCTACCCGCTAATATCAAGCTAGTTTTACTTTCAGATCAAGGGGAAATACTTCAACAAGTACAAGCAAGAATTCAAGATATTTATGTGCAGTTTAAACTCTTTGATGGGGAAGTGGGAGAATGTTTTAGCATCCAGGTTGCTCTTGATAGTTGCCAGATTACAGAAAGTTTCGTGATTTAGTTATTAAGAGCCAGACTGAACAAGTTTTCTAACAGCCGCGCACAGCCGAGTCGAATTAACATTCATTAGTAAGCAAGTTAATCACGAATGGCAAAGTCCATTTAACTTATGAGTAAGCTAGTTGTCTTCAGCTTCTTGGGAGGAGATTTAAATCAAGGATTTCCTGTTGTCACGGCTCAACTTTGGTGTCATAACCAATTTGTACCCGTGAAATTAATAGGGAGTCTACCGCCAGCACCAGAACTAAGCGAACTCTACCGCAGATGGCAGTTACTCTACGCAGCAGTTCATCAACGTCTGGGTAGCAATCAACGGATAAAAGTACATTCGCAAGATATAACCAATATTTCTGTCAATGACTTCAATGAAGTGTCTCAACAGCTACAAGCCAATATCAATGCTTGGTTAAAATTTGAGTCATTTCAGAATATTGAACAGCAGTTGCGAACTCTACTCAGTCGTAATGATGAAATTAGAGTAATTATTGAAACAAATATAGTTCTACTGCATCGCTTGCCTTGGCATCTGTGGCATTTTTTTGAAGATTACCCGAAAGCGGAATTAGCTTTGAGCAATCATGAGTATGAATCTCCTCAACTATTACAAAAATCTCCTACAGGTAAAGTTAAAATTTTAGCAATTCTAGGCAATAGAGTCGGTATTGATATTGATAAAGACGCCTCTTTATTACAAGGTTTAACAGATGCTAAAACCACCTTTCTTGTAGAACCAACACGACAAACACTTGACGAGTATCTATGGAATCACGATTGGGATATTCTATTTTTTGCCGGACATAGCAATAGTCTCACTGACGGAGAGATTGGGGAAATTTGCATCAATCAAACAGAAAGTTTAGCAATTTCGCAGTTAAAAAATGGACTGAAGGCAGCAATTAGACGCGGTTTGAAACTGGCAATTTTCAATTCTTGTGACGGAATTGGTTTAGGACGAAATTTAGCTGATTTAAATATTCCCCAAATGATTGTAATGCGGGAAGGAGTGCCAGATTTAATAGCACAGGAATTTTTAAAAAACTTTCTTACCGCCTTTGCAGATAGCAAACCATTTTACTTGGCTGTGCGAGAAGCGCGAGAAAGACTTCAAGGACTAGAAAATGAATTTCCTTGTGCCAGTTGGTTGCCAGTTATCTGTCAAAATCCTACAACTGTTCCTACTACGTGGCAAGAACTATGCGGTAATTTTGCTGATCCTAAATTTGTAGATGAAGTTTCGACAAAAGGTAAAATTGCAACACCAAAATTCAAACTTTGGACTGTACTACTTAGTACTTTGATTGTGGCTATTTCAACAGCAGGTTTGAGATACTTGGGAATCTTTGAGAAAATCGAACTGCAAACTTTCGATCAAATGCTACGGTTGCGACCTAAGGAAGACCCAGATCCAAGGTTGATAATTGTAGAAATTACTGAAAGAGATATTCAATCACGACAAGAGATGACCAAAGGAATGAAATCCATTTCGGATAGCACGTTAACTAAATTACTCAACAAATTACAAAAGTATCAGCCGCGAGTTGTTGGACTGGATATTTATAGAGACTTCGCTGACTCCCCAAATAAATCAAATCTAATACAACTTCCGACTGAACTTAATAAAGAGAATGTTGTTGTTGTCTGCAAAAGCCGCGATAGTAAATATGACACCCAAGGTGTTAAACCTCCGAAAGATGTACCTGTAGGACGTCAGGGTTTTACTGATGCAATTCAAGACCCAGATGGTATCGTCCGTCGCCAAATTTTGATGATGGCACAAGAGCCTTCTTCGACTTGTACAACGCCTTATTCGCTTTCGTTGCAATTAGTTGCTCGTTACTTATCTTACAAAAATATTCAACCTAAATTTAATGAAGATTATGTACAGTTTGGCTCTAAAGTATTTAAACGTTTAAAACCTAGTCGCAGTGGTGCCTATCAACAAGGAGTTGATTTAGGTGGAAATCAAATACTTGTCAATTACCGTAATACAGATTATCAGAGAGTTTCCCTTGATGATGTATTGAGTGATAAATTTGACCATAAATCACTTAAAGATAAGCTAGTGATCATTGGAGTGACAGCTAATACAGTCAGCGATACTTGGTCAACTCTCTATAGTACTGCACAGCAAGATTACCAAGAAATACCAGGGATATTTATACAAGCACAAATGGTTAGCCAAGTTTTGAGTGCAGTTTTAGACCAACGTCCAATTCTTTGGGTTTTGCCTTACTGGGGCGATATTCTCTGGATATGCGGCTGGTCTGTAGTTGGGAGTCTGATTATTTGGCGGGTGCGATCGCTCTCACATAAAAGATATACCATCTTTGTGACAGTTGTCATATTATATGGAGTTTGTGCGATCGCTCTTTTAAAACAAGGGTTATGGTTGCCATTTATTCCTTCTGCCTTTGCTGTGATTGCAAGCGGTGTTGTTGTAATGTTGATTAAACGCCGTCAGGAATTTTTCCCGATTTCACAACCCTTAGTTGAATAAGATTTTCCTTTATAACTGAAAAATAACGTCAATTTGGCGATTGGCGATCTCAAAAATCCGTCATTAATTTTGCTTTGCGGAGCACAAATTGCAGTACAGTTTCTTCGCGGGTAATAATATCAACTCTGCCATCCATACCCAATTGAATTTGACATTTCTTTGTACTGCGACCTAAAGCAAGGTTCTCTGGTTCAATTGTGACTTCGTAAAAAGCACCTACAGCAGTTGCTTTTGGGGTAGAGTTCGTATTAGCATCTGCATCGTTTTTTTGCGAACTAATAGCATCAGGGGAAATCGCTTTGACAACGCCATTGAGAGTACCGTAATCAGGATAAGGACAAGCACTAACTCGCATTTGCACCTTTTGACCGACTTTTATCTTACCTTTTTCCTCAGAACCGACAGCTGCTTTGATAACTAAAGGTGCATGACTAGGAACAATTTGGACAACTTCCTCCCCAGCCCGGAGAGTTTGACCGGGGTTTCTCAAATTGAGCTTGGAAATAATCCCGTCTGCTGTAGCGGTAATAGTAGTTTGCTTCAGGTCAATTTCAGCTTGCTTGAATTCGCTAGTATCGCGCTCTAATTGTTTTTCCGTTTCAATTTTCTGTTTTATAAGTGCTTGAAGTTCTCTTTCTAAAGATGCTTTATTTACTTCCCCAGAAGCTTTTTCTTGAGCAATGCGTTCAGTCGCCATTGCTACCTCTGCGTTGCTGGGATTGAGAGCTGCTTGAGCGCGATCGCGTTTCGCAATAGCCCCATTAACAGCTTGTTTTAGCCGTTCATTCGTTTTTTCTTGGGCTTTATAAGTGGCTTTTTGCGCCTGTACAGCTTGTTGTTGCTGTTTGACAGCCAGCTGTACTTCTTCTAATTGATCGCGAGATAATGCCCCTTGTTTAGCAACACTTTCATATCGGTTCTGCTTTGATGTCGCTGCTCCTAAAGCCGCCTCAGTTGCGTGGAGATTAGCTAATGCTGATTGTAACTGTGCTTGCCCTGCATATAATTCTTCTTGAGCCATTTTGACATTGGCTGATGCTTCTTGAAGTTCAGTGATACTGATAATTTTTTTGTCTTGATGATCGCGATCGCGTCCCTGCAATTCAGCTTTAGCAGAGGCGATAGTCCGATTGGTGCGATCGCTTTCAGCTCGAATTTGACTATCGATTGCATTAATTTGGGGAACGGTTTGAATTAGTTGTAACCTAGCTTGTTGAATATTGGTTTGCAGCTGGTTTTTTTTTGTTTGCAATCGAGAGTCATCAATAGTAGCAATTATATCTCCTTTTTGCAGCGTTTGATTTTCTTTGACGTAAATCTGCATTACCTGTCCTTCTGTCGCCGCCTGCACAATTGGCAATTCACCCGCAGGACGGACAACCGCTTGCCCAATCACCGTAACTTTATATTTAGCAACCGCAGCCACAGGAACAGCTAACGCCAAGGCAAACACGATAAATAGTCCGCCAAATGTAGTCCAACGACTAATTGGTGGGAGAAACTCATTGTCTTGAACTAAGGGTAAAAAATTTGTTTGAGACTTACTAATCATAAGTTATAAATATCTCTAAAATGTCTAATCAACATTAACTAATTACGAAAAAGTAAAGAAGATTTCAATCCATTACCATTATTAGAAGAATAAATTTCATCAAGAAAGCTTAAATGTTCTCCAGGGATATGGCGTAATTCTTCTGGAGTTCCTTGAATTTTTAAGCGACCATCTTCAAGCAATACAATCCAATCAGCCTGTTTGATAACTTGAGGACGATGGCTGATCATAATTGTAGTTTTACCTTGACGGTGATTAAGTAATCTATCCAAAACTTGGGTTTCACTTACTGGGTCAAGAGCGCCTGTAGATTCATCTAGAATTAATACAGGTGGGTCAATCACAATTGCTCTAGCTATAGCTAATCTCTGCCTTTGTCCACCAGAAATATTTGCACCAAATTCGCCTAAAACAGTTTGATATTTATCAGGTAATTTGCTAATAAATTCATCTGCTCCAGCAATTTGGCAAGCAAGGACTATCTCCTCAAAACTAATGTTGGGATAACTGAAGTGAAAATTTTCCACAATCGAACGACTCCAAAAATGAGGTTCTTGAGGAACCAATACGACTTGCTGTCGCAAACATTCTAAAGATAAGTCTTGCTGGTTGTATAAACCATAACGGATGTTACCAGATTTAACTTGATATAAACCAGTAATTAATTTGCCAAGGGAGCTTTTCCCACAGCCAGATTGACCGATTAAGGCTATTACTTTACCACCAGGAATAGTTAAAGAAAAATTTTCTAACAGGTCAGTTCTACCAGGATGGTGAAAGTTAACTTGAGAACAACTAATCTCTGCATTGCCAGGAATTTCTGCCCAAGGTTTTTTAAAGTCATTTTCATCTTCTGGGGTAGAATCTATCACTTCTGTCAAGCGTTGAACGACAATTTGAGCAGTGATAAATTCATCAATTAGCCCAACTGCTGACTCTAAAAAGCCAAGAAAGCTACCACTCATACCGCTATACGCCAGCAGTTGACCGATGGATAATGTCTGATTAATCACCAAGCTAGAACCTAACCAGAGTATGCCAATACTCGTCAACTTGGAAAGAATACTAGTGACTGTGCCACTGTAAAGCTCCAACTTCATCGTAGTCCAGTCTAAGTTAGCAAGGCGACCAAAATTTGTCTGATATTCTTGCCAAGCTTGCGGAGTCGCTTGGGTGGTTTTGAGGACTTGAACACCGCGAAAGGTTTCGACTAAAAAGCCTTGATTTTCTGTACCTTTAACGATGAGGCTGCGGGTTTTCTGGCGCAAGGCGGGAAGAAAAAGCAGGTTAACAAAAGTGACGATCGCAAAAGCGGCAACGGAAGCGAGAGTCAGTTGCCAACTATAAAAGAGCATGAAACCCAAGGAAACCAGAGCCACAAAAAATTGACTGGGTAAACCAAGGACAATTTGAGAGACTAGATTATTGATGGTATGAACATCTGCAATCCGGCTAACGACTTCCCCACTGCGGCGTGCTTCAAAATATGATAGCGGTAAGCGCAACAGTTTTCGGCCGTATTCTAGAATTAGCCCGTATTGCAACCGTTGACCAAAATGACCAATCAGGTGAGATTGTACCAAACCAATGGCGCTTTGAATTAGATTCATGGCAATGACGCCAATTGCCACTGTCGTTAGCAGTTGGGTATCTCCCCGCACTAGCACATCATCGGTGAGGAGTTGCATCATTAAAGGAGAAGCCAGGGACAACAGCCCGATCGCAAAGTTGATAGCGATCGCCTGAACCAAAAGATTGCGATAGGGCATAACGCGGGCAATAAAGCGCCCAAAACCGCCAATTTTATCTTCTGGTTGCTTATAGAAGCGGCTATCGTCTGGCATCAGCAGCAGCATCACACCATCACTCCAACCCGCAATTAACTCCTTGGAGGTGAGGTACAAGATGCCGACGCCAGGGTCAGAGATGACATATTTTTTCCCCTTTTTCCCGTACAATACCACCCAGTGATAACCTTTCCAGTGAATGATCGCTGGTAAAGGAACTTCATTTAATTTCTCAAGCAGTTCTGGGGTAGCTTGAACTTGACGGGCATGGAATCCCAGGGTTTCTGCTCCCCGCCTTAAACCTAATAGGGGAGCGATGCGATTTTGTGAGATGCCTTACTTCGTTTGGGCAGGGGGCAGGG
>NZ_CAXTNE010000305.1:0-8960 GCF_964245445.1 uncultured Nostoc sp.
AGCAGGGGGCAGGGGGGAGGGGGAGAACAAAAATTACCTCTTTCCCCTTTGCTCCCTGCTCTCTGCCCCTTGTCCTCTTCCCAATGCTCCATGTCCAATCCCTTATTCTGTCGGAGACTAAAAATTTAATGGAAGATTTGGCAATATTTCTGTCTAAGTCTTTGACAGGTTGGCTAGTTATTCAGGTGTGTTTTACGCTTGTCTTTATATGGTATCTGCGCTCATCTAAAAAAAACTTATTACCAGATGAGCAGTTACCCAAAACCGCAGTGATTCTTTGCCTACGCGGCGCTGATCCGTTTTTGCCTAGATGTTTGCGATCGCTCTTAAACCAAAACTATCCACAATATGATTTAAAATTGATTGTTGATAGTCAGGAAGACCCCGCTTGGAAAATTGCCAGTGAAACCATCACAGAGCAAGAAGCGACCAATGTTCAAATCAGCCCTTTGAGAATAGTACGCAATAATTGTAGTCTCAAATGCAGTTCTTTAATCCAAGCTGTCCGTGAGT
This sequence comes from uncultured Nostoc sp., assembly GCF_964245445.1. GTDB lineage: Bacteria > Cyanobacteriota > Cyanobacteriia > Cyanobacteriales > Nostocaceae > Nostoc. The sequence continues at coordinate 514 of NZ_CAXTNE010000305.1, forward strand.
TGGATGATTCCTACAAAGTGGTTGCTTTAGTAGATGCTGATACTATAGTCCATGTAAATTGGCTGCGAGAATTAGTCAGTCCTTTGGGGGATGCGAAAGTAGGAGCAACAACAGGTAATCGTTGGTATGTACCTACAGGTAAATATTGGGGATCTTTAGTGCGCTACGCCGGCAATGTATCCACAGTTGTGCAAATGTTTATCTTTCAAATCCCTTGGGGTGGTACTTTAGCTGTGAAAACAGAAGTGCTTCGCCAAACAGAAGTGCTAGATAAGTGGGGACAAGCTTTAGGCGAAGATTTTATGATGCACGACATCCTCAAAAAACAGGGGTTACAGGTAAAGTTTGTGCCTTCACTGCTGATTGTAAATCGTGAAGAGACTAATTTATTCAACTTAATAGATTATCTCAAGCGCCTCATTCTTTGTTCTCGACTGTATCACCCACGTTGGTTAGCTTTAGTTAGTGAAGCTGTTTCTAGCATCTTGTTTCCTACTGCACTGATCATTTTATTTCTTGAGTCGTTGTTAGAGGCAAAATGGGAAGCTGCGACTCTATTGTTAGGCTGCTATGGTATCTATACTGTAGGGTTACTCTTGATAATGCTTGTGTTGGAATTAGAGGTACAGCGAGTGGTTCGCTCTAATGACCAGGCGATCGCAAAATTATCAGCTGCTACAATCATCAAAATGTTGATTGCGATTCCCTTGACACAGTGGGTTTATGGGTTAGCGATGCTATCATCCCTCTGGGTTTCAACAGTTACTTGGCGCGGTGTTTCCTATCGGGTTCAAGGGCCCTGGAATGTCCGGCTAGTCGAATATCGCCCTTATCAATGGTTGGATCAGCCTATTGATAGCAAGGTTTCTCTTTGAACTAAATTGCTAAATATGAACTAGGGCATGAAAGTTATTACACTAAACATTCCCTAGTCTTCAAATTATATAATCTTATATTTAGTAAAATTATTTTAGCTATAACCCTTATCAAAATCTAGGTTTTGCTTGTTAATTACTAAAATGCATTTAGATTAATGGTAAGGGTTTAGACAAACATATTAAGGGGAATTATGACTTAGTATTTTGGAGGTTTTGATAGTTTCTAATTCCGGTTTATAAACATCCTCTTCACAATCAAAAATTCGGTTAGTTGAAAATGTGTAAATACTTAGTCTAACTGTATTTGTGAGAATTTATGAGGCAAATAATCAGGATTTTCATGAAACATTTACTGCGTAAACCCTAAATTCAAAACCAGCATTCTCGTAAAATATTTCCCTTTTTATGACTAAAAAACCACTTCGTATTGCACTGTTTACAGGATTGTATGCTCCTTTCCTAACTGGAGTTTCTGTCGCGGTACACCAACGGGTTCGTTGGTTGCTAGAGCAGGGACATGAGGTTTTTCTAATCCATCCGCAAATCAACGATCGCTACCCCAAAAATGTTGGCAATCGCCCCATGCCAGGTTTAGATGAAATTCAGTCTTTCCCCAATTTCTCTGCTTACGCATTCCCTACACAACCACTGATATTCTACAAGTCTCTTCCTCAACCATTGCACTATCGACATTGGAGCGATACCAAGTTGTTGGAGAAATTCAAGCCTGACATTATAGTGGTTGAAGAAGCCGCACAAATGAGAGGATTATACTCATTTTTCTTGCAAGGTTATGGTCGCCCAATCGGGACTAAATACGCAAAACGAACAAGTACTCCAATAATATCACTCTTCCATACAGACATCGTTGCGTATATCAGATATTATTTTGGAGATCAGTTCTTCAGGTTGATTCGTCCTATTATTCCCGCTTTAGTCAAGCAATTTAGTGAGTTTTATGACTTCAATTACTTTTGTTCTCAAGAACAACTCACTAAATACAAAGAACTGAAATGCCAACGCGCGGAATACGTTCCTTATCAAGGCATCGATTGCGAGAGATTTCACCCGCGAAACATTTGTTATAACCCTATTCCTAACGACAACCGACCAACTCTCTTGTTTGTCGGCCGCATCACCCCGGAAAAGAACGTCAACCAACTGCTTGATATATTTCCGCTCATCGCTGCCAAAATCCCTGATGTTCATTTGGTGATTATTGGTAGTGGTCCGCTAGATGAGGAAATTCGTCAGCGTGCCCAAAGATTTGGATCGGGTATTACTGTATGGGGTGAGTCTCACGGTACAGAACTTTTAGGTTGGTTTGCCAGAGCAGATGTCTTTATTAATCCTTCTGTTACCGAAAACTTCTGCACTACAAATAACGAGGCGTTAGCGTCTGGAACCCCTGTAGTTGCTGTTGTTGTTCCACCCTTAATCTCAGAACAGGTATCTCCTGGTCATAACGGCTTTCTTGCCCAACCCAACAATCCCACAGACTTTGCCCAAAGGGTGATTGCGATTTTAGAAAATCCCGATTTGAAAGCAGATATGACTCGGAACGCTCGCCCCTCCATACTTGACTTTGATTGGTCAGCATGTATGCAAAAATTTGAAGATAAACTCTACCAAATCGTTGAAGGATCACAGAAGGTGTTAGGTACAGGCAGTATAAGACGATAACCTTGAAGAAGGCAGGAAGAGGTTCATCGAACTCACGTTAATTAGCGATCGCTTCAGTTTGACAAAGGCTATTAGTTCAAGGGTGCGATCATAGACCGCGTAATATCATGTCAGCGTAATTCGCACTAGCTCCCCTTAATCCCCTCTCGAAGAGGCGGGAGGGGACACAAAGCATAGCTTTGGCTCTTTGGGGTTCTTCGGGTTTAATAAGCAATCAAGCGGACATGATATAAGTCTTTCCTATCCACCCAAAACTCAAACAAAGCCTGCATAGGCAGGCTTTGTTTAGATAACCCCAGACTAAAGGTCTGTGGGCGCTTTCATATTTTTGCAGAAGATTAAATGACTAATTTCAATCAACTGCCCTTTTCACTGCGTTGCCTGCATCGTCAGCTGTGCGCTGAACCTTTTTACCAGCATCCTCAGCCCCACGCTGAACATTTTTTGTCACATCTTCGGCTGCATTTTGGGTATTACCCTTGATATTTTCAATTCCTCGCTGAGTCCCCTTAACAACACCTTTGCGAACTTCTTCAGCTGAACTGCCGATATCTTCACCCAGGTTCTTCACTCTTTCACCAAGGGGTGTACCTTGTTTGTAATTCCGGGCATAATCCCCTGGACTTTCAACCCCTTTCTCATCAATCCTCTTTTCAGCATTTCTTGTCAGCGCATCAGCTTTGTCATTCGCTGCCTTTTCATCTGTCGCTCTAGGATCTACATCACTAAAGTTATTTATCCCACCAGCAGGAGAGGAGAGAGGATAATCTTTTGTGGGATCGTATCGTTGTTGAGTATAACCTGGTTGCTTCTCAGCCTGTGGTGGTTGTGTTGCTACTCCTGGATCGCCACAAGCTTGTGTCAGAAATAAGAATATTCCTGCAAACAAAACAGTTAAAACTTTCAAGGGACGAATACTTTTGAGCCAATTCATTGCTTTTTTCATACTTCTACTCCTTGCATTTTTGTGACTAGGCTAAACTTCAACCAAGACGGCATTTTGAATTAATTTTACATCCAAGGCATTCAGAAAAAATAAGAGTTTTATCTGCCTACTGCTGGATTTTTTTGTAATTCAGGTCTAGCAGCAGCTTCATCCCCCTTATCTTTCAAAAAGCCGGAAGCTTCTTCAACATTCTCTTTTACAATCTCAATCCGATCTTGAATCCGCTCTCCTACCTTTGGTTCATTCTGAATCAAACCACCTGGTTCAGGTTGTTGGAAGTCCTTATCTGTGATGATTGGCAGTTCTGCTTCTTTCTGGACTCGACCTGCTGGTGTTTCAGCACCAGGATAAAGTATCTCGGATTCTCTATTTATAGCAATCAACAATTGCGAACTTGGTTGTAAGCTAGCTTGGTCGCGTCCCTTATTGGCTTTTGGGTTTACTATTTTCGGATCGGTAGACAAGCTGTTGTTGGTATAGTTGTCTCCACCATTCTTATAAGGATTGTTTGATCCACCAGCTTGTACAGCAGGATTTTGTGGATTTGCACCTTGAGCATTTGCCCCACTACAAGCTGTGCTAACTATCAACAATAGTCCAGCTAAAAAGATAGTTAATATCTGGCGCAATCTTATTTTTTTCAAAAATACTCTCACAGCGTTCATGTAGTCCTCCTTACCAAAATATTAATAAACTAAGAAATTGCTAAATCATTGAATTGATCAGCAAATTATTCTGCTTGTTTTGGTTAGCTCACTTTCCATAACCTTTATTAAGGATATGAATAATAAAATTAACTTTACCTCTAGCGCAGGCCACATTTTAATTAGTACTAATAGAATATTCTTATCTAACCATAGGAAGATATAAATTAAAATAATATCCTTTTGTGAAAAAGAACTACATAAACCTCTTTAATACTTCAAAAGCTTTGGATAGGTAGCTGATGTACTGTAATAGTTGAGGTATTCAGCCCTGCTCTAGCCGTTAAATTACTAAATTCATGAAGCAATTTTTACGTTGGATAATTTTGGGCGGAACGCTGTTTTTTTTAGCGAAAGCTCTGAAGGATAATTGGATTGGAGTGACTGCTATCCACATTGATGGGGTAGGATGGGCAATTGTGGCGATCGCTACAGGCGTCACTTTACTAGCACATACTTGGGCAGGCTGGATCTGGACTTGGATTTTGCAAGACTTAAATCAACCTGTATCGCCTCCCCAGTTCATCCAGGTTTACCTAAAAACGAACATAGCAAAGTATTTACCAGGTAATATCTGGCATTATTACGGGCGAATTGTCGCCGCTAAAAATGCTAATGTTCCTGCTGGTGCAGCCACCTTAAGCGTTTTGCTAGAACCCCTACTCATGCTGGCGGCTGCTTTAATCATCATTGTTTTATGCAGCAGCCAATTTGCAGCAGCTAATAGTAATTTTGTTCTGCAAATACTACAATTACTGAGTTTAGCTATAGTTCTTTGTGCGATTCATCCTTGGTTTTTAAACCCAGTTATTCGCTTATTGTACAAATTGAAAGCAAAAAAGTCTGCTGTCACGACTGAAGCAACTGTTCCCTTCAGCCTTAAAAGCTATCCTCTACGAGCTTTGTTAGGAGAATTGGGCTTTATGATAGTACGCGCCACTGGGTTTATATTAACTATGTTCGCTCTGGGTTCGTTAGATGTGAATCAAATTCCTTTGTTATTAGGAGCTTTTAGCTGCGCTTGGTTGTTGGGGCTTGTTATTCCGGGTGCGCCTGGTGGGTTAGGTGTTTTTGAAGCGACTGCGTATGAACTTTTACGATACCACTTTCCATCGGCCCTAGTATTTAGTGCGATCGCTCTATATCGCCTCATTAGTATTCTAGCTGAAACTGCGGGTGCTGCTTTGGCTTGGTTAGACGAACGCCTTGCTAAATCATGAATCAGACAACACTTATTTTTGTTTATCCACCTTCATCTGTGAAAACACACGATAAGCATCCAGATTTAATTGCGGATTACTGCTTTCGTCTTCTTCCATCTTAATCAAGTTGTATTCTACATTTTCTGCGTAAATTGCAAACGTTATATTAAAAATTTCCATAAAATTGATTACCCATTTACACTCATGTTCAGGATATTTTTCGTAATAACGAATCAAATGAGCAATTTTGATTTCTAAATGCCTACGGGAATTTCTAGAAATAAAAATAGTCTTTAAGAGTATAATCACCAATGTTAAAGAGTGGCCTTGAGTAAGTAGTAATACAAATAATAATGAAGGTTGTTTGCCGTTTTCTGTTGTAAAACAATCAATCACTCGATTACAGGCTCTCAAAAATAATTCTTTAGTGAGAATTTCTTGATTATAATCTTTCTTCCATAAAGATAACATTTCTGCAAACTGCTGCCGCAAAGTCTTAACTAATTCTTGATTGTCTACAGAAAAAAATAAATATTTTTCTATACTTACTTTAAACTGTTCAAGGGTTTGCCCTTGAGTTTGCTTGATAAATATATTGGCAATATTTTCATGGCTAAATGCACCCTTTTTTAAAACAATAGCTTTTATTAAATGCAGAACATTATCTCCCAAGACACTAGGATTTTTGTAGCATGTCGTGCTTGGAACGGCAGATTGAGAACGAGCGATATACATTGCTAGTTCAAACTTATATTTGTCTTTTATCTGTCTATAAAGCTTTCTGGCAGCTTCTTGTTGCTCTCTTGGATTATTCTCGTTAACAGATTGAGCAACTAAGAAATAAGAAGTGTAGCGATTAGCCCAATGACCTTTATGTAATTCGTCATGTTTAGCAGCAAATAGTTTTATTTCTTGATAGTCTTTGCTGTCTATAAAATTCTCTAGCCAGCTTTTACAGATATTTAACCCTGGCAAATAATTGGCTTTTACTTTTAAATTTTTAATAGCAAATAAATTAACTAGTTTTTGGATATATTTATCTTTTCTATTAGTTTTCCAAGTATTAATTATTATATATATACACCGTTTAAGTGTATTGCGAAAATCATCTTCTCTATCATTTAAAAAAATCTTGTATATCTCAGGTATAAAATGAGAATATTCTAAATCAAGACCGTCTATAAAAAAAGATTTGAATTCGCACAAAACTTCCTCTGGTGACATTGTATTGACAATTTTTATGAAGAAGCTATAAACCTCTTCTTGTGCAATTTGCACATTTACCTGTCTAGAGTTAGACGTAATACAATGCGGATATTCCTGACTAATTGATAAACTATTAGCGGTCATTCCAGTTATCAGGATCAAAAGGTTTCCTGTTCATATTATTACCAGCTTAACCTTGGTAAACAACAGTATCAATCTATTCTTTAGAGATTCAGTAATCTTTTTACACAAATTTGATAAACTCCGGCTATAAATAAAGTATTAACCATAAATTGTTTAATCCTTTATCAAATACTCCAGTGGAATTGCTTACTTCTACAACGATTTTCTTTTAAATAAACTACACGGCTAGGGACACGGTATTACCCACAGGGTAAATGCATCTAAAGTATAAAAATCCTTTAATAGCAAGGGTTTGGGCGTTTCATTGCTTAGGCTATTTTTTCATCAAGATCCTTATCCAGCAAGGGTTTTAGAAATGCCGTGCGTTCACTCTGGTATTACCTATACTTATCAACTTAAGCTTAACTGTTGGCTTCCTCATCCTCACCCGCCTGGAACTAAAGTTCCAGGCTACAAGCCTTAATCTACTTCACTAGACTAAAGATTCTTAGGTATATACTCAGGACTTACGCATTGTACATAAGTACTACACGCAATTTGGGTATTTCAGCCGTGTTTAGCACTCAGCGATGTTTACGACAGGCTACGTCTACGTAAATATGGGAATAAATTGGGGTTATGCGAAGCGCCTGAAACGACCAAAAACCGTAACCCATACGATGGCCAATTTGTACAGTGCGTAAGTCCTAATACTTACTCATCTTTAGAAGACTTTTGCTATTAGCAAGGAACTTGAGTTCCTTGCGGGACATGATTTTTAGGTTAAGTTGGCACCCAATGGGCATTACCGTCTCCCTATCGTGTTCATTTATCATTATGCGAAATGTACAGTGACTAATTATTTGTCGCCGTGACAAATTAATGTCATCCATTAAAATCTTGCTCAGTATAGGTTACAGCGTTTTAGCAGTATTAGAATAACATCTTGACAGTGACAGATTAACTGTCATTTTCTATGATAATGACAGTTAATCTGTCGCTTCATCAGAGAGAAAAAAGCTTTTGTGTATTTTAATAATGACAAATTGACTGTCGCTTTGTGTATAAATAGAATAACAATGTGTTTTTATAAAAAAAATGTGTATTATGAACAGTCAGCAAACTCCTGATTTAGCTGTTCATCCCTCGGCAATCCCTATGGAAGGCTTACTAGGAGAAAGTGCTACAACTCTTGAGAAGAATGTAATTGCCACACAACTCTCAGAGGAAGCCCAAGTAAAGCTTGAGGTAATCCAAAGTTTACTGGAACCCTGCGATCGCACAACTTATGGACAAAAGTTGCGGGAAGCAGCAGAGAAACTAGGTGTATCGTTGCGAACGGTACAAAGATTGGTGAAAAAGTGGGAACAAGATGGTTTAGTCGGACTCGCTCAAACAGGTAGGGCTGATAAAGGAACACATCGCATTGGTGAGTTTTGGGAAAAATTCATTACCAAAACTTACAAGGAGGGGAACAAGGGTAGTAAACGTATGACCCCAAAACAAGTTGCTCTCAGAGTCCAGGCTAAAGCCCGTGAGTTGGAGGACTCTAAGCCGCCCAATGACAGAACTGTGTTACGGGTATTAGCGCCCATATTAGAAAAGCAAGAAAAAGCTAAGAGTATTCGTAGCACTGGATGGAGAGGAACTACGCTTTCAGTTAAAACCCGTGAAGGGAAAGATTTATCGGTTGATTACAGCAACG
>NZ_CAXTNE010000306.1:0-8872 GCF_964245445.1 uncultured Nostoc sp.
GATGGGGCAGAAGTAGGCGTAGAAAGTCTCGGAACAGGAACCGCAGGCAACATGACATTAAATGCTCGCTCTATCCGTTTAAACAACAATGCTATACTCACCGCCAATACACAAAGCCCCAAAGTTGACCCGAATAGAGAACAGGCGACAATTAACATTGACTCACGAGATTTAATAATAGGTCGTAATAGCAATATCAGAACTGATGCCCAAGGAGAAAACGTCATCGGTGGTAACATCAATATCAAGGCCGATGTCTTGGCTGCTTTTGAAAATAGCGATATTACTGCCGACTCTGATGACTTTCGTGGCGGGAATGTCAGAATCAATACTAAAGGTATCTTTGGTCTTCAGTTTCGGGATATACTTTCGCCAAACACAAGCGACATCACCGCCACCGGGGCAACTCGCGAGTTGAGCGGTAATGTGCAAATCACTACACCTGATATAGACCCCACTCGGGGCTTAGTCGAACTCCCAATTAATCTAGTTGATGCTTCTAGGCAAATTTCCAATGCCTGCACACCTGGAACTCGGCAATTCCAAAATACATTTGTGGCAACAGGACGCGGCGGACTACCCATGAGTCCCACTGAACCATTACAAGATTCAAGTACTGTGTCTGCGTGGGTAAGATTAAGACCAAACGCAGAAAACTTGGCAAACACAACGCCTGTGCCACAACCAACAGCAGTTTCAACTACTTCCATTGCTGCTACAATTCCAATTGTGGAAGCTTCTGGCTGGGTAATCGATCGCAAGGGAAACATAGAATTAGTAGCACAAGTTCCTCAACTCAATCCCCACAGCCCTTGGCAAACACCTGCTTCCTGTCCTGTATCTTAGGGAGGTGTTAAATATGGCAAAATTCCAGCTGCCAAAGCGAGTAATTAGATTTGCGGTAACTCCTGTACTCCTATTTACCCTTGCTGTTTTCCTGACTATTATCCCTAGCACATTCGCTAAACAACAAAAAACAAATTCACCAGACAGATTTCACATCCAAACCAATAAACCCCCAGCTACAAAACCACAGGCACTTCTTGAGCAAGGAGAAGCACTTTATCAGACTGGGCGCTTTACTGAAGCCGTAATTATTTTACAACAAGCTGTCCGTACTTATCAACGAGAAAGCAATAACCTTGCACAAGCCGCAGCGCTGACTAACCTTTGTCTTGTATACCAGCAACTCGGCTCCTGGAAAGAAGCTTATGCAACTATTGACAATAGCTTAAATTTGCTTGGTTGGGATGAGATAAATCAAAAGTTAAATGTCAACAATCCCAAATCTGAATTGTTAGAAATTCTTGCACAAACTCTAAATATTCAGGGCGAATTGCAACTATCACAGGGACAAACTGATGCATCTATGAAAACATCACAAGAAGCAGAGCAAGTCTGGAAAAAATTAAGTGACAATGCCGGAATAACGCGCAGCCGGATTAACCAAGCACAAGCTCTACGAGTTGCTGGTTTTTACCGCCGTAGCTTAGATATATTGAATGAAGTATCCCAACAATTAATTTCCCAACCTGACTCACCTGTAAAAGTAACAGCTTTGCGATCGCTTGGCAATGTCTTACAACAATTAGGCGAACTTGAGTTATCCCAGAAAAACTTACAACAAAGCTTAGAAATCGCTCAACGTCTGCAACTGCCTCTAGAAATTAGTTTGACGGAATTTAGCCTCGGTAATACTGCTAGGTCGTTAAGTGATATTAAAAATGCGATCGCTCATTATGAAAATGCTGCCAAAATTGCACCAAACTCTCTAGCCAAAGTTCAAGCCCTGATTAATCAGCTGAGTTTGCTGGTCGAAAACCAACGCATCACTGAAGCAAAGTCATTAATACCCACAATCCAATCTCAAGTCCCGAATCTGCCTACCAATCAAGCTGGTATTTATGCACGGATCAATTTTGCTCAAACTTTGACGACAATTGGTAACAAAAAAGACATTGCAGAGATTTTGGCAAGTAGTGTTCAACAAGCCAAAATAATCGGCGATGAACGTGCCGAATCCTATGCACTGGGCAGCTTAGGAGAAGTTTACGAACAGAACCAACAATGGCAAGAAGCACAGGATTTGACGCAGCAAGCCTTATTTCTGGCTGAAAAAATTGATGCCTCAGATATAGCTTATCGCCTTGAGTGGCAGTTAGGACGTTTGCTCAAAGCACAGGGAAATATCCCAGCCGCCATATCTGCTTATGATGCTGCTGTAACAACTCTTCAGTCTCTTCGCAGTGATTTAGTTGGAGTTAATCGAGACGTGCAGTTCAATTTTCGCGATCGCATAGAACCTCTTTATCGGCAGTCTGTAGAGTTGATTTTACAAGAGATTGGACAAGGAAAACCAGATTTAGATAAAGCACGTCAGCGAATAGAAGCCTTGCAAGTCGCAGAACTCGACAATTTTTTTCGAGAAGCTTGCTTGAGCAACCAATTTGTGGTATTGGACAAAGTAGTAGACCGCGACAACCCGAATACTGCTATTTTCTACCCGATTATCCTAGATAACTATTTAGAAATTATCATCAAACTTCCCAAGCAACCGTTGATTCATAAAACTTCTCAAGTCAACCGTCAGCAAGTAGAGCAAGTTATTACAAAAATACGAGATACAATAGTCGAACCTGATGCTAATCTGCAATTTCAAGCAGTTTCTCAACAGCTTTATAACTGGTTAATTAAACCAGTTGAAACAGACCTTAAAAATAGTAAAGTTAATACTCTAGTCTTTATTCCAGACGGGTTGTTGCGAAATATCCCGATGTCTGCATTATATGATGGCAGAGAGTATTTAGTCCAAAAATACTCTGTAGTTATTAGCCCAGGACTGCAACTATTTACTCCCAAACCTCTAGAACAGAAAAAATTAAATGCCCTGGCTGGAGGATTATCGCAATCACCCAAAAATGAAAATTTTGCAGCGCTTCCCTACGTTTTGGTTGAACTGAAATTTATTCAGGAATCAGGGGTATCGACAACTACATTATTGGATAAAAATTTTACTAGTACGACTTTAAGAAAAACCATCAACGCTCAACCTTTTAGAGTTGTTCACTTGGCAACTCACGGGCAATTTAGCTCTAAAGCAAAAGACACTTTTATCCTAGCAGCTGATGGACGCATTAATGTGAGTGAATTAGATAGTTTGCTTAAAAGTAGAGAGCAAAAACGAACAGAGCCAGTTGAATTACTTGTTTTGAGTGCTTGCGAAACAGCAGCAGGAGATAACCGAGCTGCGTTGGGATTAGCAGGAGTTGCCCTGCGTGCTGGTGCGCGGAGTACTTTAGCCTCACTATGGCAAATTGGCGATGACTCTACAGTTTTATTTATTGAGGAATTTTACCGCCAGTTGATGACTGGTAAAACTACGGTAGAAGCTTTACGCTTTGCTCAATTAAAACTACTTGAAGCTCCTGAATATAACCGTCCGATGTACTGGGCACCCTATGTTTTAGTTGGTAATTGGTTATAGAGATTTAAGATTATTGACGGTTGGTTGAATTGACTATAGGAGCCGTAGAAATATTACCCAAATTGACGGATTGCAATAAACTCTGCCAATCTTCTTTAACAGAAGTATCATTATAATTAGAAAGGCGTATTTGTGCCAGCATAGTTAAAGCGTCAAACCAAATACCTTCTTTGGCATAGATTGCAATCTTCTGTCGGGGATCGGTTGTTGCTTCCAATTGCTGAATAACACGATAATTTAAATTCATTCTTTGAATGTCTCCTTCTACGTACACAGGAACACTTGCTGTTTGCTGCTTGCAGCGAACTTTTAAATACCAGCGATATGTTTTACCTACTTTTAAAGATGTAACATTCTCAGGGAGAGAAATACCAATGACACTGGGCTTTGGAGGTAGTGCGATCGCATTTCTGTAAACATCTTTGCCTTCACTATCCTGTAAGCTAAACTCAGCGTTGGAGGTAGACAAATCTTGAGTGTAAGGAACGTAAAACCAAAATGTAGGTCGTTCAGAGGTGGTTAACCCCTCTACAATCTTGATAACTAATTTATCCCTTTGTTTGCTAACCTTTTGTTCCTCTTGAAATGGCACTAAAGCAGTAAGTGCAGTTGCTACCGCAGGACAATTGTCCCGACTACCCATTCCTGCTCTACGCCCAGATATAGGACTTAAGCGAGCAGGTACTTTTGGCAAAACAAAAGCTGGTCGAGAGGTGCGTTGTTGAGGTGAAGCAGGTGTCTTGACTGGCTGTACAGGCTGCTTAGTAGTTGCTGGTTGTTTAGTTTGGGCTATTACTCGTGCTGGATATTGAGTGGTGCTACTCAAAATTAGAGCAATTGTTAAGAGCCATTTCATCAATTTAACAAGATACGGTTTTGATTGTGGATATAAAGTTGGTATGTCTTTTTCTTGTTTCATGTAAAAAAGCCTTTTTTATGCAAAATAGGACACGTTGCAAAGAATTGTTAAGAAAGTTGTTTTCCAGACCACTATTCTGGGTAGATAAAACACAAAGAGTTAACTCGTTCATCCTATTGAATCAGTTCTATGTGACTGTGACTTAAAGGAAAAGGTTACCGCAGTGGCAAGCTTATACTTTCATTTAACTTTAGTAATCTCATACTTGAGACAGTAGCCTATTGGCCTATAGAGTTAAAATGGCTGAAATTATGATCAAGCTTCCTTAAAATAAGCATATTTAATTACAAAGTCTTCAGAACAAACGGCAAGCTTTTACCTAGGTTTTGAACTCATGGCAACATTTTAGTTAAAATTGAACTATTTCGGTTGTGATCGCTAATCATAAAAAAGTGACCAAGTAACAACGCTCACCAGGGTCAAGCTACTGCACCTCAAGCAAGCAAAATACCGTGATTTCAAGTAGAATTATACCAAAAGTTCAAAATATAGGTAAAAGCCAGCTATTTGTCCTTAAAAATTTTGTAATTAAATATGCTTATTTTGACGGCACTGCATACGATACGAATGCACAAAACCTTATACGAGATTGATATTAGCAATGTTCAGTAAATTGTATGGATTTAGTTCGCACGTAATCCCAAAACCTGATGACTGGCCGCATTGGGCGCATGTGACTGGTTTTTGGTTTATTGACCAAGCCTCCGAATACGAGCCACCCTTGGAACTAGAAGATTTTCTTGGACGAAAGCAATTGCCTTTGTGTAATGGAATGGAAGCATGACGATGCCCAATCCAGAGTATCTCACACACTACATCGTGGAAGCTCTAAAGAAAAACCATCAAGGCGGGATTATATTGTCAGGCTGGGGGGACGTTGGAAGAACGGTGAATATAAAAGATTCGCTACGAGTGTTTGTGATCAAGGAAGTTCCTCATGATTGGTTATTTCCTCAAGTGCCAGCAGTAGTACATCACGGAGGAGCTAGTACAACGGCGGCAGTGTTACGCGCAGGGACACCATCAGTTACTGTACCCTTTTTTGCAGATCAGCCAGTTTGGGGTGAAAAGCTAACCCGATTGGGAGTCAGTCCACAACCGATACCGTACCAGAAGGTATCAGAAAAAACTTTAGCAGCAGCGATTGAAATCGTACTGGGTGATAAGGTAATGCGGTGTAAACCCCAAGAGTTAGGCCAGAAGTTAAGGAATGAAGATGGTGTGGCAAATGCTGTTGAAGCATTCCATCGGCATTTGGGTTTGATTGAGTAAAATATTTCTGAACTGATCTGCTACTCATAGCAATAGGCGAAATTATTGGCATCTCTCGAACGGGGTACAACTTGGTTTGGAAGTTTGGAATTCAGAAGGCTCAGTTGGCAGGACGCTCCTGCCAACTGAGCCTTCTGAATAAATTTTCTTAGCACTGACCTTGAGTTCATTAATCATTGTGTGCGTGTTCAAACTCGTAAACGTAAAATAGGCGACTAAATTTATCAAGCAAGTATCCTAGAAGTACAAATAATATTGCACCCCCAAGCGCCCACCAGAATCCTGTATGAGGAAAAACCGTTAAAAGTGATGCAGGTATTTGGTTTGCAGATGCTAATGTAGCTTTTACCGCTATGGTTCTTGCATCCAGAATTACAGCAATACATAAGCACAATATAGATAACCCGTAAGCTAACACCCGTAGACGTTTAATATTTTTCAAAGCATCTTTGCAAACTTGGCAATGTTGGGTATGAGTTGTCCAGACATCAAAAAGCTTTTGTTTGTCTAATTCGGGCAAGGGAAGATCGGTATTACACCCCCAAGCCCAAGGAATACTACCTCCAGCTTTTTTCTCCAACCACTGGCGAAATGCAATGACCATTTTATCTTGAGGATTAGGTGTATAAACTGCGTTCACCCATTGGCTCTTTTGGCGTTTAGCTAGAATCTTCTGTTGATAATGAAGAAATACTAAGTCTTGGTGTAAGAACAAGGATGACAAAACATGTCCTAGCCAAGTTGGCATTGGTAGTCCAAAGACTCCTAATCCTTTAGGTGTCTTACCCATCTCGTTCTTAACTAAGACCTGGCAACCAATATGACGACACCACCCTGGGCGTGTAGGGGTAGCATACAATGCCAAGATCAGCTTACCACCATCTTTGGAAGTAGAAACAATCCTCATCTGACAAGGTGGTTGGAAATCGTGAATCGCTTGTGAAATCGTGGGGGCGGTCGGTGTTATTTCAAAAGAAAATCCTTCTTGAGTAGACATTTCCTTGATGCAAAGCATATCGTAGTAATTAGCATCTTTATACCGATTGCCAACTATACCGTGGTGGGAAACAGGGACATGGGCTGGGTCAGCTACATTCTCCATGAAAAAGTCCCATCCATAGGGTAGGTCACGTATATTCCAAAATAGATGAACTACTCTGTCGGAATTTTCTTCAAGTTCTGGAATAATTCGTGGTGTCCTCAATTGACTTTCAAGCTGTGCTTCAGAACCAGACTCAGCCCAAACCCATAATAAACCCTGCCGTTCTTGTGTTGGATAACTAATTGCAGATGACTTTGAATTTGAGCAGTGCTTAGAGGATGTTTGCTGATCTTTCGACTGGGGAATACTCACACAGTTTCCCTGCGAATCAAAACGCCAAGCATGATAAGCACATAAAAGTGTGCCATCAGACTCAACACGCCCTTCTGAAAGAGGAGCTAGTCGATGGGGGCAACAATCTTCAAATATTGACCATTTACTCAAACTGTCTCGCCACAAGACTAAATCTTTTCCTAATAACTGTATTGCATGTGGGCGAGATGGATCTAAAAAATCCACAACTGCTACAGGATACCACTGCTTTGTCCATTGAAATACTTCTTCTTTGTTTTGATTCAATGGAATGCTTGCGTTATCCATATCCCCTTGAAAATCTATTTTAGTGGTCATGTGTGTTCTTTTATGTTTTTGAACTAATAAAGTTAGATCTGTTTAATATTTAATATAGTTGCAATTCCAGGTACGCTCTTTTCTACTTAAAAAACTTTCTTCGCTTGCCTGATGGCATAAAAACTATGTATCCTCTCAAACACCCCTTCAGGAGACAGTTGCTCAAAACGACAACAGGTAATTTTATCTCTAAGATAGTACTGGCATACTATAAACTGAGATTGTATTTACTTCTTTGAAAATGCTGTGAAAAACGAGACTGCTTGTGGTGGAGCTACGCTTGGGACAAGAATCTGTCGCTAGAACTAGGAAAATAATTCACGTAGATATGGATGCTTTTTACGCATCGGTAGAGCAGAGGGACAACCCTAGCTACCGAGGTAAACCGTTAGTCGTCGGTGGCAGCCCGAATCAGCGAGGTGTGGTTGCCGCCGCCAGTTATGAAGCTCGTAAGTTTGGGATTCACTCAGCGATGCCCTCAGTAACAGCAATTGCCAAATGTCCCGGACTCATATTCGTTAGACCAAGATTCGACGTTTACCGAGAGATTTCCGCAGCAATCCACGCTATCTTTAAACGCTACAGTGATTTAGTGGAAGGAGTTGCACTAGATGAAGCATATTTGGATGTTACTGAGAACAGGCAGAATATCACCTATGCTTCTACTATCGCAAGACACATCAAAACTGCAATTTTCCAGGAAACTCAGTTGACGGCAACCGCAGGCGTGTCAATTAACAAGTTTCTTGCAAAAATGGCATCAGGGTAGAACAAGCCGAATGGACTAACGGTGATTTTGCCAGAGCAAGCGATGTCTACGACAAGCCGCAAGCGTCTACGCCTTTGTAGAACAGCTACCAATTGAAAAGTTTCACGGCATTGGAGAGGTGACGGCGGCGAAGATGCATTCACTTAGCATTCATACTGGCGCAGATTTAAAGAGGCGATCGCTTTTGGAGCTAACACACCACTTTGGTAAAGCTGGTCATTATTACTACAAGATTGCCAGAGCAGAAGATGACCGCCCAGTTGAGGCGAATCGGGTTCGCAAGTCCATTGGTGCAGAAACCTCATTTGCACAGGACTTAAGCGATGTCGGCCAAATGTTACAAGAACTCGACCAGATTGCCCAAATTGTCAAGCAACGGTTAGAGCAACATGAAACACGAGGCCGCACGTTAACTCTGAAAGTCAAGTTTTCTGACTATCATCAGATAACGCGCAGTAAAACAATGCTTGCTCCCCTCAGTGAACTCTCTACGATTTTTGAGATAGCCAAAGCGCTGTTTGAGTCGATTGATCTGGAAAACCGCAGTATTAGGTTGCTGGGCATTTCGTTGTCTAACCTGGATAATGCCAAACAGACCCAAGTGGTTCAATTGCCATTATTTCAGAATTGGAACATCATATTTTAGCGTAGATGTAGTCTGTTCAGAGGCTGACAACTCGGTTATGGAGAGAGAGCGAATCAACTCCCGAATCACATCAGTTGCAGGTCTACCTGTCATTGCACAATATCGTTCAA
>NZ_CAXTNE010000307.1:0-8850 GCF_964245445.1 uncultured Nostoc sp.
TCCCTGCTCCCCTGCTGTCTTTATGATGATCTCACAAAATCGCATTGCTCCCCTTGTTTGATAGCCTGGGCTACGGTGGTAGCAATCCTATTACTGATAGCTACTTGCGTTTTGTTTCTAGTGGTGTCAATACTCAAGTTCAGATTGATAGAGATGGAATAACATCTACCCAAGGGTTTAGCTTATTGGTGAATTTGAATAATGTCTCTGCTAACTCTTTAGTTATTGGCAGTAACGTCTTGGTCTAGAACTGGCTATAAGGCAATACGGTTCAGTTAAGTCTGAAACTCAGGTAAAGTAAGCATTATTCCCAAGCATGAAAATTAACCGTGGTACATCTGAAGGATTTCTCACTGTTGTCTCCAACAATACAAAGTAGAGATTTGCTGAAAGGGATTGAGACAGCGATACCTACGACGGCAATTGAACAGGCGATAAGCCTACGGCATGGCTTCGCTTACCGCAACAAGCAGAGCCTCAGAAGAAAGAAATCGGTCTTTGCCTACACAATTAGTAATTTGCCTGCTGATTGCAATGAGTCTTTGGTCGAGAGATTCGATGCGGGATGTACTGAAAAACCTGATTGATGGTTTGTCAGAATCATGGGTTAAAGTTGGTAAATATTGGCGAGTACCCTGTAAATCAGCTATTACACAAGCTAGACAGCGATTAGGAGCAAGGGTGATGAGACAATTATTTCACCAGTTGGTACGACCGATGGCAACTGGTGAGACTTTGGGAGCATTTCTCAATGGGCTACGAATAGTAGTAATTGATGGCACTTGTTTTGATGTTCCAGACAGCGATGAAAACGCCAGAGTGTTTGGTCGTCCCAGTAGTCGTCCTGGGACACAAGCAGCATTTCCAAAGGTGAGATTAGTCATATTAGTAGAAACAGGAACACATATAATATTTGATGCTTTAATATGTCCATATCGTATCGGAGAACGAGTACGAGCGTTGAAATTATTACGCTCAGTACAGGACGGGATGTTATTAATGTGGGATAGGGGTTTACATTCCTATGCAATGGTACATACAACAATTTCTAAAGGTTGCGATTACGTGGGTAGAATCCAGAAGAATGTTAAATTCTTGGCAGAAAAACCTTTAGAAGACGGCTCCTATCTATCGTGGATACCCTAGCTACACCCAGCAAACCATTAGTCGTTGGTGGCAGTCCCAATCAACGAGGCGTAGTTGCAGCCGCCAGTTATGAAGCTCGTAAGTTTGGGATTCACTCCGCGATGCCGTCAGTAACAGCAATTGCCAAATGTCCTGGGCTGATATTCGTTAGACCGAGATTCGATGTCTACCGAGAGATTTCCACTTCAATCCACGCTATCTTTAAACGTTACAGTGATTTAGTGGAAGGAGTTGCACTAGATGAAGCATACCTGGATGTTACTGAAAATAAGCAAAACATCCCCTACGCTTCTACTATTGCAAGACACATCAAAACTGCGATTTTCCAGGAAACGAAATTGACGGCAACTGCGGGTGTGTCAATTAATAAGTTTCTTGCAAAAATGGCATCAGGGCAGAACAAGCCCAACGGACTAACCGTGATTTTACCGGAGCAAGCGATGTCTACGACAAGCCGCAAGCGTCTACGCCTTTGTAGAGCAACTGCCAATTGAAAAGTTTCACGGCATTGGAGAGGTGACGGCGGCTAAAATGCACTCGCTCGGCATTCACACTGGCGCAGATTTGAAGGGGCGATCGCTCTTGGAGCTAACACACCACTTTGGTAAAGCAGGACAATACTACTACAAAATTGCCAGGGCAGAAGATGATCGACCATTTGAGGCGAATCGGGTTCGTAAGTCCATCGGTGCAGAAACCTCATTTGCACTCTTACTTAAGTGATCATAGTGAAATGTTGCAGGAACTCGAACAGATTGCCCTTTCTTGTGAGCAACGGTTAGAGCAACATGAAACGCGAGTCCGCACATTAACTCTGAAAGTCAAGTTTTCTGACTATCATCAGATAACCCGCAGTAGAACAATGCTTGCTCCCATCAGTGAACTTTCTACGATTTTTGAGATAGCCAAAGTACTGTTTGAGTCGATTGACCTGGAGAATCGCAGTATTAGGTTACTGGGCATTTCCTTGTCCAATTTGGATAACGCCAAACAAACCCAAGTAATTCAACTGCCACTATTTCAAAACGCAGGCATTATATTTTAGTGATCGCTGCCCTTGAACAATCCCAGAGGCAACGCACGAATATGACCTATGCTGTCAAGGGATATCAGGAGATAGCGGCAGTGATGAGAGCGAATTAGCAGGAGCGATTGCCCTCATACAGTGCTTTATGTGATCGCTGTAGGCAAGATTTGCAGTACTTGTACAGAGGTATAAATATTTGCCAGAATATAAACTGAATGCTGATAAAAGATGATTATTGTAAAACTATATACTCTATTGATGTGAATAACTCGGTAGAGTATTTTTGTGAAAGTGCGCCTACCGTAAGGGATCGTCTCTCCTTTGCCCTTGTTACAACCGCCCCTCCACAGCCTACAATTGCTCCCTTGGGGGTAATGGTGCAGCGCTAGAAGGGCGAATGGGAACCATTGGTTCCCAAAATATAATTGATGGTGTTTATCAAAAAAGCTTCATGTTTAAAACCTCGCCCGCAAGTGGCGCGTTCGCGCTAGCGTCTCGTCAGAGAAACAGTCCTTGTATCCCAAGGCTCTTCGATACCCTACCCCTTGTGTCTGGCTTGATTTAATTGCGAATTGCGAATGGGCGAAAAAGCGAACTTGTACTGAGCGTAGCCGAAGGGAGCCGAAGTATTGCGAATTGTTTTATGTGCGTTCATCAAACTGTCACAATATTTAGAGAAGATAATTTGTATTCTATTCAATCGCATTGATGAATTTGATTGGCTGGAAACGTGCGTTCATCAAACTGTCACAATCTTGGGAAAATATTTTTAGTATAATTCCATACTTTAATCAGATAAATTATTGTCGTTTCAAGCTTTTTTTTTGCTGATTTTCTCAAAAAATGCCTATTTATAAGGGGTAATTTATCACATATTTTTCTGCTCAAAGCTTGAGTATAGCTATCTATTAATTTACAAAGAGCTTTTACTATGAACAGCGCTTATATCAACAGTATCGGTAAATTTTTA
Organism: uncultured Nostoc sp.; assembly: GCF_964245445.1. Lineage (GTDB taxonomy): Bacteria > Cyanobacteriota > Cyanobacteriia > Cyanobacteriales > Nostocaceae > Nostoc. Next base: position 3,144 of record NZ_CAXTNE010000307.1, read on the forward strand.
CCTGGGAAACCGATTAGCAACGATCAGATAGAAGACTACCTGGGTAAAATAGGCGGGCAGGCTTCTAAAGCCAGACATCGCATCCTCCAAAGTAATGGGATTCAACAACGTTACTATGCCCTTGACCGACAGCAGAACACTACCTATCTTAATAGCCAGATGGCTGCTACTGCTGTGCGTGATGCACTATTGAAGATGAATTTAGAACCGACTGCGGTTGATTTGTTAGCTTGTGCTACTAGCTGGTCTGATTTATTGATCCCCGGATTTGGCAGTATGGTACATGGCGAATTACCAGAGTTTTCTTCTTTAGAAATTACTTCAAATCAAGGTGTTTGTTGTGCTGGTATCGCTGCATTGAAGTATGCAGCATCTCAAGTCGAATTGGGAAAAAAGCAGGTTGCTGTTGCCGTAGCATCCGAACTAGCGTCTCGTTTATTTAAACACACTCACTTTGAAGCCCAATCTCGATTTAAAGATGGAAGAGGAAAATTACCTTTTGATACTGAATTTCTTCGCTGGATGCTCTCAGATGGTGCTGGCTCGTTCTTAATTCAAAATCAGCCAAGAGCTGATAATATTAGTTTAAAAATTGAGTGGATTGAACTAGTTTCTCATGCTAATACTTATCCTTTATGCATGTATGCTGGTACAGAAGATGAAACTGGTCAAAAAAGTTGGATGGATTATCCATCCTATGCTGATGCTGCTGCTACTGGAGCTATTAATTTGCGGCAAAATATCCGTGGACTAGATGATGTGATCAAATTGGGAGTTGAAGGTTGGTTGAAGTTGATTGAGTCCCGAAGAGTTGAACCAAAGGAAATTGATTGGCTTTTGTGCCACTACTCCTCTCACTTCTTCCGAGGAAAAATAGTTGAGCTTTTACAAAAAGCTGATTGTATGATTCCGCAAGAGAAATGGTTTACCAACCTCTATACACGGGGTAATACTGGCTGTGCCTCAATTTACCTGATGTTAGAAGAGTTATTTTATTCGGGTAAGTTGCGCTCAGGTCAAAAAATTTTCTGCTTCGTACCAGAGAGTGGACGTTACACAACGGCTTACATGATGCTGAGTGTAGTAGAAGCATCAACAGTTGCCTTCAGCAGTTTAACAGAACAATATAACTCCTTGCAGGATAGTAATTCAACCCAGGAAATTAACTTCTTGCACCCTAACTCACTCTCCCTAAACCAACAAAAGAAAGAAAATATTCAATTTGCATTTGTTAATTTTTCTCAGGGCAGCATTCAAGCAGAACAATCAAACTCGGTTGCATCTGATTTACTGCGTCAATTAGCACAAGTCTGGTTGGAGTTTGAACACCAGTTGCGTTCTGTGCCGATTGTTCGCAAATTGCATCGGGGCGCGTTTACTCTAGAAGACTACAAAGCTTTGTTACGTAATCTGCGTCCTCAAGTTGTAGAAGGAGCGCGTTGGATAGCTCGTGCTGCATCGAATATGACAGATTTTAAGTTGCGTTCTACGTTTATTGGTCATGCACAAGATGAGCATCGTGACTATCAGATGTTAGAACACAACTATGTCTCAGTTGGGGGCGTGTTAGAAGAAATTGTTGAGGCTCAAAAAAATATTGGTTCGGAAGCGCTATCAGCGTTTATTTTCCATCAGGCATCACAGGAAAACCCAGTTGACCTGATTGGCAGTATGTTCATTATTGAAGGTTTAGGAAATCAGTTAGCTGCACAGTGGGCTTCCCTAATTCAGAAAACTTTGGGTTTGGGAGATGACCAAGTTTCTTTTTTAGCTTATCACGGTGCTAATGATCAATCCCATATTAACAAACTACAGTCAATTATTAATGCTGACTGGATGACTGCTGAAATCTGCTCTAACATTGTTAAAACAAGTAAAGTCACTGCTCGCTTATATCAATTACAACTTGAGGAAATTAAGTAATGAAAGAAATATTATCCTCACAAATTCTCCAAGAAAAGCAACTACCAGAAGTCCAGGAATCCCAATCCCCTAAACCTTGGATATCACAACTACATAATCGACGTGATCCCAACGTTTGGGATGCTCTCTACTTGGATGCAGCGATTCCTGTTGACCCACTTGCAAAAGCTTGCATGATTCGGGACTTACAAGTTTGGACTCGCCGCTATCTGTTAATTCCGATTAAGCTGCTAGCAAATGTGCTGTTGGCACTGATTATCACTGTCAAGCGCTTGCTGCCATTTCAGTTTAATGCACATGGTTTGATGCACAAATCTGCTGCATTTTTTCTGAAGCATTTTGTTTCACCAGAAGCTTGTTATTTGATTGTACGTCACATCTGTCTTGGGTCTAGCATTATTAATTTCCTGATTGATAACGGCCCTGACCCAATGATAGAAAAATCTCAACTTTACCCACGTACAGTTGATGACTTAGCTAAAAAAAATGCCTTTTTAGAGCATGACCTGATTCTTTATAACTTTGTCCTTGACTATCACCAGGCACAACAAGCAAATCCCCAATGGTTGGAACAACTCAAACAACGAGAACTAAATTACGATAGTATTACGCCTGTAAAAATAGATATAGATTTTGACACCCGTTCTCCTTGGAAGATTCTTGACTTGGAATCAACAATTGAACTGTTTAAAGTATTTTACTCCCTGTGTTTAACTAGTGATGAATTTACCCGAGCAGTACTATCACTACAGTTGGATGAAAATTTTGCCGTCTACATTAGTACAATTATTGATGATTATAACTGGAATCATCTAGTTACAAATCGCCATCCTTTAGCACCAAACAGTCCTTTTCAAGCTGCCCGTGATTTATTCATGCATGGGATTATTACTGAATATCTTCATCGCTATCTGGAAATTCGTCATTCTGTAGAAACCTTGGAAAAAAGCAAGAGTTAGTAAGGTATCTATCCCCCTTAACTGGAGTTGAGACTAAAAGTAGCTTCTGAAAAAATATCTTGAAACTGGACTAGAGAGCCTAATCATGACAACATCTGCTCTAATATCTATTAAATTACCCCAAACAAAAAACTTTTAAGATGAGAAAAGTGTCTGTGATTCTCCCTTTAGCAATCCTGGCTTTTGGCACTGTAACTGTTAACAGCCAAGAAACCTCCTCACCCAATACTTACACTCAATCTGTTAAGCGTGAAATTTTAGCAAGTGGTTATCCAACTGGCGATCAAAAGCAGATTCTTGAGCTTGTACGCTATACCATCGCACCAAGAACAAGACTCCCTACTCATACTCACCCAGGAATGCAGATTGAACGAGTAGAGGCGGGAACTTTAACTTATACTGTTGTACAAGGAGAGGCTAAAGTAACGAAAGCTAACGGTACAGAATTGATTCTTAAAAAAGGGAAAACTATACAGCTTACAGTGGGAGATTCTTTAGGTGAACCTGCTCTTATGATTCATTATGCAGAAAACCAGACAACCAAACCAGTTATTCTTTTGTCTGCTTCTCTATTTAATGTTAATCAACCAAAAGCTATTTTAACCACTCCTAAAAACAGATGAATGTGATGATAAAATTGGACTTTTGTCACAGTTTACACCACTACTAACCAATCGCACACCACAGATGTACACCCGCTATTCATTGTTAACCCAAAGGAGCCATTTGAGTCAGAATCTTCCAAAATCTGGCTATGCATAGTTTACAATTTTTGTCAAAGGTAAAAGTTCCGACTCAGGCAATCAAATGATGGCGATATGTGAGGCAAGCATCGGTATCTTAATTATTCTCATTGTGTCGTTTGATGTGTTTCAGGTGGTGATCGTTCCTCGTCGTTCGCCGCGCACGTTTAGGATTTCATCGCTGCTGATCAGATTATTTTGGTTGCCGTGGCGAAAACTAAGTTTGCACGCAGACAAAGACTTGACCGTACCATCAGGCAACCAGATATCAGCGAACTTACTACGGTTGCAACCTTTGTGATCTGTGAAATGCGACCGCAGAATGATATTACAGGGTAAATGTCCAGGTTTATACTTGGACTGTGTACGTCCCCCAACTCTTTCTATTAGCAGTGGTGTTGGCGCATTCCCGGCTAAAAACTTCTCCAAAGCTTGTTGTTGCTTGAGCAGTAGTTGAGAGTCGGGCATCGTAGGGATTAGATGAGCGATCGCCTCGTACCACCCTATTGGTTTTCTGCGAGTTGGTAAGGCAACGTGAAAACCCTTGCTTGCAATGAGGACTAACCGCCGACGCGCCTGGGGCAGTCCAAAATCAGCCATGTTGACCACGCTGTAATCGACCAGATATCCCCTTGTTCCAAAGCATCCAGAATGATACTGAAACTCTGACTGTTCTGATAGCGTGGGACATTTTCGAGAGTAAACACCCGTGGCTGCAACTGTCGGATGGCTTCTGCTACTGCGATCGCTGCCGTCAGATCGTCAGCCGTTTCAACGCCCTTACCTGCTTTGGCTGTGTGGGCAAGGCTTACGTTGGCGCATACTGGGGAGGCGTGGAGGTAATCGGGGCGGTGAGGAAAACCTAGAAATCCTAACTGCGCTACTTCTTGAACTGTTAACTGGATTATTTTACAGCTATACTCGCTGAAGTTGTGGTGATGAGTTTTGGCGATTGCCCTGCTCAAGTCTGGTTTGGTGGGGTCGAACTCTACTGCAATGACTGGGCGAATACCAGCCTGTACCATCCCCGCTTCAATCCCGCCGCCACCAGCGAAAAGTACTATGGCGATCGGGGCATCATCTGGAAGAACTGGTTTTAATTTTGTGTTATCAAAATTTTTGCAGATATCTAGTTTTGGTGATGGCTTTTTAGTTTTCGCTCTCTTGATAAAGGCGATGATATCTTCCCTAGTTGCCCCCTGCTGTTGCATTAGACGAATCATTGGAACAGCGCACGAACAATTCGCAATTCGCAATTGTAGATATAATTGAAAATTGATTCATTTAGGATGTAAGCTCCTTAATTTATGATTTAAAGGAGAAGAGTGGAATATTGCTATCAAAGTCCCCAACTTTTTGCGTTGCAGTCGTTGTAAGGTAATAATTGCGAATTGCGAATTGCGAATTTATAATTGCGAATTGGATAGGAGTACCACTTCGGAGTAACTGTTTTGATAATATTCGACAAACTCCGGGCTTTTCATCTAAAAAAGTACAAGCTTTGACTATTCTTATTGCCAAAGCTTTCGTTCTATCTGCGATACTAATTTTTTGATTCATTCCTTTTACTCCTAGTTAATAATTGCGAATTGCGAATTGCGAATTGTTTACAGCATTTACGGCTGTTATGAGGTACAGTAGCAGCAACTAGCAAACCAGTTTCTTAAATGTTGAGGATTTATTAAATCGAGTGCAACTGAGATTAGTTTATCAACCATTTCTGTTGTAGTTGGAGCAAAACTGCGTAAAAAAGATTTAAGTTGTGACCACCATAATTCAATTGGATTGAAATCGGGGGAGTATGAGGATAAACAAATAACTTTCGCACCTACAGCTTCAATCATTGGCACAATTGAATCTAGTTTATGTGCGGATAAATTATCCATCACTACTACTGTTCCTGACCATAAATGTGGCACTAAAAACTTCTCAATAAATAATTCAAATGCAATGCTATCCATTGAACCATTCATTGTCATTAATGCAACTACTTTTTTAATACTAATTGCTCCAATTACTGTAACTTTTGAGCCTCTATAGAACCTGAGTTCGACGTAAAAAAAAAGTCTCTAATCCAGGCAG
>NZ_CAXTNE010000308.1:0-2306 GCF_964245445.1 uncultured Nostoc sp.
ACCCTCCCCTTATAAAGGGGAGGGAACTAGATTTCCGGCTTCCCTCCTTTATAAGGGGGGATTGAGGGGGGTAATTCGACTTGTGTGTACACCGTAGCCTTTATAGAACCCATTTGAGATCTATACAGGAGGGCAATCGAATTTGGCTGAACTACGAGCTAAGTTACAAATCTTATAGATTGATCGTCAGGATTTTTTTCTTGCTTTTTTTGTCGCTCAACACGACTGTATTGTAGGGTAATGTATCCGTTCCCAGCGGAATTGGCAGCTTAAAACTGGAGCTTTCATGATCGAGTTCGCCTAAATCAATGCTTTTCCTTATATCGCCATCTGTTGCAAGATTTGCGGTAAGTTCGCCTTTATAATCTTCAATTAAAAAGTCTCTAAAGAAAACGACTGCCCCACCCTCAGGATCTATACCAAGGATGACCGTACCGCTGAAAGTTGCGCCTTTTCGTTCTTCATCAACCGTTGCCACTGGGATTTCCGAGGGGTCTTGACCGGACTTATCTGCCATAAACTTTTTCCTGAGCGAATTCTCAACAATTGAAAATGATTTTACAAGAGCGCTATGGGCGATCGCAAAACTCTCAGGACGTATTTCTGCATCGGTCTTGCAAATGTATAGCCAAGTTACTTCTGGTTATAGAACTCATTTGACATCTTAGGAAGGGTTTGCAAGCCTCTTAATCATTAGCCTAATGAAGCAGAGGTTGAGTTTGGCAGTGGCACCAGTCAGGGTTCGTTCAAAGTTCTTAACCAGAACTTTACAACGCTCCATCCAAGCATTGGAGCGCTCGATCACCCCGGAAAGCTACTGCCGGAACAAATCCATATTTTCCAAGTGCAGCTTTCTCTTGTTTTGAGGGTTTAGTAGAAAGTTGAAACTGGATTTTGGTCATGATCTCCGGGTAAATCCGCTCTAACTCCTGAGTCAAATATTCAATCTTGATACCCGTGATCTAGCAGGATGGTAATCTTGGGAATATCGATAGGTTTTGACTTGAAGTAGTTGATGTTGAGAGTAAACTTCTCTTTTAATCCAGCATCATCCGAGATATTGGCGCGAGTGCAGTGTGTAAAGAAGGGAAACCCAAGGGTGTCAATAGCCAGATGCCTTTTAATGCCGTTGGTGGTTTTGTAGAAACAAAAACCTTTTTACTCCACACTGGCATTGCAGGTATTTTTCACCGCTTGGGAGTCAATGATGATTAACGTTGTCCAATGCGGTTTTTTTTTTACTTGTTCACGCACTTGTCCATGTAAGACACTCATCAGTTCCTCGAATACCCCAGAGGCTCGCCACTGTTTATAGTGCCAATAGACGGTGGAATAAGGGGGGAGGTCTTTGGGTAAGTCTTGCCAATTGCAGCCATTTTTCAGTTGATAGAGAATTCCATTGAATATCTCTCGCTTTGTCCAGTTAGTCGGTCGAGTCTGCTTCTTAGTCGGTAATATCTCTTGCAATAAGGGTTCAAAAATTTCCCATTCTGCATCAGTGAGGTCACTGGAATACGCCATTAGCATTGGATTTTAGATGCTGAGGAGTACCTTAATTCAAAACCTCATAAGATGTCAAATGGGTTCTATAAGGGGGGGTCGTTTATTGAATTCGGGGAGTCGTTTATTGAATTCGGGGAGTCGTTTATTGAATTCGGGGTGTCGTTTATTGAATTCGGGGTGTCGTTTATTATTTTTGTTCAATTTTAATTTGAGGAGGATAAAACCGAAACACAAAAAGACTTTTCACCCAGTCCCCAGCGATGCACTGCGCCGCCCTGAGCTTGTTGAAGGGAGCTTGTCGCAGTGTACCCAGTTCCTTGCTATAATCACAACTTTCGCTTCACTCAAATAACCCTAAAAACTTCTCCCACAAGGAATTATTAGCATTATTCTTAACTTTACGGCTAGCACTCTTTTGAGCTTGAAGATTTTCTAGATTTTCCCGAACAGTAACCGTATTGGGATGATTTACCCCAAACACCTGCTGACAAATTTCTAAAGCTTGCAGAAACAGGGGTTCGGCTTGGTCGTAGCGTCCTTGAGATTCGTAGAGTCCTGCCAGGTCGTTCAGGCTGGTGGCTACATCGGGATGTACATCTCCCAGCAGGCGTTTTCTCAGTTCTAAAGCTTGCAGAAACAGGGGTTCGGCTTGGTCGTAGCGTCCTTGACAATTGTAGAGATTTGCTAGGTTGTTCAGGCTGGTGGCGACATCGGGATGTACTTCTCCCAGCAGGCGTTTTCTCAGTGTTAAAGCTTGCAGAAACAGGGGTTCGGCTTGGTCGTAGTGTCCTTGATAATTGTAG
>NZ_CAXTNE010000308.1:2406-8834 GCF_964245445.1 uncultured Nostoc sp.
AATTGTAGAGATTTGCCAGCCACATTAGGCTGGTGGCGACATCGGGATGTTCTTCTCCCAAACGTGTTTGCACTGTTGATAAACACTGCTGACGCCAAGGTTTTGCTAAGGTATACAAACCTTGTCCTTGATAGAATCTACCTAAGCCAACGAAAACCCAAATTAAATCTTTATCCTCCACAACATCAATGAGATTTTGTGCCACCTCAGTTAAATGGGGAATTGCCAGTTGCACTGACTTGATATCCTCAAGGGTGAGAGATTCAGGTATTTTCTGAGCAATTTCTACTAATGCTGCGGCAAAGGCTTTTTTCAGGTCATCGGCTGTGTTTAACCTTACTAATTTCCCTTGCAAAAACTCCCTAATTAAAAGATGAATTTTATAACAACTTTCTCCTTCTGCTACGCTTTGAATTAAATGGCGCTGATAAAGTTGCTTTCTCGCCTCGTCAACATCTGCCTTTGCCCAATTTAGCTGCTGACTGACAGATTCAACTATTTGCCAAGGAATGATATCTGGGGCAAATAAACTCAACAACTCACCGACACACTGTGTCATATAATCGAGTTGTTGCCAGCTTAATTCAAATACAGCTTCCAATTGAGATTTTTGCTGGGCTGGTAATCGCTGTAAAATCCCTGCCAAAGATAAATTTGGATCTTCTGCCAAATACGCGCCGACTAATTGCAAACCTAAAGGCAGATATCCCAGCAATTTACATAAATTTGCTGCCGTTTGTGGTTCCCGTTGCACCCGCTTATCGTTTTCGTCCAACAAAGTTGTCAACAAATTCAAAGCATCGTTTGGTGAGAGCTCATTCAAAGTTATCTGTTGAACCGTTGAACCGAGATTTCGCAACCGAGTTGTCATCAATATACGGAAGCGGTTATCTGTTGGTAGTATTTGGAGACAATTATTCCAGTTAGTCACATCGTCAACGTTGTCCAATACTACCAAGACTAACCCTGTTTGTGGTTGCCAATTATGCCAGCACCATTTTGCTTGTTCCTGGGAAGTCAATAAGGTTTGCGGTACTTCCAGTTTCATGTAAAACTGAGCAAACTGCACAATCTTTGCTGCTAAATTTGGTTTTTTGGCATCTAACCAGCAAAGCCCACCAGGATAATTGTCTTTATAGCGGTATGCGTATTGTGTCGCCAGTTCAGTTTTACCCATTCCTCCCATAGCAGCCACAGCCAAAATTGCCGCGTTGTCATTTTGCAGCAACTTTTTATGCACTTCTACAAGTCTCTCATCCCGCCCGACAAAGTTGGCGACACCCCGATAAGGAATATTATTTGGAGGAGATGAGTGTAACTGCTGAGTGGGGTAATTGTGGATACTAATATCGCCGACATAAGCTGTTCCCCCCTCAACCTGAGTTTGCCAGCCTTTGGCATTATCCTGGTTGCTTTGGTTCATGATGGCTCAATTCAAGAATTGGGCGGTGCATGATGAATGTTAATCTCGCCGACATAAGCTGTTCCACCCTCAACCTTAGTTTGCCATCCTCTAGCATTGTCTTGGTTGATTTGAGTCATATTGCTTTTGTCTACTATCTTACCAGCCTGAATTTCACGAGCCAGTGTTTCTACTTCTTTAGCAAACTCCGGTTGTTCGTGTAAAATTATCTGCAAGTAAGCAACAACCCTATCTAAATCGGGTTTCGAGCCTTTTTCAGCAGCAACGAGGGCTGTTTCTGCTTTCAGATTTCCCCGTAACTTCTCCCAAATCTTTTTTCGCAGCTGATCTATTTTAACCAGGGCTGCTTCAGTGAATTTCTCAACGGTTTTCTCAAAAGCTTTGGTAAAAGCGAGGGTTGCGATCGCACTAGCTGTGATTGGTTCCAAATTATCCTACCTTATCTGGCGACATCTTCACTGATGCATACAATAACAGATGTTTAGATTCCAGAGAGTTAGAGGCTAATCCAGTTTTTCTGGTGAAAGTCGGGTTTACCCTTAAAGGGAAAACTTTCAACATTCAATCCCCATCCAATTGCTCCCCCTGCTCCCTGCTCCCTGCTCCCCTGCGTCTTTTTGAACGGACAACACGCATTTACATTCTGGCTGGACAAAGCTTTGAAGTAGAAATATTACCAAATGAGAGGGTAAGATATTTATGACTAAGGCAAATTTTCAAGGGATGACCAAACAAGAGTTAAGAGCTTATGTGTTGGAACATCGAGACGATCAAGAAGCTTTTTATGCATTAACGGACAAACTTAGAGAAGAACCAGGGATTGAAATTACCTCAACAGAGCAGATGCATGAGCTAATTGAAGCAAAGTTAGATGAGGCTGATGTAAGAGATGCTTATAAGGTAATAGAGGAAATTGCAAGGCTGGGGACAACACCCTTTGAAGAAATTAAAAGGGAGCTAGGGATATGAGCTACCAAGTAGCATTAGCACCTTCAGCTGTGCAGAGAATTGCAGAATTGGAGTCAGAGGTGCAGCAACAACTAACACAAAAGTTAGAAGAACTAGCATTAAATCCACATCCAGAAGACGCTCACCCATTGAAGGATACTGAACGGTTGTATAAGGTTCGTTTGGGTGAATACCGCATTATTTACCAGATTGAGGATCAACCCTTGCTAGTAACACTGATAAAGATTGCACATCTCAAAGATTATTAAAGTTTATCTGCAAAACCGATCGCCTACATACCACCCAAGGGCAACCAAAATAAAACTTCAAAATTTACTCTACCACTACGCAACTAAAAATTTCACAAAATCTCTGCCAACTTTCCCACCAGAGTATTTGCTAAATCCAATAACCTGATGTCATCTGTATCAATAATATTTTCACCACCAGCTAAGAGATTTTTTACAGCAGATAGCCTGTCATCTACTTCAGGAATTCTCCAAGATTCATTTAAGTTTACTGCAAAATCAAACAGCGATCGCTCTCCTAAATGCTGTCTTACCCTAACAGCTACACTATCATTACTTACCAAGAATTCCTTAATAGTATCTAATTGAAAATTACCTAAAATTTCGTCATGTCCCCACGTTTCTAGCCAGTCTCCCTCCACATCTTCAACGTAAATATTGACAAAATCAACCCCATAATTTAGCCAGTTTTGCTGCATTTGTCGCGCCGTCGCTAAAGCTTCAGCAAATGTATCTACTTGATTGTTGCAGTGAGTTTCTCTTTTATTAGCCATAAAAGCTGTAATTGGCACGTAAGTATATAGGCTAGACACAAATCTGAAATATCAAATTCCTGAAAAGTCACGAAAATTTTAAATATTTGCCACCAGAAAGGTAATCACTGTTATACAAGGCCACGTTGACTAACTGGTTGACAAAATTAGCATTTTTGGGATTGTAACTTAAAAATAGCCCCCTCTCGATTTCCCACGATCGCAATGTATTTTGCCAAGCTTCGTACTTTTGGTGATTAAGTTCTTCACTAACACTGGTAATTTGAATGCACAGTGGTTGATTGTTACGACTAACAATTAAATCTGTTGCCATAGAAAGGTCGGCTATATAACGCTGCCAAAAACTACCTTCTCGCTGAACAATATCTTGAGCTATTGATTTAATGATATCATCATCTACCTGATTAAATTCGCCTGACATCAATTTTTGCTTCCAAATATAAAACTTGGAGTCACTTGCATTAAACCATCTGGGAAATAGATAACCATACCAATATCTCTCAATCGGCGTCATCAACTCGAACTTTGCTTTTTGTTCTTCTTCTGAAGGTAAGGATTTGATTATCAGCCAAATTGTCGAATCAGTAATTACCTCTAAGAGAAAGGCAATAACAAAAGGTTTTGCAGTCAGAGAACCTGGCTTAATATCCTTTACCCAACGATTGATTTCATCTAATCTTCTCGCTAAATTACGATCTATCGAGGAGGCTTGCTCGATAAGGGACTTTAGCTGATCCTTAATTTCTGTTGCTTGCAAACGATGCCCTACTTTCAGAAGATTACGCTTTTTTTACACATTGATAACTAGATTTTAACTTAAAAATGTCTTTAATTAACAAATGGTGGGGGTTTAAGTCCCCAGTAAGACAGGCACTTCTATTTTGTGTCGGGGTCTAAATCCCCGCCACAAAACGTAATTGCGAATTGCGAATTGTTTTAATTTCCTAATGTCATCAAATACTCTCTAGGTCGATGCCCTGTGTACGTAAAACCTGCCGCAGTCGAGCAATTTCTTGCTCTGCTTGTTGGGCGCGTTCTTCTGCCTGCTGGGCGCGTTCTTCTGCCTGCTCGGCACGTAAACGTTCTTGTTCAGCTAACTCTTCTGATGATAGTATCAATTGATTTTCAGTAGTGAAGAATCTTAATTTACCTTCATAAACTCCCAAATAAAGTTCTAACTGCTGACTCCACAAATGTCCATCAGTAGTTACTTGAATTTCTTGATACTTTCCATCAACTAGATGAAACCCCTGAAGTTCCATCGTTACAGGGTTAAACCAGAAATAATCTGGTGTACGGAAGGTATCTTGATAAACTTGTTTTTTTAAACCTTTATCAACTGCTGTGGTTGAACTTGACAAAATTTCCACAATCACATTCGGATATTTGCCATCTTCTTGCCAAACCACCCAACTTTTACGGTCTTTTTTCTCGGTTCCCAAAACTACAAAAAAGTCTGGGCCACGGAATTTTTCTGATTTTTTCTGGTTAGGACTGTAGTAAATCGTCAAATTGCCAGAACCATAAAAATCTTGCCTTTCTTGCCACCACAATTTAAGAATGCGAATCAGTAAATCGATTTGGTCGCGGTGTAGGTCACTTTCCAAGGGTGGTTCGTCACTCAGTATATCACCAGGAGGAAAAATAACTTCGTCTTCTGAAATACCATTAGAGATGATTTCTAGAGTAGCAGGTTCAGACATCAGCGATCGCTCCGCAATTTATTTACTGAAAATTTGGTAACTTGCAGACAGCTTTTAAAACTTGCAATAACTCTATTGCATCTGGAGATTCGTTTAAACTTAATAATGGCATTAACTGATAACTTGGCTGCTCGTCATGTCTTAGATAAACAAATTGATAACGCAGTCCATTAGTTACCAAACCCCAAACAGATGGTTGTTGATCTAAACTTTTAAAAGCATAACTGAGTAATTGAGGTAAACCCTCACCCACTTCGATCGCACTGTTTTTCGTTTCAATTACCACAACCCAAAAAGGCGGCGCAATATTACTTTGAGGATTGTTTATTGCTAAGATATCCATCCGTCCGGTAATTCTTCTGTCTTCATCTTCGACTGCGATCGCAATGCTATCTTCCATTGTCAACCGAATCGGCACATCGTAAAACCCAGCTAACCGCATCAAGGGTGCGATCGTTATAAATTTAACCAAACCTTCAGAAATTTTCCCAAGCCTGAGATAACGACGGAAGTCGTTTCTAATTCGTAATAAGTCTTCTTGTTCAAACTTTGTCAACGGTTCTAAATTTAAGAAGTCTGTGAATGAACCATCTGAAAGTTCTTCTAGTTTGAGAAAGCGATGAACATCGTTGAGAGATAAGCTGCTAGCTTCAACAGTGAGCGTCATAATTTCAGGCTTTACTTGTCAAGACTACTTACATTTTGAAACATTCCTGGTAGATAGGTTGCAATGTAACCTCAATACATTTCTTGATCGCTTGCTTTTGCTAGATGAAAATAAATGTAAACTAAATAACTCAGCAATTTCTACCCAGCTTAACGAAAATCTAAACATTGTCTAGCACAACTGGGCTAAGAATAGTTTTTAGTAACAATAGCGATCGCACTCATAACTAACCATGTCTCAACCAACTATAGAATCAATCCTCCAAGAGAATCGCCTATTTCATCCTACCTCGGAATTCTCGCAGAATGCCCATATCAAAAGCCTGGAAGACTATCAGCGTCTCTACGATAAAGCTAAAGCCAATCCCCAGCAATTTTGGGCAGATTTGGCTGGAACAGAATTAGAATGGTTCCAAAAATGGGATACAGTATTAGACTGGCAACCACCTTTTGCCAAGTGGTTCGTTGGCGGTAAGATTAATATTTCTTACAATTGCCTTGACAGACATCTCACCACCTGGCGCAAAAATAAAGCAGCATTGATTTGGGAAGGAGAACCAGGTGATTCGCGTACCCTCACTTATGCCCAACTGCACCGGGAAGTTTGCCAATTTGCCAATGTATTGAAGCAACTGGGTGTACAAAAAGGCGATCGCGTTGGTATTTATATGCCGATGATTCCTGAGGCTGCGATCGCTATGTTAGCCTGTGCCAGAATTGGCGCACCCCACAGCGTAGTATTTGGTGGTTTTAGTGCCGAAGCTTTGCGCGATCGCTTAATTGATGCTAAAGCTAAACTGGTAATCACGGCTGATGGTGGTTGGCGCAAAGATGCGATCGTTCCTCTCAAAGAACAGGTAGATAAAGCCTTAGCTGATGGTGCTGT
>NZ_CAXTNE010000309.1:0-8825 GCF_964245445.1 uncultured Nostoc sp.
TTTGAAATTAGACAATACATTTGAAAATGGCTAATAAAACACCTCTTACTGAATATGATTCTCCTTGGAAGCAGATACTACTCAACAATTCAAAATTCAAAATTCAAAATTCAAAATTATTTAGAGTTATTCTGCTTAGTTTTGACTACTATTGCCGCAATTATTTTGATAAGTTCTTCGTTTTCGTTGACCAGTGATAACAATTTTGATGGTTCAATTATTTCTGTAGTTATCATAATCCTCAACCAATATCTTGTTTCTCTAGCTTCTTTCAGAGCAATTTCTAGCTTATGTACAAAACCTGCCTTGCTTTGAGCAGATTGAGATTCTTCAACATTTGCACCTATAGAAGTACCAGACCTGATTAACTGTTTATATAAAACTCGTCCTACCCCTGGCTTTTCATCCAAAACTTTGCATAGGTTGACTATTCTGACAGCAAAGTTAAATGTTCTATCTGTAATATCTTTTTGTTGATTCATTGCTTTGTATTTCCTCTGCGTTAATCGTGATGACTTTGTATACCAAATTGATAAACTACTCTTCTTCAATTTTGAATTTTGAATTGTTTCATCAATTTGGTTATGAATTGTTTGGCTGTACGGTTTATTTTCAGTTTCCTGTGATCAAGCTGCTAGACTATCAACAAAGGTTGCCGGAGCTTGAAGAGAGCCATAATCAGTTTGCTACGGTGGTCATGGCTCATTTGGCAGCAATACAAACCCGTGGTGACAGGTTACAACGTAAGCAGCAGAAATTAGCTTTAGCGCGTAGGTTGTACGAGCAGGGGTTTGAGCGCGAAGCTATTCTGAATTTGTTAGGTTTTATTGATTGGATGTTGACATTACCATTAGATTTAGAACGAGAATTTAAAAGGGAAGTAGAACAACTGGAGGCACAACAGTCTATGCAATACATGACATCATTTGAGCGAATTGCCAGAATGGAATCTTTATTAGAAGGGATTGCAGTTGGTTTAAAACTAAAATTTGGTACTGAGGGTTTAAGCCTATTACCAGAAATTTCCAGAATTGAAGATGTCGAGCAATTAAGAGCAGTTCTTACGGGACTAGAGACGGCCAGTAACTTAGAACAATTGCGCTCCTTGTATCAGCCAACAACCGACACTCCCACAGAAAATTAGTATTTAAGAGCTTGGTATTGGATTTTCCAGGTGAGCATAGACTTTTAGTGCCTAAATTATTCCTTAGTTAGGCAGTTAAGGAAATATCTTGCTGACTCTGCTCAACAGGCTGATCAAACTTCAGAGCCTCATCACCCCAACAATCCCAGCCAACTCTAGACGAACGTGCGAACATCTCCAGCTTGGTCATATCAGGACACAGCTTTTCTACAAGTTCAAAAAACTGTTCGGGCTTACGTGAATGCTCACGGCGGGGTAAGTGTAAAATGCTTGACTGGTTTGTGAGTGTCCGTCCAGCAAAAGCTTTCACATTTCCACGAACAGCCATTGCACAGTGTTCAGTCGAATTCCGCAACCAATGACCGACACCTAGATGTGTTTTAGTACCAGCTTTGGTGACTTTTTCCCAAGTCAAAATAGTCTTGAGTTCAAATCCCCATGTTTGCAAGCATTGAGCCGCTTCGATCATGTGGTTGTTCGTGAACCATAGCCAGAGGATACAGCCATTGCTCCCGCATAATTCGGGAATGGGCAGAGCCAGAATTTCCTCAGTCCGCATTGGTTGATAGGGGATGCGGTTGCGGTGAGTTTTGTCTTTAGAACGAAGTCTGTAGAACCAGGGAGGATCTATAACAATGCACTGGTACTGGCCTTGCAGAGTTGTGAGTCTCATGCTGCCTCCTGCGGTTGTTGAACAATCGTTGCGCTGATGGATTCAAAATCAACCTGAAATATGTTTAAATCAGGAGTTATTTCGCCGGAATTATATCGGTCTGTAATGACTTGTTTGATGGCTTCTTCTGCCAATCCATCAGGTAGATAAATGTGTGCTTCGCTAATAACTTTTTCAACTACTTGAACTACGACTTTCATAAATTACTCCTGAAACTGAATTCGGCTTAAAGTTTGTAGCTGTGCAGCAAGTGTGCTTAAGAAATCCTGGAGTTCTTGGGTTATTTCTTGAGGGGTAATTTCTTTTTCAGAAACGTAAATTCTTGTATTTCCACGGGTAACTTCTACACGGGTCGTATTGATTTGTGGCGAAGTCAGAAGAGTTAAAGTAAAATCCTCATATTTGCAGAAGTAATACTGGCAGTTTTCACTCAATGATTGCCCTTGTTGCCAAGTAATAATTTCTGTATCGCCGTCGTCAGCAAGCGCAAATTCTACTTCTTCAACAGCAGTGAACGCCATTTTTACACAAGCTTTCTCAGCCGGATGAGTTGCATCTTGCATTCGGTAGTCTTGTCTAACTACATAACCTTGGATTCTATAAAAGGCTTTTGCCAGTTTTTCAATGAGTGCATCTTTTTGAAATAATCCCAGTTCCATATTTAAACTCCGAATTCAAAAACTTTAATTCCATCAACATCAACGGGATTAAGTTGAATTAATCCACCTCCCGCATAATTACAAGGGATTTTACGTTTATCCTTGTCATCAAATGCTTCTTTACGCACTTCCAGCCATCGCCCCACGCAAGAAAATCCAACGGCGGATTCAGGTGCGCCAGCTTTTTTATAATCCGCAACAGTAGCAATATGACCACAGTATGGCATTTAAATTTCCATTGCATTACGTCTTTACCAAATAGTGTTTCTCCAAGATTTAGCCATTTATCTCGCGTCATTTTCCACCTCTCTTATTCCTGCTGCCAATGCTTGTTCTACTGTTTCATAACTGCCACTCAAATATGGGTCGTCAGAAAACTCATTAAATATACAAACTCCACTCCCGTAAGTTAGAGCAAAGGAGTATCGTGAAATGTCCATTCGGCAAAACCAAACTGAAACATAATAATTCCTTTTTATCGGGCCTCGACTCATATAAACTTTGGTTTGCAGCAACGGTTTTTTGGCTTGTTTCACTTCTCAGGAATAACCGCAGCATTCGCAGTAGACTACTTTTTCTTGTGGGTTCTTTCGATAGATTTCCTGACTTCCACAGTTAAGGCAGTTCATTATTGTTAACCTTTAAATCAATTTCCTTTCACTCCTAAAATTGTCTGGTCTGTTTAATAACCAATCAAGCTGTGACTACAGCTTTCTTTGAGAAAGCACCTGCCTGCTTTAGCACTGCACTAGGACTGGGATGAGCGAAGAACTCTTCTATAGCTTTGGTCAACCTAGCCGCAACAGTCGGCTCGTGACAAGCGTAGACATAAATGGGCTGTTGAACCCCATTAACCAATCGTGTTTCTTGGCGATGCCTTCGGCGGGCTACGCCTACGCCTAACTGTGGGTAAAATGTTCTCACCCATGTCCCAAGATGTCCGCGATAGTGAGGGTCACTGATAGGGACTTTCTTTCCAAGTTCGCTCTCTGCAAAATTTACAACCCCAAGCCAGCGTTCTTCTGAAGGAATCAACATTTTTCTGTTATGTTCAGCCAAAAGGTTTCCGGCATAGTCTTTAAATTGCTGTTCCATGTATGGGTTGAGTCTGCCACCAGTTAACTCAGCTAAAGTCTTCATTGCCAAGACAAGAGTATGCAATCGCTGTTCAACTGGGGGGAGGGCTAGTGTGGAGGGTTGCTCTATTCAGTGGCTGGGCAAATTCTTTGTGCAGTACAGTAATTTGATAAGTATGAGTTTGGATATCTTCCTCAATACTACTTTGACGCAAATATTCATCAGAAATATTACGCCAGTCCAACTTATCTCCGTATTTACGGCGGGAACGATGATTGGGTAAATGTAAATGAATCCTTGTTAAAGCATCGTAAGAATTGGTCATCGAAAAGGCTGACACGGTGATATGAGTGAAGGCACTGAATACCCCAAAATTATTCAGTCAAGGTTCAACTCCTCAATGCAAGTTGAACTGGGACACCAAACACAAGGCGTGTAGAAAGGACACCCTACCCAATTAAATCTCATCCGTGCGTAACGTAGTGAATAGTTTCAAACTATGCAGCAGGAAGTTCAAGATTAACTTTGACAACTTTGTTCTTTTCTTGCTCAGACTTAGGCAGTGTCAGATTTAAAATGCCGTCTTTATAATCTGCGGTGACATTGGTATTTTGAACCCTAGCAGATAGAGAAATTACACGTTGGAATTTACCATAGTAGAATTCGCTCTTAGTTGTGCCATTGTTTTGGGTTTGAGTTTGGGACTTGCGCTCACCGAAGACTGTGAACAGCGTCTTCGGTGACTTGAATATCTAATTCTTTAGCCGAATGGCACTAAGAAAAGCATTTCGTTGGGGTGAGGCAGAGGGCAGGGGGCAGGAGCTTGAAATCCTTGTAATATATAGTTTTCAAGCTGTGCAATTTTCTTTCCTTCTGCCTCCTGCCTCCTGTCTCCTGCCTTATCTTAGTGACATTCGTCTTTAGCCGAATGGCACTAAGAAAAGCCTAAAGGCTTGTGGTTTAAGCAGTCTGCAATTGTTTTCGTAATTCATGCCGGGGTTTCGTCATCAAGGGGTAAGCTTTTGGGCGACGTAAAAGGACTCGTGGTTCATTTCTAGCAGGACGGTCGGGAACAGCCTTGTGAGCAATAACTTTAAGTAAAGTAGAATAAATCTGAAGACGTTTTGTTGAATGAGCAGCTAACAATTCGGGAATAAAGTTATTTAAATGATGGCGAGTGCCTTGGAGTGATAAGCGCAACGGAGGAGTAGCGTAAGTAGTACCTGCTGACCACATCAAACCACGCAGTAGATTGTAAGCAAGTAAATAAACATAAATTTCTTTGCGTATCATTGAAGGAGTTTTACAGCGCAAAACATCCATTCCCAAGGTAGTTTTAAGATGTCTTAAATCTAATTCAGTAACGGACGCAAAGAAGGGAAATGCGATCGCCGTAGGTGATCGCAGTTAACCAACCAGAATTAATCTGAAGGTTTTCCTTATTTTCAAGATCAGTGACTCTTATAAAAGTTCTCCTAGAGTCGTTTCAACATTTTGAACTAGGCAATCCCGATGCCGCCTGTTACACCATAAACTTCTCCAGTGATGTAGCTGCCTTCTTGGGAAGCAAGCAACACATACACAGGAGCAATTTCTACAGGCTGCCCGGGTCTTCCGAGCGGAACTTCAGAACCAAATTTCTCGATCTTTTCCTGGGTCTGACCACCACTCGGCTGTAGCGGTGTCCAGAATGGACCGGGTGCGACTGCATTAACGCGCACTCCCTTGTGGATCATCTGTTTGGCGAGAGATTTGCTGAAATTCTCAATGCCCGCTTTTGTCATGGCATAGTCAAGCAGACTCGCTGAAGGTTGATATGCCTGAATCGAAGTGGTGTTAATAATTGATGCTCCAGGCAAAAGATGTGGAACGGCTGCTTTGGTAATCCAAAATAGCGCGTAGAGGTTTGTCTTCATCACTTTATCGAAATGCTCAGTCGTGATATCGCTAATTGAGGGGTAAGATGTCTGTGCGCCAGCATTGTTCACGAGAATATCTAAACCGTTCAAAGATTGCACTGCATCTGTCACCAGCTTTTGGCAAAAATGCTCGTCGGTGATGTCACCCGGAAGCGCAACCGCTTTGCGCCCTGATTGTTCAATCAATTGGATCACCTCTATTGCATCAGCCTCTTCACTCTTAAGATAGGCGATCGCCACATCAGCACCTTCCCGCGCAAATGCGATTGCAACAGCGCGCCCGATACCAGAATCAGCTCCGGTGACCAATGCTTTGCGACCTGCAAGCTTTCCAGATCCAATGTAGCTCTGCTCACCGTGATCTGGTTGGGGCTGCATCTTTTGAGCAAGTCCTGGTACAGGCTGCGGTTGTTGGGGAAAGGGCGGAGCGGGATATTGCTGCCGGGGGTCTTGCATCTCTAATCGATCGGATTTCATCACTTGGTTGTTTTGATAGTTTTTGCTATTCTTGACTCAAGTATCAAGCATTGAGGAGAACGATTCCTCACCCTTTGAGCAGAATAATGTTCCAGAGTATGCACCACTAACGGCGCGGGCTAATTGATGCGCTTGTATTTGTCATCAGGCAATATCACTTGAAAAGCCACGCTTAACTATTGCTTTTATCTCTCTATCGGCTAATACCCTAATTTCTCAATCAAAGCTACACTACCATCGGAAAATGTCAAGATTTTGGGATAGCAGCAGATGATTGATCTCTACACCTTCACCACGCCCAATGGACGCAAAGCTTCCGTCATGCTGGAAGAAGTCGAATTGCCCTACAATGTCCACAAAATTGACATTACTACTCAACAGCAATTTACACCTGAATACATCGCCATCAATCCCAATAGTAAAATTCCGGCCATTGTTGACCAAGAAACTGGGATTAAAGTCTTTGAATCGGGTGCAATTCTAATTTACCTAGCCGAAAAAACAGGTAAACTCTTACCCACTGAACAAAAAAGCCGTTTTCAAGTCCTAGAGTGGCTGATGTTCCAAATGGGAGGAGTCGGGCCAATGTTTGGACAACTTAACCATTTTAAACGCTTTGCACCCGAAAAACTTCCCTATGCCATCGAACGTTATGAAAAGGAAACTTTACGCATTTATGGTGTCTTAGATAAACAACTGCAAGACAATGAATTTATCTGTGGTAACTATTCTATTGCGGATGTTGCAACTTATCCGTGGGTAGCGATTTATGAATTTCAAGGTTTAACACTCGACAATTACCCAAATCTTAAACGCTGGGTGGAGATAGTGCAGCAACGTCCGGCTGTGCAACGCGGAATGCAAGTTCCTTAAATACAAGACCAGGGATAAGTCAACAAGGGTGATGATAAATTATTAAATAATTCAACCCGTTCTCATTCCCAAGCGTACTCATACTGCGAAGAAATAAATTGAACGGGTTTTTATTAGTGATCGCTTCTATTAGAAAGCTGCTTTAGATTATGCCAAAGGGCAGGAGGTTTAAAATTCATGGGTTTGAAAATAGTTTTAGCAGGAGTTGCCTTGGAGCATATCTAGACTGATGAAAGCAAGGATTTATACAGAATACATCTAGGATATGTGGTTTTACGGAGTGTAGCCCTATATTTTTCCAGAAGCTATTAATAATCGGCTGTACCAGAATTTGGAGTACTGAAAACAACCAGATGATTCACCATTGGGTGCAATTGTTAATCTGGCTTCTCCCGCACAATATAAAACTGCCCTAGACGAAAGCTGGAGCAGTTTTTAATAGAGTAAATTATATAGGGGACTTTTATTGTTGTCCCCAGTTTATCCATAGTAAATACCGTTATACAATACTATTCACCTCAAGTTTCGTGCTTTACGCAAAAAACGAATAATCTTGAAGTTGGCATCACAAAGGTTAGAAGTCCGCACAAGCCAGCGTATTGCAGAGGGCATCCGCGAATTTGAGCCAAGCCTTTCATCAACGCAGAGGCGATCACACATAGGTATTGCCCCGATCAGCAATCGTGTACAAGCGTATGCGATTGCTCTAGCATTGCTTAAAAGTGCAAATTGCTTTTTTCGTACCGAATACCAGTCTAAATTAGGACAGAGTATTAGCCGCCTTAAGTTGAGTTGTCACAAACAATGGTCAAATAATTTTGGGCATTATCAACCAAGACAAGAGCTTTTGCACCATAAATTTATGGTGTAGCACGAGTTTATTTGGTTGAATTATGGTTGACACCAATATATTAAGGCGAGTAGCATTAAATTTCAACAGGTGAGCGCAATAATAACAAGGTAGATTTACAAATGAAGATTAAAATAGATGTTACTCCGGTAGCATCTTTCCGTTGGAATGAAGAAAACGCGCAGAAATTAAGGTAATTAAGGGAAAAGGCTGGATATAGCCGGAAAGCACTATCAGAGATAGTAGGTATATCTGCTACTTACATTCAGCAATTAGAAGCTCCACACTTGTTTGTTAATCGTCCTAAAAAGCCGAAAGAAGTAACTGTTAGTACTGAAATTCTACAGAAGCTTTGTGTTGCATTAAATGGTGATGTCTCTTCTTTAATTTGGGATATAAACTGCACTGTTCAGTAGTTGCGCTGCGTTACTAAATAGTGTTGATAGATTACAGGTGTGCGTTATAAGATACTAAATATAAGGGCGAAGGAGAGTAAATCACCAGCGCCCCCAATACCAAAGACTTACAAACTAAATCAACTAAATCGAGTTACCAGGGCAAACGCATCATGTCAGCAAGAGGATTTTATTTTCAATAAGCTCTAAACTAGTCGCATTAATCCCTACTTATTGACACAAGCTTAGCAATCGCTTTGAGTCTTGAAAACTAAACCAAATGAGAAATGCTGCTAAAGTCGTTGGTTCTTTGCCTTGGTTGTGATCAAGAGTAATTTAGATGCGTTTGCCCTGATCGAGTTACTGATACGAAACCAATAAAACTAGTAGCCACCGGGACTAGCAGCCGGAAGCCTTAAACTTGTAATGGTCAAGCCACCGTGAGATGATTCCGATGACCCACCAAGTCTAAAAACTGGTTGTAAAAAACTTCAATCTTTGCAGAACAAAGGCGATTGTGAACTCCTCAATCGCCTTTTCAATTGTTACCACGCGGCTGTACAGAGGACACGGTAACATCCCAATATCTTCTCTACAGCCTTGTGCTGTCTGGTGTTTTGACATCAGCTGATACGCTTTGCCTTTGAATTACTTTATGAGGCTGCGCCAATAAAAGAGTGAGCGTTGTGCAAGCACAACGTTGTTCATGAAACTATCCCACTAATAAAAAAGTATGGTAATCTACTTCTCAACAAGGA
>NZ_CAXTNE010000310.1:0-8770 GCF_964245445.1 uncultured Nostoc sp.
ACTCCCCAGTTGTTGGAATTCTCCTCTACCGTAAACACGTCATCACCAAACAACCATACATTTCCCAACTAATTCGCAGTTTTGAAAAAGCTGGTTTAACTCCTTTGCCTATTTTCATCAACGGCGTGGAAGGACATGTGGCGGTACGAGATTTGATGACAACCGACTATGAAATTCAGCAACGACAACTAGGTAATATAGAGACTCCCTCACTTTCTAGTGAAGCAGTGAAGGTGGATGCGATCGTTTCGACAATTGGCTTTCCTCTCGTGGGTGGCCCGGCTGGTTCAATGGAAGCTGGGCGTCAAGTGGAAGTAGCAAAGCGCATCCTCACTGCCAAAAATGTACCTTATATTGTTGCTGCACCACTATTAATTCAAGATATTTCCTCGTGGACGCGCCAAGGTGTCGGCGGATTGCAAAGTGTGGTGTTGTACGCATTACCAGAATTGGATGGGGCTATTGATACCGTTCCCCTTGGTGGTTTGGTGGGCGAAAATATTTATCTGGTTCCCGAACGGGTGGAGCGATTAATTGGTAGGGTAAAAACTTGGGTGTCTTTGCGGCAAAAACCTGCATCGGAACGCAAGATTGCCATCATTTTATATGGGTTCCCACCGGGTTATGGTGCTGTAGGTACAGCTGCATTATTAAATGTGCCGCGTAGTTTGCTGAAGTTTCTCCATGCACTTAAAGAACAAGGTTACACTGTTGGAGATTTACCCGAAGATGGAGAAGAATTGATTCGTTGGGTAAAAGAGGCGGATGAAATTGATGATACAAAAAATATTCCCGCGTCCGTTAGCGCCCGTACTCTAGAAAAATGGCTAGGATATCTGCAAACCTCCCGCATCGAAAAACAATGGAAATCTCTCACGGGAACTGGAATTAAAACTTATGGCGATGAATTCCAGATTGGTGGTGTGCAATTAGGCAATGTGTGGATAGGTATACAACCACCGTTGGGTATACAAGGCGACCCGATGCGCTTAATGTTTGAACGAGATTTAACGCCCCATCCCCAATATGCTGCTTATTATAAATGGTTGCAAAATGAGTTTCAAGCTGATGCTATAGTTCACTTTGGAATGCATGGGACGGTGGAATGGTTGCCTGGTTCTCCGTTGGGTAATACAGGTTATTCTTGGTCGGATATTCTGTTAGGAAATTTGCCTAATCTATATATATATGCGGCGAATAATCCCTCTGAATCGATGTTGGCAAAACGTCGCGGTTATGGTGTGTTGATTTCTCATAATGTACCACCTTATGGACGTGCAGGTTTGTATAAGGAATTGGTGGCGTTGCGAGATTTGATTTCGGAGTATCGTGAAGATCCGCAAAAGAATTATGTTTTGAAGGAAGGGATTTGTAAAAAAATTGCGGATTCTGGGTTGGATGCAGATTGTCCGTTTGAGGATGCGAAGAGGTTGGGGATTGCGTTTACTCCAGAAAATGTTCGGATGTTTAGCACTCATGCTTTTGATGATTATTTGGTGGAGTTGTATGAATATTTACAAGTTTTAGAAAATCGGTTGTTTTCTTCTGGGTTGCATACTTTGGGGGAAGTACCGAATGAAGAGGAATTGGCTTCTTATTTGGAGGCATATTTTGGGGAGGAAGAAGGAATAAACGAAGAAAGAGAAGAAGAGGAAAAACTAATAAGGGATTTGTTGATGCAATCTAGGCTTAAGTAAAGTTATTGTTTACGGGGTTTCATGGGGCCTTATATGCCGCGGGCGCCGGGTGGGGATTTGTTCCGGCAGGGGGCTGGGGTGTTGCCTACCGGGAGGAATATTCATGCTTTAGATCCTTATCGGATGCCTTCACCTGCTGCTTATGAACGGGGACGGGAAATTGCTCAAAAAATTATCGCCCAGCATTTGGATGAATATGGGAAATATCCGGAAACGGTGGCGGTGATGTTATGGGGATTGGATGCGATAAAAACTAAGGGTGAATCTTTGGGGATTCTGTTGGAATTGGTAGGGGCTGAACCTGTTAAGGAAGGAACTGGTAGAGTTGTTCGTTATGAATTGAAGCTGTTGGCGGAGGTTGGACATCCCCGCATTGATGTGTTGGGTAATTTGTCTGGGATTTTCCGGGATAGTTTTGTAAATATCATCGAATTATTGGATGATTTATTTCAACGGGCGGCTGATGCTGATGAAGCGGATGATCAAAATTTTATTAGGAAACACGCTTTAGCTTTAAAAGCCCAAGGTGTAGAGAATGCATCGGCGAGATTGTTTTCTAATCCGGCAGGTGATTTTGGTTCTTTGGTGAACGATCGCGTGGTTGATGGTAACTGGGAATCTGGCGAGGAGTTAGGCAATACTTGGCAAAGTCGCAATGTATTCAGCTACGGCAGAGAAGATAAAGGTCAAGCTAGACCGGAAGTGTTGAATACGTTATTAAAAACTAGCGATCGCATTGTTCAAGAAATCGATTCGGTAGAATATGGTTTAACTGATATTCAAGAATATTACGCCAATACTGGTGGTTTGAAAAAGGCAGCAGAAAAACAAGGCGGTAAGAAGGTTACAACCAGCTTTGTAGAAAGTTTCTCGAAGGATACTACACCCCGCAATTTAGATGATTTGCTGCGAATGGAGTACCGCACTAAGTTGGTAAATCCCAAATGGGCGCAAGCGATGGCAAATCAAGGTTCTGGTGGTGCGTTTGAAATTTCCCAACGGATGACGGCGTTGATTGGTTGGGGTGGTACTGCCGATTTTACCGATGATTGGGTTTATGATCAAGCGGCTGATACTTATGCTTTAGATGCAGAGATGGCGGATAAATTGCGTAAGGCAAATCCTGAAGCTTTTCGCAATATTTTAGGGAGAATGTTGGAGGCGCATGGGCGGGGTTTCTGGGAAGCTGATGGTGAGAAGTTGGATAAGTTGCGGCAATTGTATGAGTTGACAGATGAGGAATTAGAAGGTGTGACAGTTTAGAAACTAGATGCGTTAAAACTTAAAATAAAGACACTAACGATTAATAAAAATTATGGAAAATTCTTTTACTGCTGTATATGAAAAGTTAGATGACTGGTATATTGGCTACGTTCAAGAGTTACCTGGTGCAAATGTCCAAGAGAGAACTCTGGAAGAAGCTAGAGAAAGTCTACGGGAAGCGATAGAGTTAATTCTAATATCAAATCGGCAACTCGCAGAGCAACAAATTTCCGGTAAAGATGTCGTCCGTGAACAGATTACTGTCAAATTATAGTGAAAAGACGTGAATTGATTCGCCATTTGGAAAAGAACGGTTGTTTGTTTCTTCAGGAGGGTGGAAGGCATACGATTTATTACAATCCATCAAACAACAGAACCTCCGCAGTTCCAAGACATACTGAGATTGTTGATATTCTAGCTATCAAAATTTGCAAAGATTTGGAGATTTCTCCACCCTAATGTTGTTGTGGCATGGCACAGCTAAAATAGTCTAATAGAACAATTGACTTATGTTTCTAAAATACCAATATTTCTAATATTTAGAATGCATCAATTTAGCTGCGCCACGTTACTACAAATACTTATGTTTTCTCAAAATTCAACTCGCATTCCTATATATAAAATTTTGATTAGTATTCCAAATTTATGGAAATTAACAGTAATCATCCCTATATTACCTATATGAATTTATCTGCTTACTTGCCCTCAGAATACATACTTAGAGTCGCTACATATAAAGATATATTTAAAGTTTTTGAAATATATTATTTCGATTTTAAAAATATATTTTTTATAAAATTAATATTTTTTATTTCTATAATATTAATTGTATTCTATTTATTTGTTTATGATAAAAATATAAAATTAACTCTGTTAAGTTTGGCTCTTGGATGTTTAGCAACCATTCTTTTTATGATTTTTTTGTTAGCATTAAATATTATATCCATTTTACTAGCTGCACAGACAGTAAAAATATTATTAATTGAATATAAAAACCAAATTGTTGCTTACTCAATTTTTACTCGTCTCCAAAACTATTCAGAAATTAATAGATTGTATGTAAAGCCTAATCATCGCCATAAAGGTTTAGGTTCTTATTTAGTACAAACAATTATCCAGTCAGTAAATAAACCAATTTACTTGATTGCTGCTCCCAAGGCGCTTAATTTTTATATTCGTCTGAATTTTGTACCAATACCTAGACGCAAATTACCAAAAGGTTATAGTATAGCTTCTCGCAAGGGAAAGTTTGTTCTGGGATTTATATCTAAGTAACTTATAAAGGGAACTCCTATGTTCTAGCTTAAAATATACCAAGTACCATAATTAGTTTTAGATAAAATATGATATCTTTTTTCAATCAATTCTAGAATTTTTGGAAACTTTTCTTGAATCAGAGCGTCATATTTATTAGTAATAAATATATAAGGAGGCTTGGATGAATCTAACTCTCCTAGAAGTTGTGGCCATTGCTCAGATAAAAATAATTCAAGTGACCATCCATTTAGTGATGTTGCTTGAGTACGACCAGATAAATAATAAATAGACGGGTCACCAGCAACAAAAATTGCACCAGATAAACTTCCTGGTTGAGAGAGAAAGCCAATCTCTGAACGAAGTAATTTATAATCTCCTCTAAATACAGCCTGATATTTAAATCGGGTATCTTCAGTTAAAGCAAAATTATTCTTAACTAGAGGAATACTCTTAATTTGAAAATTCCATAATAAAGGTGATAAAAACAACAATGACACCAGAATTTTAATTATTGGTGAACTTAATTCGTTGAAACGCTCCCATAATATATCTAAACCTTTAGTTGCTAAAATACCTGTAGGTACAAATAAGAGTAAATAATGATACATCCAAAGTGACCTAATTTGTATATAAATAACACCCAGCCCAAAAATAAACCAAACAACCAATAACAAGGTCAATAAGTTTTTATTCTTACGCAACGATACATTTACTGCAATAATAGCCATCACAACTAAAGTGATAAAATTCTTTAAGAACCATAGGTTTCCAGAAATTAACTTAGATTTATCCAATCTGCCATTAGCAACTACCTGACTTGGATATACAAAAAATGTCTTATATACAATTGATAAACTATCGACTGAGGCAAAATAGCTGGCAATAAGTAAAATAGGAAAGAGAACTCCTATAAAAATTGGCAGGCAAATTTCAAGAACAATTTTTTTAGTGTTTTGATGTTTTATCAATATAGAATAAAGCAAAGCAGTTAGCCAAAAACAAAGTATTATAGGCAAAAATATTAATTTAAATATCAGGACAATTCCACCCATGAAGCCTGAGAGTAAAAGTTGAATAAATCTCGGCTTTCCTTCATGATTAAAAGATTCATAAGTTAGCCAAAGACATAAAAATAAAGGAAAACCAACTAGCCCTTCTAGTTGAGTAAATTGCTTATGATATGAAACAAGATAGTAAACACCAACCGTTAACAAAGGTACTAAACTTGCTACTATCTTATGCCGAAAATAAGTTTTTAGAGTTAGCAGTAATGTAATAGAAAAAAGCATCATGTAAATAAGCTCAAAAATATGGATGCCAGTTTCATTAAAACCAAATAAATTTCCTGCTAAAAAATAAAAGTAATAAATTCCAGGTTGCTTTAGATCCCAAAAATCCCGATAGAGTACCTTTCCTTGTTGCATCTCTAAAGCACCTGTTGTAAATAGTGCTTGATCTCCTGAAAATGGAAAAGGTAAATTTATCAAACCAATTATGAGAACACAAATCAAAACTAAAAAGTCAACTTTATTTAATTTAGGAAGATTAATCATGAAAATTTACTTTGATTGAATAAATATAATATTGTCAAGCTAATTCATAACTGTCAATACTGTAAAAGGGACTGGGGATTGGGGATTGGGGACTGGGTGTAAAATCGAAAAATTATGGTGAAGGCTTTTACCCACTACCAAATTTTAAAAACTTTTCCCAGTACCCAGTACCGGAGCGGCGGTCGTTCCGACGCTCGTTCCGACGCTCGTTCCTCGCTAACGCTACGCTATCGCTAACGCTACGCTATCGCTAACGCTGCGCTATCGCCGCAACCAGTTGATTTATGTAAGAGGTATTATCTCAGACAACAAGCAAAAGCGATGTCTACGACGGGCTACGCCTACGCTCTTACGCTTGAGGCTGTAAAAATTTAAACCTTTGCAGCTAAGATTACTTCATCTATAAGAAAGGCTTAAGTTTTTCTTGCAAATGTATAAGTCGTTGCAACAAACGCTTAATACTTTGCAACAAATGCTTTTCCATGTATAAGAAAGGCTTAAGTTTTTCTTGCAAACATATAAGTCGTTGCAACAAACGCTTAATACTTTGCAACAAATGTTCTTCCATGTATAAGAAAGGCTTAAATCATTGCAGCAATTGTTGTAACGAACTTATCAATCTATTTAATGCCTAGAAAAAATATAGTCTAAGTGAAATTAACTAAACTTTTAAAGATCCAATCGCAACTGATTTGTTATATTTTCCCATGACAACTATAAATAATATTGTATAAAACAGTACTGCTAACCTAGTTGCAGAGATGTATTATGGCACGTCGTAAAAGAAATTCCAGCGTTTTAGAACGAGCCGATCGCCGGATTGAAAGTTTACAATCTATCAGTGTACAACTTGACTTTGGCCAAGGATTGACTATACAAGCTTACACCATGACAATTAACAATCTCCGGTCTAAGCTTGCTGCCTACAACACTGCATTATCTACCATTGACAAACTTACAGATGACGTGAATAACGCCGAAAAGGCTGTAATAGCGATGTCAGAAAAAATGTTACTAGGAGTTGGCAGCCGTTACGGTAAAACCAGCCCAGAATACGAGATGGCGGGTGGTGCTAGACGAAGTAATACCAAGAAGAAGCGAAGCGTACTAGGCAATTCCAAACTCACCAATTCTTTAGCAGCCGATTCTGTTAAGCTTTCTTCTACAAATGGATCTATGAATGGGGCATCGGGTGCGATCGTAAGTTGAGTAAAATCTAATAGGGTTTAGTGTCAACTTAAGCTCAAACACTCAATTTACCGTGGTTTGAGATCCCCAATCTCCTTTCCAAGGGGGCACTAGTTGCCCCCTTGGAAAGGCCAGGGTGTTACACAAGTCGAATTACCCCCCTTGGAAAGGGGAGGGTTAGGGTGGGGTAAAACTGACACGAAAACTCAGTGAGTAAACTATTTCAGACTTGTGTGTTTCTTCAACTGCTGCACAAACGCATTATGTTCCGGTGACTTCAACCCCGCTTGCACCACCTCCAACACTCGCACCATCTGATTACTTAACAGCGCTTCCACCGCTAACCACAAACCCGGAAACACCTGAGAGCGAATAATTCCATCTGCACCGGGAGATAGCAATCGATAGTCGCCATCAATTAGGCAAAACCATTCAATTTTATTCTCGTAAGATTGCCAGATTACGTACTCCAACACCCCATTACGGCGATAAACCTGCTTTTTGCTGCCTCTATCAATAGCGGCACTACTCGCGGCAATTTCAACAATCAATTCGGGAGATCCTTCAATGTAACCGTCGCTGCTCAAACGGGTTTGTCCGCCTGCGTCTGGTTCAATAAACAACGCTGCATCTGGCTGGGGTTCATTGTCTAAATCTAGTCTGACTGTTGGTTCAATGCTCAAGTCAACGCCAGGAGTCAGTGATTGGTAAACACCTAACCAAGTTATCACCCGACTGTGGAGTTTGCCATGCTGCTCATGTTTTACAGGAGATGCGACATAAACGATTCCTTCAATCAGTTCTGCTTTCTTGATATGGGGTGCAGCCGCATAACGCCGTTCAAATTCAGGGCGAGTTAGGCGATGTCTACGACGGGCTACGCCTACGCCACTTTCAAGCGGAGGCAGATGTCTCTGGGGTGAGTACTCTCTAACCATTTGCCAATCCTTGGAGTTGCCGGATATTTCTGACTTTAGCAAACCTCAGTTATCAGTTAAGATTTATTGATTTGCTGCTTTCCTCAAATTCCAAAAATCATAAAACGTAATGTTAATTGTCATCGTGTGTTCTCCTGTGCCATGCTGTACTCGCCCAGGGTAGGCATCGCTGACAATTGATGCTGCACAACAGAGTTCAAGTAGCTATCATTAGCTAAGTGGGATGCCAGATACATTGATGCAATACCATTTAGTTAGCAGCCTTTGTCAACTGCTTACACTCGCACCCATAAAAATTAGTTCGATCCACTTTTTATTCCCGCTTTCTATTGTGATACGCATTAGCTAAAAGTACTCTAAATAGGTACGGGGTGCAAAAAATACAAAAATTTTTCAATAATCAAGATTAAGGATAAGGTTATGGCAACCGAACAGTTAACTAGAGACAGCGACAATCTCGATTTAAATCAGCTGTTAAGAACGCTGAATGCTGTTAAACAGGGTGACTTCTCGGCTCGGATGCCCATAGACCATACTGGTGTAGCAGGGAAAATCGCTGATACGCTCAATGGTATTATTGACCAAAATGAGCGGATGGCGGCAGAACTACAACGGATTGGTAACGTTGTCGGCAAAGAAGGCAAAATTGCCGATCGCGCCTCTCTCGGAGATGTTCGAGGTTCTTGGTTAGATTGTGTTACTTCTGTCAATACTCTAATTACAGATTTAGTTCAACCAACAGCTGAAACTACTCGGGTAATTCGGTCAGTTGCCAATGGTGACTTATCGCAAACGATCGCTACAGAAATTGAAGGCAGACCGCTTCAAGGTGAGTTTCTCCAAACTGCTAATATCGTCAACACGATGGTGGATC
>NZ_CAXTNE010000311.1:0-8744 GCF_964245445.1 uncultured Nostoc sp.
GGAATGGGGAATGGGGAGTGGGGAGTTAGAAGTTAGGAGTTAGAAATTCTCATAACTCATCATTCATAACTCATAACTCTTCACTCTTAACTCATAACTCTATTTCCGGTCTTCGGGATTAGCAGCAACCGCTGGATCGGGTTCTGCTCTTAATACTGAGTTTGGACCGCCAGACAAGATGGGATTGGGATCAGACAAAGGTACACCTTCTTTAGCGTTTTCCAAACCGTAGTCGTAGGGGCCTGTAGCCAGTACTGGAGTTTGATCAAAATTCTCGATCGCAGGTGGTGATGTCGTCATCCATTCTAAGGTCAATGCTCTCCAGGGATTATTACCAGCTTTCTCACCGTATAACCAACTCCAAATGGCATTGATGATGAAGGGGAATGTCGAAACTGCTAGTATGTAAGCGCCATAAGTGCAGATTTCGTTGAGAAAGGTAAATTTGGGGTCATACTGGGCGATACGGCGGTTCATGCCCATTAATCCCAGCTTGTGCATTGGTAAGAAGGTCATATTTAGACCCACAATTGTTAAGGCAAAGTGAACCTTGCCCCAAAATTCGTTTACCATCCGTCCCGTCATTTTCGGGAACCAGTGGTAAATCGCCGCATAAATGCCGAGAACACTACCACCAAACAGGACGTAGTGCAAGTGTGCCACCACAAAATAGGTGTCGTGAACGTGAATGTCAAAGGGCACTGCTGCCAACATCACGCCACTGATCCCACCGATTACAAAGGTGCCAACAAAGCCGATGGCGAACAGCATGGCAGTGTTAAGCCGGATTTTCCCACCCCACATTGTTGCTAACCAGCTGAAAATTTTAATTCCCGTGGGTACGGCAATGATCATAGTGGTGATCATAAAGAACATCCGCAACCAACCGGGGATACCACTGGTAAACATGTGGTGCGCCCAAACAATTAGCCCCAAAAAGCTAATGGCAAGAGACGAATAAGCGATCGCTTTATAGCCAAAAATCGGCTTGCGGGAATGCACGGGGATAATTTCTGAAATTGCGCCAAAGAAGGGCAAAATCATGATGTAAACGGCTGGGTGGGAGTAAAACCAGAACATGTGCTGGTACACAACTGGGTCGCCACCGCCAGTCGGGTTAAAAAATGTCGTTCCTGCCAATAAGTCAAAAGCCAGCAGAATTAGACCAGCTGCTAGCACTGGTGTAGATACCAGAGTCAGTGCCGAGGTAGCAAACATCGCCCAGCAAAACAAGGGCATTTGGTGAACCCCCATACCGGGGATACGCATCTTGAGCAATGTGACGAGGAAATTGATTGCCCCTAGAATCGATGACGTACCTAGTAAAAGGACGCTCATAATCCAAATTCCCTCACCTACTTGACCTGTTACCAAGCTCAAGGGAGGGTAGGAAGTCCAACCCGCATCCGGTGCATCGCCTACCACTAAACTAGCGATCAACAATAAACCCGCAGGGGGAATCATCCAAAAGGCAACAGCATTCAAGCGCGGAAATGCCATATCCTTTGCCCCAATCATCAAAGGAATCAGGAAGTTAGCAAAACCCGCACCAGCTGGCACGATCCACAAGAAAATCATGATCGTGGCGTGCAGCGTAAATAAGCTGTTGTAGACTTCAGGGGTGACGAAATCGACTTCTGGGGTTCGCAGTTCTGTACGAACCAAGTCAGCCATTACGCCACCGATACAGTAAAAAATGAATGTCGTGACTAGGTATTGAATCCCAATCACCTTATGGTCGGTGTTGAAACTAAAGTAGTCTTGCCATTTTCTGATCCCTGGCTCCTCAAGAAGAGCAGGGGCGTTGGCAGTTTCTTGCAACTGAGCTTGGGTCATAGTCGTTAGTTATCTTTTGTCATTTGTCAGTTGTCCTTTGTCCTTTGTCATTTGTCATTTATTTAGACCAATGACCAATGACTAATGACCAATGACCAATGACTAATGGTGAACTTGATGGAGGATTTCTGGCTTAATTCCCATGTCCTTGGTATAAGGAGCGAGAAATTCATTTGGGGATAGATCAGCAGGGTTAACAGCAACGGCTTGATTTAGTGTTTCTTTGCTAGCAACTAGCTGTTCTTGCACCCATTTGTCAAAGGCTTCTTCTGGCTCAACGACTACTGTTGCTCTCATTGCACCGTGGTAGGGGCCACAAAGTTCAGCACAGATTAGGGTATAATCTCCTGCCTTTTTGGGTGTGAAGCGAATCTCACTTTGTCTACCAGGGATTGCATCTTGTTTCAGACGGAACTCTGGCACCCAAAAGGCATGGATGACATCGTTGGCTGTCATATTGATTTCCACTTCTCGCCCGATAGGGACGTGCATTTCACCTGTAGTTATACCAGTTTCAGGATAAGTGAAAAGCCAGGCATATTGTAGACCCGTGACGTTGACTTGTAATCCTGCTGGTTTGCCTGCTTTATCAGGAGTTCCCCCAATTGTCGGAGCAACAATACCTACACCTGGAGCATTCCGCTTTTGGGGAATTTGGTCAGCATTACGAACTTCTGCGGTAGCTGGATCTTGCATTGCCTCATCAGATTTTTCTTGATTGAGGTTGGGTTCGGTGCTGGGAGGAGTATCATTTAAAGTCGCCGCCATCGCACTTCCAGGTATTGCCATTGACTCCTGATTCATCATCGGCGCTTCATGAATAGCATGGGGATCAAAGCCACCGATTTCGTTGTAGACATCAAAGCTGTAAACAGAAATACCGATAACGATAATTGCTGGGATCGCCGTCCAGAGAATTTCTAGAGGTACATTGCCCTCAACTGGTGGGCCGTCTTCATTGTCACCTGCACGCCGACGGTATTTAAATGCAGAGTAAATTAAAATACCTTCTACGAGCAGGAATATACCTGTAGAAATGATCATCATCGCGTTGAATAGACCATCCACTAATACGGCTTCATCCGTTGCTGCTGCTGGCAACAGACCGTGATTTTGACCGTACCAAAGGCTGACTAGCGTTAGCACGATGCCAATCAGTAATGTCCAGATTGAACTTGGAATCTTCACGGCTTACTTAATTGAATTTACTACGTTATCTTAAAGCTGCTCACTTACTAAGGTAGTCTAGGCTGTCAGACATGGGGGACAAAGGTCTGAAATTTTTATTAATTTTTTTGGCTATTTCATTAATTTTGAGTATGAGTTTACTATCATACAACGCCAAAAATAGATGTGAATCAGGGAAAAAATTTAAGGAAAAATTTAGAATGTTTAATAATTGTGATTGATCAAATTTTTCACATCTTGAAAAATACCTAAAGCTTCAGGCAAAACCTTTCTGGAGTGATTCAAAGTATAAGTGAGTGCTAATCTATAAACCCTTAGGCTATACGCTAGGGTGGAGATGGGACACTAAAAGAAAATTGAAAATTTTAAGAGATCCACCAAGAGCGGGCAGAAGGTATCCTTCATGAGCGAATTTGTCCTACAACAACAAAATGAAGCGGCGCTTCAGCAGCAAAAACCCAAGGAAATGATTCGTCGCTTGGTGTGGAAAATATGCATAGCCACCTTAATTTTGATGGCAATAGGCAGCGCCACCCGCGTTATGAATGCTGGACTTGCTTGCCCAGACTGGCCTTTATGCTATGGCGAATTGGTACCAGCCAAGCAAATGAATCTCCAAGTGTTTTTGGAGTGGTTCCACAGATTGGATGCAGCTTTAATTGGTGTAAGCGCGATCGCCCTCTTTGGTTTGTCCTGGTGGCATCGTCGTTTCTTACCCAGATGGCTGCCTTGGGCATCCACATTCGCCCTGTTTTTAATCGTCTTCCAAGGCATATTGGGGGGACTCACCGTTACCGAACTGTTGCGGTTTGATATCGTTACCGCCCATTTAGGAACGGCGCTGTTATTTTTTAGCACCCTCCTGATTATCGGCACAGCACTCACACCCTATCAGGGAAATGGAACCGTTGGTAAATTGCCTTGGGTCGGTTTAACTGCCGCTATTCTGGTTTACCTGCAAAGTCTGCTAGGTGCTTTGGTAGGCTCTCGCTGGGCGCTACACCAATGCCTCGGCGGTTCTCAACTTTGTACTGTAATGTACAGCCATATTGCTGGTTTGGTGCCGCCAACAGTGGCAACCTTGGCAATGGTATTTATCTGTTGGCGGACACCAGCACTACATCCAGCCTTGCGGCGACTGGCAAATATGGCTGGTGCGTTGTTAACCTTACAAATCTTGTTGGGATTCGCCACTTTCAAATTACATCTCCAAGTCGAGCCTCTCACCGTTTCTCACCAAGCTATAGGAGCTGCTTTGCTAGGTACTTTGGTGGCTTTCACAGTTCTGGCACTACGTGACTCAGTGAGTGCTGAGTCACGTTAGCGGATAGCTAGGGTTTAGCCCGTGCTGAGTGCTGAGTAGGGAATGGGGAAGATGAGAAAGCAGGGGAAGAATTCCTAATTACTGTAGAGACGCGATTAATCGCGTCTCTACTCCTAACTCAGCATTCAGCACTCAGCACTGATCATGCGACCCACGTAGGTGCAGAAAATCTGTGTTTAATTTGCCTGAAAGAGCCACCTTGAGCCGGGGCTGCATATAAGTTGTTGAAAAATAAGGAACCAGAGCCAAAATGATTGAGACTAATGTCTCTCGCCACCACCAAACATTTTTACAGGTAATTCAAAGTTACTACCAGCTAACGAAGCCTCGGATTATTCCGTTGCTTTTGATTACCACGGCTGGGAGTATGTGGATTGCTGCTAAGGGAGAAGTAGACCCATTGCTGTTGCTAGTAACTCTCACTGGTGGCACAATGGCAGCTGCAAGCGCCCAGACGATTAACTGTGTCTATGACCGGGATATTGATTATGATATGGAGCGGACGCGCCATCGTCCGATGCCATCCGGTAAGGTTCAGCCGCGTGATGCTCTAATTTTTGCGATCGCACTGGCGACGATTTCCTTTACACTCCTAGCAGTATTTGCCAATCTGTTAGCCGCCCTGCTAGCCTTCTCTGGTATCGTCTTTTATATTTTGGTTTATACCCACTGGCTAAAACGCCACAGCACCCAGAATATCGTCATTGGTGGGGCTGCTGGGGCAATTCCGGCGTTAGTGGGTTGGGCTGCTGTGACAGGCACTTTAAGCTGGTCAGCATGGTTAATTTTTGCCATCGTCTTTTTGTGGACACCACCCCATTTCTGGGCTTTAGCTTTGATGATTCGGGATGATTACGCAAAGGTGGGGATACCAATGCTACCTGTGATTGAAGGTGATACGGCAACAGTAAAGCAGATTTGGTATTATACGCTGATCACTGTAGTTGCAACCCTGTTATTGGTTTATCCTTTGGGCGCGAGTGGAATTCTTTATGCTGCGATCGCTGTAATTCTGGGAGGATTATTTATCCACAAATCTTGGCGTTTGTTGCAAAATCCAGAGGATCGCGCTGTAGCTAAAGAGTTGTTTCTCTTTTCCATCTCCTACATGATGCTGTTGTGTTTGGGGATGGTAGTTGATAGTCTTCCTGTTACCCATAATCTAATTAGTGCGGTGAGTAATCATCTGCATTTTATTGCATAGGGGATGGAAAATTTAGCGATCGCGTTGGGAAATTGGCGCGATCGCATTTTTGGAAATTAAAAAATATACATAATAATTAGAATTTGGCGGATTTGCGATTAAAAGTAAAATTTCAGTCATAGGCAAATTGATCAAAAAGCTAAATGTTGACAAATTACATTCGTACAGCAATGCACAAAGCAACCTACGAGTTGCTTGAGGATGGAACTTTTTATAGCGAAATTCCAGAGTGTCAGGGAGTGTGGGCAAACGCTGCAACATTAGAAGCTTGCCTAAAGGATTTACAAGATACTCTTGAAGGATGGATTGTACTAGGATTGCGTTTGGGTCATACTCTACCGATACTCGATGGTGTTGGGGACTTCCAAATAAAACAATTCAACGAGAAATACAATTTCAGTCATAGCGAATCTTTCCATAAATACTAGATTTTAAAGCCCACACTCTTCACATCGTAGTAAAATCAAACTCACTACTAAGGTCATCCCAGTAATTCTAAAACATGGTAAATGACCTTTTGGAGCTTTTATAGAGAAGATCAGGTCATCAAACCATACAGGAGACATTTCTTCAAATAAATCTATAAAAAAAAATAATTTTTGTCTTCCCATTTTAAAACGCAACCATCCTACTTCAGAGGCAAAACTACACCAAGCTTCCGAATCTGGCTCCTTGCTTCCCCCCATATTTTGCCAGATTTGCTTTTGTACATTGAAACCGAAGTGCCCCTTGCTATATTTATCCTAAAGGTAGTTAATAGCAAAAAGGTCTTCACAAGAAAATTTTTCGATATCTTCCAAATACAGAGAACCTTGTTTTTCTCTATCAGCTATTTTAAGCATGATATCGAAAGTTTCTTCATTAGCATCTTGCCATCTGCCAGAAGCTAGTAGCTCATTAAGTCTAGGAAAAGTTGCTGTTACCGCCGCATTTAAATTATGATTGGTCGAACTTTGATAGTTTGGTTGACTAGCTGTAGTAGTTTTTATATATTTTCCATATCTTGATTTAGAAGATGGAGAACTGACAGCATTAATAGTTTTTATTACTTCCTCAGATGATTGATAGCGTTCCTTCACATAATCCTGAATTAACTTATCTAAAACTTGCCCCAAATCAAGAGTAATACTTTTACCTTTTGGTAAGTATTTTCTCCAAATCCAGCAACCCCTGAGTGCATCATAAAGTTCATCAGAACCATCTGCTTTTGGTAAACATTGAGTTAATAAGCGAATACAAGTTACGCCTAAACTATAAAGGTCACTTGCAGGGAAAAATTGACCACGCATTTGCTCTAATGGTGTATATCCAGGCGTTCCTACTGTTGTGCCAACACCTACAAAAGTTTTTGTAATTTGTTTAGAAACACCAAAATCAATTAATAT
The DNA here is from genome assembly GCF_964245445.1 of uncultured Nostoc sp. Taxonomy (GTDB): domain Bacteria; phylum Cyanobacteriota; class Cyanobacteriia; order Cyanobacteriales; family Nostocaceae; genus Nostoc. The sequence continues at coordinate 6,938 of NZ_CAXTNE010000311.1, forward strand.
TAACTTGCCATCCAGACGGCGCATGATATTTTCTGGCTTGATGTCTCGGTGAATTACACCGTGTTCATGGATAAATTTCAGGATAGGCAATAAATCAGTTAAAAGCTGTTTTATCTTTTCTTCGCTAAAGGTTCCCTGCTGCTGCAATTCTTGTAATAAATTCTGCCCCTGAATCAACTCTTGTACCAAATAAAGCCGCTTATCCTGTTCAAAATAAGCAATCAGGCGGGGAATTTGCGGGTGTTCTCCCAAGTCATACAGTCGCTTCGCTTCTTGCTGAAATAACTCCGTAGCTTTCTCCAGTGCAGCCGTTCCTTCAAATTGAGGGACAAATTGCTTAATTACGCAAGGTTCATTTATTCTATCTGCATCCCTAGCTTCATAAGTTTTGCTAAATCCACCCTCACCCAAAATTCGTATTACTTGGAAACGGTTTCTGAATAATGGTGTGAGTGTTTGTCCACACTTAATGCAAAACTTATTGTCATCAGGGTTAAAGGGATTTGAACAACTGGAATTAGAACAGTAAAGCATATTTGGGAATATATCAGCAGATCGTGTCTATGTTCAGTTTTCCCAAATTCTGCTTACTGGGTTTCACGAGTCTTGATATTTTTGAGCAGATTTACTTCTAGTGGCGGCTACAGTCTCAAGTTACTTTTGCTAGCGTAGTGATATAGAGTTTATCGCTCCCCAGTAAGCGCCTGGAAGCAAAAGGATTAATATGGCTCATTTAAATCAGCGTCGTCCCCAAAATGTCAACGGCGATTTTTATGTAGATACTACCTGTATTGATTGTGATACCTGTCGCTGGATGGCTCCTGAAGTATTTTATGATGTAGATGACCAATCGGCTGTTTATCATCAACCATTGAATGAGGCGGAAAGATTAGCAGCACTGGAAGCACTTTTATCTTGTCCTACTAGTTCTATTGGCACAGTTGATAAACCAAAAGATATCAAAGTAGCTCAAGAAAAGTTTCCAATATTAGTAGCGGAAAATGTTTACCACTGCGGCTATCATTCTGAAAAATCTTACGGTGCTGCTAGCTATTTAATTCAGCTTCCAGAAGGTAATATTTTGGTGGATTCTCCCCGGTTTACGCCGCCTTTAGTCAAGCGTTTAGAAGAACTCGGGCCAATTCGTTATATGTACCTAACTCATAAGGATGATGTGGCAGATCATCAAAAGTTTGCCGAGCATTTTCAGTGCGATCGCATCCTCCATGCTGATGATATTACTGCGGATACTCGCAATGTAGAAATACAGCTAACTGGTTCTGAACCATTTACTTTGACTCCAGATTTATTAATTATCCCAGTTCCCGGCCACACCAAAGGACAAACCGTTCTACTTTATAAAAATAAGTTTCTGTTCACTGGCGACCATCTCGCTTGGTCAGAAAGCTTGCACCAATTAGCTGCATTCCGCGATTTCTGTTGGTATTCTTGGTCAGAACAGACTAAATCAATGCGTAACTTGGCTAATTATTCTTTTGAGTGGGTGCTACCAGGTCATGGGCGAAGGTTTCATGCTAATAAAGAAACCATGCGCCAGCAGATGCACAAGTGTATTGAATTAATGGAGTCTTTGGATTGACATTAGATAACTGACTTTTCTCACACGATATGGAAAAACCTAACTCCCTAACCCCCTAACCGACGCTCTAAGGGGAAAATTCAAAGTCTCTCTCCTTTTAGGCTACTGTGTACACACAAGTATGACCTGTATAGGTTTCAACTCTTTTAGTAGTTTCGTAGGGTGCGTTATGGACACGCCAAAATAACAAATGAGTTCGCCGAAATA
>NZ_CAXTNE010000312.1:0-4595 GCF_964245445.1 uncultured Nostoc sp.
TACCTCCCCTGCTCCCTCACCTCCCTGGAACTCAGGCAAAATCACTGGCAGTTCTTTAGAGTATGGTGGAAAAAGTTCCTCTACTTGAGTGGCGGTAATGGTTTTGAGCAGGATAGCACGTTCAATTTCGCTCTGGAAATTTCTGCCCAAATCGTAAGCCATTACCTTGCCCCAAGTCAGCGAATGCACTACTTGCCAAGGTTCTGGCTTATACCCAGGATTAAGGAATTTTAGCACAGCGTATTCTAGACTCAGGGCGTTGCCTTGATGCTCTGCCAGATAAGCATTTACACCATCTGCATAAGCTTCCAAGTATGCCTTCATCTCTGCATTCATTTCCTGAATTTCTTGCTGTGCCACCCTTGCCCAACCCATTGTCCGCAGATATCTGTCAGTCTCCACCTGAGAGGAACCAAACATTTCTGACAGTCGCCCAGAACCGATGTGTCGCCAAAAATCCATTTGCCAAAATCGGTCTTGGGCGTGGATATAACCTTGCGCCATAAATAAATCGTGGGAGTTGGCAGCATAAATATGGGGAATTCCCCATTTATCGCGCTGGACAGTTACTTCTGCTTTAAGTTCAGGTAGTTGAATTGTGCCACTTTCTTGAGCAAAGGATTGGCGCACAGTGTAAGTGGCGAATTCCACTAACAATAGACTCATTATTAACAGTACAATCAGAGTTCTTTTGAGAATCTGGGGAAACCACCAACGTTTCCTGAAGGTTTTTATTTGGGCTTGCCGTGGCATTGTTTAGTGAAATTACGCGATTTTACCAGAAAAATAGGTTTAGAGCTACGCACTTATAGGACGGCTTTCTCTTCAGCCTCAAGCATACCAAAAGTTAAGCACTTGGGTAAAACTCTTGAAAAAGCAAAAAGGGAAACCTACTCACTCCGGTATGTTTTTCCGTGAAAACGACGTATTTATTAGAAGTTGACTATAAAATTCCAAAATCGCAAGGCGTTTATACAGATTATAGTGCGTTTAAAAAAAATTAAACATACATATTGATATATCAATGTATTTGCTATACATTTTTTATGTAAGTTTTAATTTTAGAGGTTTTACGAATGGTTATTAAAATTTTAGAATTAGGTATTCTGAGGGAGCTTACCGAAGAAGAAGAAGAAAGCTATAAAGGAGGCACTCCCACAGAAAGTGGAAATCCTTCCCCTGTAAGTGAGGTTCCCAAAGTTAAAGATGCTGGGGAACCTCCTACATCTCACGTAATTCTTGTGCCAACATTAGATGATCTGTTAAAACCACCTGTTGTGTCACAAACAATTGAAACAACCTAAGTATAAACTGCTACTAGCAATTTTATAAAATCAAAAACAGCTATTTTTCCACATTTAACAAGGTGGCATTGAAACAAGAACCGGAGAAGATAAGAAACTTCTCCGGCTTTTTTGCAATAGCAAAAAAATAGTTGGTTTCAGTAGTGGCTGTAGCAATAGTGTTAGTTGCAATGCGCTTCCAACAGCTAATAATGTCACAGCATATATGATTCAGCAAGATTATTGTTGGTTTATGGCTCATACATTCCATTAATAACAAGCGTATCTAGTTGGCTTTTGTCAGAGTCACTTGGATGAATCATGCACTTTTTGCGTTATTAGTAATCAATAGACTAGGAAATGGGGCATAGCGCATGGGGCATGGCGAATGGAAAAATTACCAATGCCCAATGCCCAATCCCCAATCCTCCATGCCCAATCCCCAATGCCCAATCCCCATAAATGGCTCGTACTCCTACATTAAATTTTGATCGCGGCACATTAATTTTGCATCCACCACCACGCGGCAAAGGTTGGATGGATTATGCTACATGGGATGATAGAGTTGAAAAATTCCGCATTCCCGCAATTAGATACCGATCGCTAGTGGAAGCACTACAAGCGGAAGATGTGAATTTTATCGATGAGGCAAAGCAATTTTATCCTGTAGATTTGGTTCCTAGTCTGGAAATGGAACCCTATCCCCACCAAACTGAAGCGCTAGCAGCTTGGAAACTGGCGGGTAGACAAGGGGTTGTTGTGCTGCCCACGGCGGCGGGAAAGACTTATTTGGCGCAAATGGCGATGCAATCAACGCCGCGCACGACGCTAATTGTGGTGCCAACTTTGGATTTAATGCATCAGTGGTATGCACACTTGGTAGCGGCTTTCCCGGATGCTGAGGTGGGATTGCTGGGTGGTGGTTCGCGGGATAGAACAGCTATTCTCGTTGCAACTTATGATAGTGCAGCAATTCACGCTGAGACGTTGGGGAATCAATATGGTTTGATTGTTTTTGATGAATGTCATCATTTACCCACAGATTTTAATCGGGTGATTGCTGAATATGCGATCGCACCTTATCGCCTGGGACTCTCCGCTACACCAGAACGCACTGATGGTAAACACGCTGACTTAAATATCCTCATTGGTCAAGAAGTATATCGCAAACGCGCTGAGGATTTGGCGGGGAAGGCGTTAGCAGAGCATGAAATTGTTCAAATTAAAGTAAAGTTATCGCAACTTGAGCGGGAAAGATACAACCAGTTAATTCAAACCCGCAATGACTTTTTGAAACAATCAAAGATTTCTTTGGGAAGCCTTCAAGGTTGGCAAATGTTCGTGCAAATGAGTGCTAGATCGCAATCTGGACGTAGGGCGATGTTAGCGCATCGAGAAGCGAAAGATATCGCTTTGGGTACTGATGGAAAATTGCGAATTCTGATTGATTTATTGGCAGAACATTATCCGGCACGAATTTTGATTTTTACTGCGGATAATACAACAGTTTACCGCATTTCTCAAGAGTTGCTAATTCCGGCAATTACTCATCAAACGCCTGTTAAAGAACGGCATGAGATATTAACAAAGTTTCGAGAGGGTAAATATAATACTTTGGTTGCTTCTCATGTGTTGAATGAAGGTGTGGATGTACCTGCGGCTTCTGTGGCAATTATTTTATCTGGAACGGGTTCGGCTAGGGAGTATACTCAACGCTTGGGTAGGGTTTTACGGAAGGGGAATATTGAGAATAAACAGGCGATTTTGTATGAGGTAGTGGCGGAGGATACGAGTGAGGAGGGGACTTCGGCTAGGCGGAGAGGGGAGAGGAAGGTGGGGGAAGAAAAAGAAAGGAAAGGGAATTTACAGGTTGTGTATGGGAGTGGGAAAGAACGGAGTTTGAAGGCTGCGGAACAGTTAGAAATTAATTATTCAATCCAAAATCCAAAATCTAAAATCCAAAATTCAGCAGATGTTACCGACAGACTTACTGATGCATCGCCAAAACGGGGAGGAGATCATTCCGAAGAGACTGAAGATTGATCAGAAAACTTCAGAGTTGGCGATTGAGTTAATTAATTATTTTCAATCAGCAGTGGGGAAAACTCAAGGTGTGCTTGAGCGACAACTGACTGATTTTGAAGGAGATTCTACAGATTATCGGGTGAAGCGGGGATTAGCTTATATTCTCAAAAGCAGTTTTTGTACTTTTGAGGTGGTTAGTCCTCTGGAACCACAAATGTTAAGAGAACGGGTGTTTTCTCTGGCTGCAAAATCGGTTTCTAGTCGGGAATCTACACAAGTTACTCTGAGTAAAATTGCTGATGAATTAACTCAAGAACTTGAGCGCGAAGTTATATTAGAACAGGTTCGTAATGGACTTTATGCTGATTTATCTGAAAATAAGATTTTGACAGTGTTTGATGCACCAACAGCGCCAGATTTGTTAAATAGATATAATTTATCTCAGGTACAGGGTGTATTTTATAAAGCCAGTCAACTGGTGTTAAATGCTCACCGGAATGTTCCGGGTGAATATAAGCTCTTATTTCGCTATTTGAAGTTGTTTCAATTGATGGCTTATATTGAAGGTGATGCTGACCACGGGTTTACAATTACGATAGATGGGCCGACGAGTTTGTTTAATCCTAGTACGCGGTATGGATTAGCGATCGCTAAACTTATTCCGGCTTTACTTCACGTTACTAAATGGAGTCTTTCGTCCATTCTCCAAACCCGCGATGCTTATACAAATACTTGGAAAACTGGACGTTTTACTCTCAATTCTGAATGTGGTTTGGTATCCCACTATCCACCAGGTAAACCCTACGATAGTATGCTAGAAGCATCCTTCGCTGATAAGTGGGATGCGTTAAAAAGTGGTTGGGCATTAGAGCGAGAAGTTGATTTGATACCAATTCCTGGTAGTGTGATGATTCCCGATTTTCGCTTAGTGCATTCTGATGGACGTACCTTCTTATTAGAAATTGTTGGTTATTGGCGACCAGAATATTTACAAAAGAAGTTTTCTCAAGTGCGACGGGCTGGACGTGATGACTTAATTTTAGCAATTTCCGAGCGACTTAATTTAGAAAAGGCGGGAGTAAAATTAAATGATGTCCCCGCCAGAATTGTTTGGTTTAAAGATAAGTTATTGCCGAAAGCTGTGTTAGCTGTAATGGATTGAACAAGGAGGAATAAGATGAAATCTATAGAAACAATTGCCACAGTTACTAAAGATGGTAAGATTACAGCGCAATTACCATTGGATATTCTAGAGGGTGAACATCAGGTAGTAATAGTAATTGATGA
>NZ_CAXTNE010000312.1:4695-8737 GCF_964245445.1 uncultured Nostoc sp.
AATTACCATTGGATATTCTAGAGGGTGAACATCAGGTAGTAATAGTAATTGATGAGAAGCCTTTGGCAGAGAAAGTAGAGAAGAAAGAAAAGCGACCTCCTCTAAACTTTCCTGTGCATAATTATGGCCCTTGGCCTGAAAATCTTTCTTTAAGACGTGAGGATATGTATGGTGATTGGGGTCGCTAACTCTGTGTTTCTGGACACGAACATTTTAGTGTATGCAAATGTGTCCGAATCTCCCTTTCACCAAGTAGTGATGTATTAATCTAATAGAAATACGATGAAAACTATAGAAACAATTGCCACAGTTACAAAAGATGGTAAAATCACAGCGCAGTTACCATTGGATATTGCAGAGGGTGAGCATCAAGTGGTAATAGTAATTGATGAAAAGCTTTTAACTGAGGAAACGGAGAAGAAAGAAAAGAAAGCGCCTCTCAAATTTTCCGCCTATCCTGTCGGATTAGTCTCGGAAAGTTTAACTTTCCGCAGAGAAGACCTTTATGCAAACGACTAATAACTCTGTCTTCATCGATACGAATATTTTAGTTTATGCAAATTTAGCCTTGTCGCCATTTCATATACAAGCGACAGAACGACTGCAAGCGCTTACAGAACAAGGTATTGATTTATGGATTAGTCGCCAAACTTTGAGAGAGTATTTGGCAGCAATGACAAGACGAGGCGACTTAACCGGGAATATTCCTATTACATCTTTAGTGGCAGATGTACGGTATTTTGCTAGTTATTTTCGCTTGGTTGAAGATAATTTGCCAGTGACAGAAAGGTTACTAACACTCATGGAGGAAATTCCTAGCGGTGGTAAGCAAGTTCATGATGCAAATATTGTCGCCACGATGTTAGTTTATGGCATTCCTCAGTTACTCACTCACAACACAAGTGATTTTGCCAGATTTTCTGGATTAATTAGTGTCTTGCCATTACAAGGTTAACGCCGTGTGCGACTTTATCTCAAACCTAACCCCCAACCCTTTCCCTTGTAGGGAAGGGGAGCAAGAATCAAAGCCTCTCGACCTTTCGGGGAGAGGAATGGAAGCGGGGTTCCAAGAATAGGTTGCATATCGCGTAAGTTAGATTGCTTATTGTTACTACTCGTGAAAATTTATTTCACGTTACGAAATGCAGTCTTTCGGTAATTATGCAATCCTATTGACTAACCCCAAACACTTCTGCGTTCCCAATATTCAGCGACTCTTTTTTCCCACTGTTGCCAGTAATCTTTAATAACTGCTGATTCAAACCAAAATACCTCAGCTGGCATTTCTGGAATCGCTACTACCAAGAGAGCGTGCTTTAGCTGAATGCCATAATCTCGATAATACTCGTTAGCTGCTCCTATGTACGCCGTAAGTTGCAGTGGATGTTCATATAAATGCTCAATTGAACCTTTGGGTTTGTCTGCTGTTTTCCACTCGCAAATACAGGGAATACCTTGATAGCTAGCAATACAATCAACTTTGCCAGAATAGCTCAAATCATGATGAAAAACAGAGCCTTCCACGAGTCGAACTGTGTCGATTTGTTCTAAAACTGGCTTGATACTCTCCCAATAAGGGCGACTCGCTTCGGAACAAACAGGGTTTTGACCAAGGAGATAGCGCTCAATTTGTTTGTGTGTTTGGGTTCCCCGACGACTAGCAGATGTAGTAATGCGGGTAGCTTCTTCTGTACCAACACGCGCTTTCCAGTTTAATAATCTGTCTCGGTCTGCTTGTGATTTAGTGGCATTAAGTATTGTAGTAACACTGGGAAAGCGATTTCCCTTGGCATCTACATAATATTGTTTACCATTTTCTCTTTTGGCTGTGGCATTAATGCGTGGTAGCAGTTGGGTATCAAATTGCATTATTAATTCGTAGTTCGTAATTAAGAAAGTGGCAATTAGAAATTTCAGTTCATCTTCCACACAGGGAAAACTTGCTTTTGCAGGTTTTAAAACTTTAATTTTTATTAGTCCGCGTGGGTAGACTATTCTACGGTAAGCCGCAAAGCATCTATGTTTGTATGAGCGCGAATTTTATTCGCCAAATCATTTAAAATGGTTTTATTTGGGAAAATAACGATAAATATCTTTCCGGTGTAGTACTCGCTGAAATAAGACTGTTTCTCCATCAAAAATAACTCCAAAACGATAATCACCGACGCGGATGTGATAAGCATTTTCATAACCCTGAAGTTTTTTGAGGTTAGTAATTTCTTCAAAGGTTAATATTTCTGGTATTTCTTCAAAAGCAAGGGTTCTAATAGTCTCATAGTAAGGTGTACTTTTCAGAGCTTTGATATCCTTGATAAAGCTGGGTAGATATTGAGTAATCACTCTTGTTCTAGTTGTGCTAATGCTTCATCAATATTCAGAGGTGTTTCATGTTCTACTGCCTTCATTGCTAAAATAAGCCCTTCATCCTCAATAGCTTCTAGCAAGCGTAGATAGTCATCAAAATCCATGACTACTTTGCGGATATTACCTTCCTTATCAGTAATCAGTTCTTGAGCAAAAGGGTATTTATCAGCTTGCATTTGGGTTGTGATTTTAGTTGTCATACTATGACTTTAGCGTTAATGAATATAGTATGGCTTTAGTAAATGTATTTGTGAGATTTACTCAAGAGAAAAACGCGATAAAACCCGCCTTCTTAGATAAATCTTAATAATTTTATATTATCTTTTCTCAGATAAAATGCACTAAAGTAAAATATTTCACAGTGTTATTTCGTAATTGATGGGTAAAATATGGAGCCTGTAACATTAACAGCAGTTGCAACTGCGTAGGCGTAGCCCGTCGTAGACATCGCTACTATAGTTTTAACTAAAGCTCTAGAAAAAACTGGCGAAAAGCTTGGGGAAGCTGCATTAGACAAAAGTCGTGAGTTAATCGAACAGCTACATAATAAAAATAAGTTACCCTTGCTAGCGGATGCAACACAGCAAAATCCACAGCAGCCGTTAGATTATGGCAAAGCAGTACTGGAGTTAAAAGCAGCAGCAGACGCAGATACCGAAATTGCTCAATCAGTGCGAGAAGTTGAAGCAGCCGCAAATGCTGATCCTCAACTAGCGCCGAAAGTCCAGGCGTTAGCGAATGGCCTAAACTCGCAACCAGCAACCGTCATCAATTCTACAAAATTAGCTGACTCTATTAAAAATGTCTTTCAGGGAAATATTATCATTGGTGGTAACTTCTGACTACAGTCGCCTGGGGAACAGGTAAATTTAAATCCCTCTACTGAAACACCGCAAAATTTACCCCACTCAGGGGTGGTGGCGTTTGTTGGGCGTGAAGCTGAATTGCAAACCCTCCACCAGATGTTGCAGCAAAATAATCAGATAGCAATTGCTGCGATCGCTGGCATGGGTGGACTGGGTAAAACAGAATTGGCCTTACAATATGCAATGGCTCATCGTGAAATTTACAAGGGTGGAATTTGCTGGTTGCTGGCAAGGGCTGAAGATGTAAGCATTCAAATTGTGCAGTTTGCCAGAACTCACCTTGACTTAAACCCACCACAATATCTGGATGTAGACTTACCCAGTCAAGTGAAATACTGCTGGCAGCAATGGCGTGAAGGTGATGTACTGGTAGTGCTTGATGATCTCAATGATTACTCTAAGGTTGAGACATATCTACCACCGCAACTACCCCGTTTTAAAGTGCTGATTACGACGCGATTACAGTTAGACCTTCTCCAGTCCTTTACTTTAAATGTTTTGGGTGAGTCCGCAGCCGTGGAACTTTTACAACTCTGGGTGAGGGAAAAGGTAACAGAGGAATCAGCAACAGCAGCAAAAAAACTCACTTCTACATTGCCAAGCCTTAGCAATGAGGCAACGCCTACTGGGATATGAGCATCCTGATGTTGCTGATAGCCTCAACAATTTGGGGTTAAACTATTTTAAGCAAGGTAATTACAAAGAAGCCGAATCCCTCTTTTTGCAAGCTTTCGAGATTCGTGAACGTCGGTTAGGCGTGAAACTATCCCACTAATAAAAAAGTATGGTAATCTACTTCTCAACAAGGAGGG
>NZ_CAXTNE010000313.1:0-8719 GCF_964245445.1 uncultured Nostoc sp.
CATGAAAAGAGTGCAGACTTTTTTGTGAGTGTTTTGAGGGGGTGAGAGGTAGTTGCCGTCGGCAACTACCTCTCACCCCCTCAGAATGATTATCATTATCTTATAAATGTCAAATTATCATTTTTGCTGAGTAATTTATTTCTTGGAAGTCCCCAAAGTTAAAGACGATTGCACTTAAGCCAATGAAAATGTTGAAAGCAGCTCCCAGGAATTCTGCAAAGTATTCGCGCCAATGCCACTGATTCTGAATGCTAGGGTGCATAGTTGGTGAGTATTGTCAAGGGACTTGTATTAATGCCGATCAATTAGCAAAAAGAGCAATCGTTAGTGTAGCTATTGCCAGATACTACTTCCGTCAACAGTTTTTGATGGAAGTAGTTGACAAGCAAGATTATTGAGGATCGTCCAAGACTGAACTATATGCTTGCGGTTCTTCGATGCGGTGGTGTATGTTACTCCGTCGAGCCTTTACTACCTCCTGGTAAACTTTTTTGCGAGCTAAATTGACACTACCCAGGGGTTCGTGTTCCGCGAGGGTATGCCAAGCCATGAACGATAGCCCCTCATCCAGTCGCTTCCGCTCCTCGAAGTCAAATTTCTGAGCGGGAACTGTAATGGTTGCAAGCTTAATAAACGGTGAGTCTTCCTCCTTCCACTCTTGCATGGGATTTTCAATGGGAGTTTTTTCATCGTCAACGTAGAGCTGCACTAAAAATTCAAAGGTGGCATCGTTGCCCTCTTCTGTGAGGTATTTAACAACTGCCTCACGTAAATAAGTCTCAGAAGTAGGGGTTACACCTGGAGTATCTGAGGAGTGAGGTTTGACCGAAAATTTAATCGTCCGAGAGCCAAGTTTATAGGGAGTCGTACTCCAGTATTGGATCAGCAGCGGATTTGCAACTTGTTTGCTCGTAACCGCTTTGAGGACTTCAAACGTGGGTGCTAGCGATCGCAACTCTTCTTCATTTGCTTGACCGACGCTTGCTTTGGTCAGGTTGGCGAACCCTTGGGCATCGCGGACAAAGAACACCGGATGATTAATCAGCAAAAAATCTTGGGTTTCTTGCTCATCATCCAGAACTTTTTCACCTTCTACCTGTAAGAGTTTAATAGCAAGTGCCCGAACATCGGGATCGAGGTCTGACGCGAGTTTACCGCGCTTTTGTGCGGGGGAAGCATTGGAGAGCCTCATCCAAAGCGGGTAGGTTTTGGGCTGGGCAAAGATACCCACTTTCAACGAATCAGGAATATTGTCCTCAACTTTGAACTCTCCCCAAACTAAGGCATGACTTTTAGGATGGTCTTTCCGCAGGTCCGGGCCTTTCTCAGCTTGAACTTTGAGATCGATGTCCACGATGGTATCGGTAGCCGCTTCTTGGGCAGCAGTGTTCAGGATGGTATCAGTAGCCGCTTCTTGGACAGTAGTGGATAGATTAAATTGGCTCATGGTTCTTTCTCCTTACTATGAGTGTTTCAAGACTGAGAAAATGTGGGTTACCAAACAAGGCAAAAGTAAAAAGTGAGCCATTGCGGTGGACGGGTTTCCCGGCATAAAGCAAATGGCGAACCCGAAAGGCAAAAGAAAGAAAAAGAAAAATATAAAGTGCTGCGATCTATGGGAACGATGATAGTTACTAACTCATAAGACCTCCTCTGGTTGCTGGATTGTTTTCAATGCCCATCCGCCAATCCAACATCCCAATCCATCTACAATTAATATCAGGATAGCTGTAATTTGGAATAGTAAACCCCAACCTGCAAAGGAAACTTGAGAAACATGATCGGGGCTAATTACGAGCAAATGATTGTAAATTGCAAAAAGCAGCGATCCTGCCATTGAACCCAACAGCAGCCAGCTACCAAGGCGATAGAACTGTGTCCAAAGTAAAACGGCTGCAACGATGGGAGTCAAAAAAATTACAATACCCACAAACAAACTCTGAAGCAAAGACAGGCTAACAGGGATTTCCACATGCGCTAAACCATGCAGTCCGTTGGCAAGCGTATGGATGACTACAATAGTTGTTCCATATTGAACAATTTTCATCTTTATTCCTCCTAAGTATAAAACTTCAACAGACATCATTGATTGATGGCAGTGGGAGCGCAACCGCAAATATGCAATTCTGATTAGCTTAACTAAACTTCCGGCGATGGAAAATTATCAATAGGTCTGTTAAATTAATTTGCTTTGCACAGATGAACCTGTCTGTCATAGGCAAAATAAATTTCTTTTTGACAATTCTACGAAGAAAAGCAGCCTTTTTCAATTGCCTTGAAACGAGACATCATCTCATGGCTTATATGCAGATTTTTGAAATAGCTCATAAATATTAGATTTCAACAAGGTTAGATGCGATCGCTTTATTCAGTAGATGTATAGCTTCCTCGTGGAGCGTTTTCGTCTGGGATCGCAGCATCACCCGTTCTGAACACACGAGCGTTAAGAATAGTTGATCTCCCAAAGTTGCCACGCCAACTAAGCGATCGTTTTTCACACCTGTTGTGACAACAGGCCCATATACTGCCTGAAGTTCTAGCTCTCCAAACTGTTGCGCGATCGTCAATCGCGTGAGATTGCTAACGGCTATATCATAGTCCAACTGGTCTTTAAAGGCTTGTAAAGCATCATCAGGACTGGGATCGGTAGACAGCCATTCTTGAAGTTGGAAAATCTTCTTAAACAGTTTGTTAGAGGTTATACTTTGCTTGAGCTGCTGTTTAACAGAACGGGCAACTTCCCAGAAATTGGCGTCAGAATTTAACAAGTGCAATGTCCGTTCGGCAGTAATACAAAAACTGACATCTTCCTGGTTTGCAGATATTAAGTAGGGTCTGAGATTAATTGGTGATGAACAATTGATGTTTTGCGGCTGTTCTGAATGATTTTGCTGGCGGACTGCTAAGAGAAAGGCGGCACAAATTGCAGCATGAACACTCGTCTGCTCTTGCCGACAGCGAGCTATGAGCAACCGCGTTGTTTCGGGTGAGAGCGAACCAGAACTGACAAATGAACGGTTATTTTGCTTTGCACGTTGCTTAAGTAAGAAGGAATCGCTTATGAACTTAGGGAGCAGCTCTAACAAAAAAACTCTTTTGGGGGCTTTCCCAATAATCAAGTCCTCTAGTGACGGAGGAACAAATAAAGACTCTTTAAAGGCAGTGGGCGTAGCAATCGCCTGCAAAATATCTCGAATTAAGTAAGTCACAGAGATTCCATCTGCGATCGAGTGATGACATATCACAATTAATTCTGATAATTCTGTACTATTGCTTGAGTGAACCAAGACGATCCGCATTAACGGAGCTTGCGACCAAACAAAGGGCGTTGCGATTTCTTGCTCAACTTCTCGCTGCCAGTGTTGTTCGGATTGCCGCTGTACAACCCGCAGTGGAATGTCAGCAGGGTGTTCGACAAACCAAGGGTGCTTTGATTCATCTAGAGCAATCCGAACTCGTAGGAGTGGATGCCTTTGCTGTACGAGGTGAAGTGCTTGCTGAAGTTGAGGAACCGTGAATTTTCCTTTGATTTGGGCAGTGAGAGCGAAATGTAAAGGATGAGCTTGATCGTGCAGCCAGAAGATTTGTTCTCCGGCTCCCAGAGGGCGATAGACATCAACAGATTGCATATATTTAATCTCTAATACTATGATTTTTCTGGGCTACAATCTATGGGAACGATGATAGTTGCTAACTCATATACCCTGAAACGTAACGTTTTTCTCCACCGCCTCACGGCTTATATGCAAATGATTAGCGGGAAAATCAGGATCGGAATAACCAACAGCCAAACCACAAATGATCAATAATTCCGGTGGAATGTTCAACTCGCTGCGGATAATTTCTGGATAAGCTGCTAGCGAAACCTCTACGCAGGTATCAATGCCGCGAGCGGTTAGGCTCAACACCAGCGTTTGTAAATACATTCCCACACTCAAGGCATCTGCAATGCCCAAATCTTGATGCATACAGACGATACCAACCACTGGTGCGCCAAAAAATTCGTAATTACGTAGAAGGGCTAGTTGTCTATTCTCTTTATCGTCACGAGCAATCCCCATAGCTCCATAGACTTGCACGCCCAGTTCCTGGCGGTAATGCTGGAAGGCTTCCGGCAGCCCAAAGCTGTAGGGCGGCTGCTGCTTGGCTTGGTTTAGCAAAGCTTCTTGCAGACGATCGCGGCGATCGCCTTGGGCAAACACCAACCGCCACGGCTGGATGTTTGAATTTGACGGTGCTAGCTGTGCTAGAGCCAAGGCTTCATCGAGCAAAGCCTGTGGCACTGGTTGTGATAAAAATTTGCGTGTTGAGTGCCGATTTTTGATAGTTTGATCGAGATCAAACATAATTTTATCAACCTTTAGTAATTCAAGAGAGTTATAGGAAATGATGATTGAGTTAGGCATAAGCTGTATGACATTTAATTTGCACAGTTCATCAATACCTTCGCCAAAAAAAGAGTATGAAGAGAAATGCTAAATTAGCATTTTTTACGGTTAATTAACAACTCTGAACTGGACAGAGATAGCATCATAATTCCTGGTGAACTTTTAAAATTTTTGTCTTTAATCTCTTTTACCAACTTAGATTGTTTGCTAGCTGGGTCATACTCATAAAGTCGAAACTCCATTTGCAAGGAGGCAAAATTGTTGATAAACCAAGCAAATGTAGGACGGGTTGCCAAAGTTTGCCCATAAATTTGGGAAGGTGCAAGCAAAATCAGGGCTGGAATGCTACTTGAAGATGTCTCGGACTGAGTTTCGCATCCTCTAGAGCCACCTGAAGTTCCCGTAGTCTGAGGTGGGGGATCGTTGTTCCTATCAGCTAAGGCTGTTGTCGGCATCAATAACAATAAGCTCAAGGCAAAATCAATAGATGTAAAAAGGCTTTTCCTCAAGCATTTCTGGGAAGGGCGTAATATCTGAGCCATATTCTACCTCGATAAGTTGCTAGGACAAGTCTTAAGAACATATCTGGTTAAACAACCTATATTTTGCAGATGGGGTTGAAAATACGGTTGTGTTGCAAAAACCAGCGCTATCTGGTGTAAGTGCAGAAGGCAGATAATTGAGCAGCTAAAAATACCCTGTTGATGAACTGCAAGTAACTATTTTCTGATGGCGACACTTCCAAATCATCAACTCACCCTCGTAAATTGGCAAAGGTATTGTAAATGGGTAAGTTGTTAATGTTACTGCTAGAGCGGTGCTTGGGGTGAAACCGATGAAAGTGAAAGCTAACGGCAGATACCTAAAAGCTGTTGATTTAAGCATCGTTTGCCTTCTTTAACATGAGGTAGTATAACTTTTTGGTCAACTTATGTGAGTTAGCTTGCACTTCCCACGGGTGCGTCAACCATCCATTCCAAAGGTCGCGGCTGAAAATTTAATTCGCGTTTTGCCTTGGCATTCGATGCGCCTCGCATCTGAGTACCATAGTAAACGGCATCCGCACCGCTCAATTGCAAAGCATCCTCAACCGATATCTGCGGAGGCGGCAAAGCATTGAGCCATTGGGCAAAAGCAGAGAGCCACACGCGCACTTCTAAGGGTCGGTCGTTTGCAATCAGGTAAATACCAGGATTGCCTTGCTCTGCTGCTGCAACTGTAGCGATCGCCGCATCCTCAATATGTAACCACGACCAGACACCTGCGCCATTTCCAACAATCGGGAACTGTTGCTGTCGTACCTGTTGAGCAACATCACCATCGGGGGCAAACCAAGTACCTGGCCCGTAAAAGAAACCATAACGCAGGACAATTCCTTCTATATTAGGAGTTTCGAGTAAGTGACGCTCGATTTCAGTCACAGTGCGTGCATCTGCTGCAACTGCGGGTGAAGCATCTAAAGATAGTGGTGTTTCTTCGTCTGCCAATCCGGTTCCAGGAACTCCCCAGAATGCGATCGACTGTCTCAAGTAACGACGCACGCCTGCCGTTTGCGCCGCTACCAGCACATTAGCACCTCCTTCTTTACGAATACGCTGGTTGAATGGTGCTGACGCACTCATCGACTCGCCAGTGTAGGTTTTGGGTAGAGCGGTGAGTTGTTCAATAACTACTTCCGGTTGAGCGCGGATTACAGCAGCAATGAGCGCATCGGCATCGAATACATCTGCGATCGCGGGTTCTACCCCTTGTTCGGCTAAAGCCTTCGCTCTTTCTGGAGAACGGGTTAACGCTACCACGTCGTGCCCTAAGCTGTGCAGTTGCCCGATTAGCGGACGGCCGATCGCTCCCGTTGAGCCTGCAACAAAAATCTTCATTTATGAACCTCCTGTTGAAACCTGTAAAATATTTAAAGATCAGACAGACATAGAATCGCTGGTTGTAACAATATGAGTTTCTCTTTTTGAAATAGCGATCGCCTCCTCACAAACTGAGGATTTTTTCGGCTTATACTAAAGCGGCTTTCATTACATCAGTATCGATATAAACCTCTAGTCGAACAATTTTTTCCTCCTGAATTGTCCAGATATGAGCCAAGTTACAACTAAACTTTTTCCCAGTTCGCTTTGCTACACCACTCGTTTTGCCGATCGCAGCTGTTTGCTCGCCAGCTTGAATGTAATAAGATATCTCGACTGAAGAATCAATCAACGCAGAAAACTTGGAGAAAAAGACTTTGCTCTCATCAAAGCCACGATAGTGACCACCCCAGGGGAGTTCTTCAGTTTGGTAAAAATCAATGTCAGGGGACATAAGAGAAAAATAACGAGGAATATCTCTTTGATTTAGGTAAATGTAAGCCTGCTTGACGATTTCTAGAGAATTCATTGGCATTTTTTCCTCTTAGAGTAAGACTCTTTAAATGTCATTTTAAGCACTGTTAATAAGTAATTATACCGTGCTTATACTGCCTAGCTACTAGTTTAATTGAATAAAAAATACTCATACACTCAGAATCTGTGAAACACAACCTTAAATGTGATTGTCTTCTATATATTTATGGGTATGAGCGAACCAATATTATGCAGCTAGTGATAAAAAATTTATTTCCGCATCTTAAATGTGATTGCTCGTGTGATTGTCTTCTATATATTTATGGGTATGAGCGAACCAATATTATGCAGCTAGTGATAAAAAATTTATTTCCGCCGACCTGTACTAGCCTAATACGGTTCAGTTCAGAAATTTATCTGTTGAGGCAGGCTGTTCTTGGGCAGGGGATGCTCCTGAGAGAAAAAAGCTTATCCCAAGAGTATTGCAGCATAGCCGACTGAAAAATTTTAAGAAAGCAAAGCATTGTTTAAGCTTTGTTACAAACTAACTTATAACACTATTAATTTTGACTATTTTGATCTAAATTCTCTTTAAGAAAGTTAATCAACTCTGCCGGACATAGAAAATTAGAGATTTAGCTGCTCTTTATCTAATGCAAACAATAGATGGCGGATGGTGTTGCTGATTGCGGTATGAATAATAATTAATTTTGTTTGTGTGATTTCAAAATTCTTGTAGAGACATTGCATTGCAGCGTCTGTTGATTGAGCAACGCCAAATAGATAAATAAATTGAATAAAAATCATGTGTAAGTAAGTCGGTGCAATAAAACCAAACTGTGTGAAGGAAAGTAAATAAAGCTCAAACTCTTTTTCCCCCTGCTCCCAGCAAGAACTGCCTTATTTCAACAATAATTATTTACGCCAACCTATTTAGGGCAATGAGAAATCTAAACTTGTTAAAATGGTTAAACATTGCCGTTACCAGCACAGTAATATGCACTGCAAATTGTGCGATCGCTCAAATCACTCCAGACACTAATCTACCCAATAACTCTAATATTCAAAAAATTGGCAAAACTATCAAAATCGAAGGTGGAACCACGGCGGGAAGCAATTTATTTCACAGCTTTAGTGAGTTTTCTCTTCCTACTGAGAATACAGCTTATTTTAACAATAATCTAAACATTCAAAATATTATTAGTCGAGTCACAGGTAAATCTATATCTAATATTGATGGGTTAATTCGTGCTAATGGTACAGCCAACTTGTTCTTGCTCAATCCTAATGGGATTATATTTGGTCAAAATGCACAATTAGACATTGGCGGTTCGTTTGTTGCTAGCACTGCAAGTAGTTTGAAATTTGCCAATGGTTTTGAGTTCAGTGCAAAAAATCCTCAGTCTGCACCTTTATTAAGTATCAATGTACCAATAGGTTTGCAATACGGGGCAAATCCAGGAGCGATTCAGGTTAAGGGCGATAGTCAAGGACAATTGATAGATAATACATTTGGGCTGCGCGTGCGATCAAATCAAACTTTAGCGCTAGTAGGTGGTGATGTCAGCTTAGAAGGAGCAACACTGAAAACTGGTGGAGGACGGATAGAACTGGGCAGTGTCGCAGGAGAAGGGTTAGTAAATCTCACCTTTGACAATAAAAGTTTTTTCTTAGGTTATGATGCCGTGCCAAACTTGGGGAACATTCAACTATCCCAGCAGGCAACAGTTGATGCCAGTGGTGCGGAGGGTGGTAATATACAAGTGCAAGGCAAACGTATTACTCTTACCAACGGTTCCCAGATAGCGACAAATACTCTAGGAGTGGGGCAAGGTGGAAGTTTAGTAGTTCATGCTACTGATGTGCTAGAGGTAATTAGTAGCTCCAACGATGGTCAGTATTTGAGCAATTTGTCAGTTCAAACCCGAGGTACAGGAAATGCCGGAGAGTTGCGGATTGATACCCAAAAATTACTGATTCAAGATGGGGCATTTGTTA
>NZ_CAXTNE010000314.1:0-8632 GCF_964245445.1 uncultured Nostoc sp.
AAGCGATGTGTACGACGGGCTACGCCAACGCACCCACAGATGAGTTTAGTAGAAGAGGCGATCGCTTATATAAAGTTCATAACAAAGAAACAATACCTTATTTATTTTCCTACCTAATATTCTAATAAAATATATTTATTTAGTATTATTCTCTCCTTTAGTCCACAGCAAATCCTGATAATTGGCGCATTTTTGGAGTATGAAAACCAATCACAATATCTTGTTTATCTATACCCATTTCCATCATTTCTAAAGCTATATCTGCCTCCGTTGTATTTTGTTGAATCCAAATTTTATTATTTTTGATATCTATGTGCATTATTGGCCCATAAATCCGCTTTTGATTGTTCCATCCAACGCTAATAATTTGATAATGGTCATGTTCTGTATCAAAAATTTGTTCCACTTCTACATCTCCGTAACTAGGCTTGAACTGGAGATATTTAGTTAACAATTGCCTAACTTTTGTCCGATATTCATTTAATTTATCCATTGTTCTATTACCTCCGTTTCCACATTGTAAATAATCAGCTTTAATTTGTTTTCATTGACTACAGTTTGAATAAAAGACAAGTTAAAAAAGTCATTATAAGTTACCAAGGGTACAGCTAAATACAAAGTTCTATTTGGCTCTTCAGCACGCAACGCTGTCCGATAATTAATAAATTGTCCTAGCGCCATGTGAAATTCGGAAATTTTTGAGGCACTAACAAAATTTTTGATTTCAACTGCTATTTTTTATCCTGCTTTTTCCGCAGCTAGAAGTCTCTCTGCACCTAAATCAATCTGAATATCAACCCCACCACACCGAATATTAAGTGGATCATTTGTAACTACCCAATCCTCTTTCTCTAGTGCAGACCTCACAATATTGTGGAATAAATCACGAGCCATAGTTTACAGCCCAATCACACTAACCATCGACTCCAGCACATAAACCTTTTAAATCTAGAGTTTGCTTAGATTATCCGTCTAACTACAAAACAATACAATACAAAATAGCGATCGCTTGTATAAAGATGATTGCGAAATTAGCGATACTAATTCTTAATCCCCGTCGCAGCAATACCTTGAATAAACTGACGCTGACCGATAAGAAATAATACCATCACTGGAACAGTCGCTATTGTCACCGCCGCCATCATCAACGGCCAATTATTCGTAAATTGCTCCTGAAACTCAGCCAACGCCAGTTGCACCGTCCTTAATTCTGGTCGTGTCGTAAACACCAAAGGCTTAAATAAATCATTCCATTCACCGATGAAGGTGAACAGAAACAGCGTCACCAACGCCGGACGGGCTAAAGGTAACATCACCCACCACAAAATTTGCAGTCGGTTCGCCCCATCTATGGCTGCGGCTTCCTCTAACTCCACCGGAATTGTCTGGAAATACTGACGTAACAAGAAAATTCCAAACCCGTTGACAGCAGTGGGTAAAATCAGCGCCCAGTATGTATTTATCAGGTGTCCCCACTTCAAAACCAAAAAGATGGGAATCACCAATAACTGAAAGGGAATCACTAAAGTTGCTAAAACGACCAAAAGCAGTGCTTGGCGTCCCCGAAACTTCAGCCGTGCTAGGGCGTAACCCGCTAAAGCGGAAGTGACAATCTGAAACGCCGTCACAGCGATCGCTACCAAGGTAGAATTAGCAAACGCCAGTAAAAATTTTCCCTGTTGCCATGCAACGCGGTAATTAGCTAAAGACCAGCTATTTTTAGACAAATTTTCCGGGCTGGTGGCCGTTGGTGCAAAGGAGGTGAGAAAGACCACAAACAGAGGTAGTAGAACGATAAATGCCCCTAGCAGTAACACTACTAGGCTCAAAAAATCGCCAGATTTCAGATTGGGGTTTGGTTTCGACATAACTTGAGCTGCAAAGCATTTTCGCTATTACTACAGCATTGCCCCCAGCAACAATTAATCTATAAAGATAGTCTACTTGTTAAGTTAAATTAAACCACAGTGATTATTACCCTCAGTTCATAGGGTAAATTGAATCCTGGTATCAAATAATTCGGATTTACAGGAGTAAACATACCATGCAGCAGCTTACAGACGAATTTAAAGAATTAGATTTCAAGAGCGAAACATACAAAGATGCTTATAGCCGAATTAATGCGATCGTGATTGAAGGGGAACAAGAAGCCCATGAAAATTACATCACATTAGCCCAACTGCTGCCAGAATCTCATGATGAATTGATTCGCCTATCCAAGATGGAAAGTCGTCACAAGAAAGGATTTGAAGCTTGTGGGCGCAATTTGCAAGTAACCCCAGATTTGCAATTTGCTAAAGAATTTTTCTCTGGACTACACCAAAATTTCCAAACAGCCGCGGCATCCGGAAAGGTTGTTACTTGCTTGTTGATTCAGTCTTTGATTATTGAATGTTTTGCGATCGCAGCATATAACATCTACATCCCCGTCGCCGACGCTTTCGCCCGCAAAATTACTGAGGGAGTAGTAAAAGAAGAATATAGCCACCTCAACTTTGGAGAAGTTTGGTTGAAAGAACACTTTACAGAAGCCAAAGCTGAACTAGAGCAAGCAAATCGCCAGAACCTACCCATCGTCTGGAAAATGCTCAACCAAGTAGAGGGTGATGCCCACACAATGGCAATGGAAAAAGATGCTTTAGTAGAAGACTTTATGATTCAGTACGGTGAAGCATTAAGTAACATCGGTTTTACGACACGCGATATTATGCGTTTGTCAGCCTACGGACTCATAGCCGCTTAAAAAAAGTTAGGAGCAAAGCCGGAGACGCTTTGCCTCCGGTGAGGAATGATCAGTGAGAAATTATGAGTTGTACTCCTAACTCCCAACTCCTGTACAGACGCGATTAATCGCGTCTCTCCCAACTCCCAACTCTACTAAATTCCACCCTTTCGAGACAGCATAAGCCTAATAATCACTACATGTTTGGTCTAATTGGACATCTGACTAGTTTAGAACACGCTCAATCAGTAGCTCAAGAATTGGGATACCCAGAATATGCCGATCAAGGGCTAGACTTTTGGTGTAGCGCCCCACCGCAAATTGTTGATAGCATTATTGTCACCAGTGTAACTGGGCAACAAATTGAAGGACGGTATGTAGAATCTTGCTTTTTGCCAGAGATGCTAGCTAGTCGCCGCATCAAAGCTGCAACACGCAAAATCCTCAACGCCATGGCCCACGCACAGAAACATGGCATTAACATCACAGCTTTAGGCGGATTTTCCTCAATTATTTTTGAAAACTTTAAGTTAGAGCAGTTTAACCAAGTCCGTAACATTAAACTAGAGTTTGAACGCTTCACCACAGGAAATACGCATACTGCCTACATTATTTGTAAGCAGGTGGAAGAAGCCTCAAAACAACTGGGAATCGATCTATCAAAAGCAACAGTTGCTATATGTGGAGCAACTGGGGATATTGGTAGTGCCGTTACACGCTGGCTAGATGCAAAAACAGATGTTCAAGAACTTCTGCTGATAGCCCGCGATCAAGAACGTCTCAAAGAGTTGCAAGGCGAACTGGGGCGAGGAAAAATTATGGGTTTGACAGAAGCGCTACCCCTAGCTGATGTTGTAGTTTGGGTTGCCAGTATGCCCAAAGGCGTGGAAATTGAACCCACTACTTTGAAACAACCCTGTTTGTTGATTGATGGTGGTTATCCTAAAAACTTAGCGACGAAAATTCAGCATCCTGGTGTATACGTGTTAAATGGTGGAATTGTAGAGCATTCCCTGGATATTGACTGGAAAATTATGAAAATTGTCAATATGGACGTGCCAGCCCGCCAGTTGTTTGCTTGTTTTGCCGAATCAATGCTGCTGGAATTTGAGAAGTTATACACGAACTTTTCGTGGGGACGGAATCAGATTACCGTAGACAAAATGGAGCAGATTGGTCAGGTATCAGTAAAACATGGATTTAGACCACTGCTGGTTTAGTCATTAGTCATTTGTCCTTGGTCATTAGTCATTGGTCATTAGTCATTTGTTATTTGCAAATGACAAAACACAAAGGACAAAGGACAAAAGACAAAGGACAAAAGACAAAGGATAGATAACTTATAACTCGTAACTTATAACCCCTACGATGGCAACTACCGAGCGTAAACCGCTACTGTTAGATTTTGAAAAGCCCCTAGCAGAACTCGCAACCCGAATCGATCAAATTCGGCAACTTGCAGAGGAAAATGGCGTCGATGTTTCTGGTCAAATTCGTCAACTAGAAGCACGCGCCATGCAACTGCGTGAGGAAATTTTCAGTAGTCTATCCCCGTCTCAGCGATTGCAAGTCGCTCGTCATCCGCGTCGTCCCAGTACTCTCGATTACATTCAGGCTATTAGTGATGAATGGATGGAATTGCATGGCGATCGCTGTGGTGGTGATGATCCGGCTTTAGTTGGTGGTGTAGGTCGTCTGAGTGGGCAACCTGTGGTGATGTTAGGTCATCAAAAAGGCCGTGATACCAAAGACAATATTGCCCGTAACTTTGGAATGCCTTACCCTGGCGGCTACCGCAAGGCAATGCGGTTGATGGAACACGCCAACAAGTTTAGTATGCCAATACTAACTTTTATTGACACACCAGGAGCTTGGTCTGGGGTAGAAGCAGAACACCAAGGTCAAGGAGAAGCGATCGCCTACAACTTACGAGAAATGTTCTGCTTAGATGTACCCATTATCTGCACAGTTATTGGTGAAGGCGGTTCCGGTGGCGCACTCGGTATTGGTGTAGGCGATCGCCTACTCATGTTTGAACACTCAGTTTATACCGTCGCCACTCCTGAAGCCTGCGCCGCCATTCTGTGGAAAGATGCTGCTAAGGCTCCCCAAGCAGCTGTTGCTCTAAAAATTATTTCCCACGACCTGAAAAAGTTAGGAATTATCGACCAAATACTGCCTGAACCCACTGGCGGCGCTCATTCCGATCCTTTAAAAGCCGCTACTATTCTCAAGCAAGTGCTGTTGGAAAACTTGGACGAACTCAATCGTTTAACCGCTCCAGAACGCCGTCAACTGCGCTATGAAAAATTCCGCAAAATTGGCGTTTTTACAGAAGTTGCCCACTAACAGCGCTGCATAATGATTGATTAGCAGAGCAAAATGCTATAATTGCCTATGTGCTTAAAGATTTTTAACAATCTAGCCATAGGCATTTGCATGTTTGCTAAATCTACTCAATTTGATTGAGTAGCTTTTGTATTATCAAGTAATCTAATTTAAGTATACGGCGTGGTTTTCCAGGCGACGAATTGTTGTCTTCACTGGTAAAACTCACAATATACCTACTATTGCACTGGATCATAGCAGTTGCTTAATGGAAATAATCAGATTTTTAAATTCCTTTAATGTATCTAAACCGAGAAGTGTGAATAATTGGGTGGTAATAGAGTTTAAGAACTGCCAAAAAATTGGGAGACACCATGAATGAGTGTTGAGCAAAAACGACGCGCCCTGATTACTGGGGCAAGCAGTGGAATTGGGAAAGCAACGGCTTTAGCTTTTGCCAAAGCAGGAATAGATATCGCCTTAGTCAGCCGTTCTTTGGATAAATTGGAGGCGGTAAGAGAAGCTGTAGAGCATACTGGGGTGGAAGCGAAAGCTTACGTTGTAGATTTAGCGCGGATCTCCGAAGTAAAAGAAAAGATCCAAGCGATCGCCCTTGACTTTGGCGATATAGACATTTTGATAAACAATGCGGGCCTTGCTTACACAGCTACTTTGAGCGAAACCCCCCTAGAGGACTGGCAGCAGGTAATTGACTTAAATCTTACCAGCGTGTTTCAGTGCATTGTAGGGATTTTGCCTTCAATGCGCGATCGGGGCACAGGCACAATTATCAACGTCGCCTCAATTGCCGCCAAGCAGCCGTTTCCCGGTTGGGGAGCATACAGCGTCAGCAAAGCTGCTTTGATAGCCCTCTCTCAAACCCTGGCACAAGAAGAACGTACCCACGGCATTCGTGTCACTGCTATCTGTCCCGGCGCAGTCAATACCGAACTGTGGGATACAGAAACAGTCCATGTCAACTTAGACCGTTCCAAAATGTTAACCCCAGAAATTGTCGCTCAATCAATTCTCTACACAGTTCTCTTACCACAAGAGGCAGTTATTGATGAATTGACCCTGATGCCCAGCGCTGGCGCACTCTAATTAGTCCTTTGTCTTTTGCAAATGACTAATGACTAATGACCAATGACTAATGACTAAACCATAACCAAGACTTAATCATGACTATTGCTAGTTCCAACGGTTCCAATTGCTCTCAATCACCTCTGATTCCCGACTTGGCAGAAGCCATAACTCTTAGACCCGATCGCAACACCCACAACGGGCGACAAGCGGATGTGTCCCCGCCAAAAGAGGAACATCTGGAGGAAATGGAGGACGCCGTGCGGACACTAATATTGGGAGTTGGCGAAGACCCCAAACGCGAAGGACTCCTCAAAACACCCAAGCGAGTGGCCGAGGCAATGCGATTTCTTACCAGTGGCTACACCCAATCCCTTGAAGAACTCGTTAACGATGCCATCTTTGATGAAGGGCATAACGAGATGGTACTAGTTAGGGATATTAATTTCTTTAGTCTGTGCGAACACCACATGCTGCCATTTATGGGTAGAGCACACGTTGCTTATATCCCCAACCAAAAAGTTGTGGGACTGAGTAAGCTGGCCCGCATTGTTGAGATGTATTCCCGTCGCTTGCAAGTCCAGGAGAGGTTAACCCGCCAAATTGCCGAAGCAATCCAGACCATTTTGGAACCTCAAGGAGTAGCCGTTGTGATGGAAGCTAGCCACATGTGTATGGTGATGCGCGGCGTCCAGAAACCAGGCTCTTGGACTGTCACTAGTGCAATGGTTGGTGCGTTCCAAGACGATCACAAAACCCGCGAAGAATTTTTTAATTTAATTCGCCATCAAGCAGCATTTTTTTA
The DNA here is from genome assembly GCF_964245445.1 of uncultured Nostoc sp. Classification (GTDB taxonomy): domain Bacteria; phylum Cyanobacteriota; class Cyanobacteriia; order Cyanobacteriales; family Nostocaceae; genus Nostoc. The sequence goes on from NZ_CAXTNE010000314.1 coordinate 6,939, forward strand.
GAAAATTGGGCATTGGCAAGAGGCAGAGGGGCACAAAGCTTAGAGCAGAGGGGAAATGATAATTAATTTTTATTCTTACCCTGCTCCCCCTGCTCCCCATGCTCCCTCATCCCCTACTACCTACTCCCCAATTTTTCAAACAACTTGGCTACTTTATCTAAATCTTTATCTCCAGGTGCGCGTTCTACACCACTAGATAAATCAACGCCACTGGGATTAACCTGACTCAGGGCTTCCACAATATTATCTGCCGTTAGTCCCCCAGCTAAAAACCAAGGGCAATTAGGGTTAAATTGCTCTAGCATTGTCCAATCTAAGGTTTTGCCTGTACCACCAAGTTGTTCGGGATGGTAAGCATCAAATAGTAAAGTATCTACGTAATTTGTGTAATGAGCCACTGTGTCAAGATGCTCAAGACTCCGAACTCTCAATGCTTTAATAATTTCGACATTGGGTAAAGCTTGACGTAATAGGTAGCAAAAATCTGGTAATTCATCCCCGTGTAACTGGACACCAGTCAACCCAGAATCAATAACTATCTGACTGATTTCGGGGATACTAGCGTTAGCAAAAACACCAATTGTGTCAATATTAGCCGGGAGTTCTGCTACTGCTGCCCGAATTTGGGATGTAGTCACGTAGCGAGGTGAGGTTGGCACACAAATAAATCCTAGTGCCGTTGCGCCCAGAGAGGCGATCGCTATAGACTGCTGTGGTTGAGTAATGCCGCAAATTTTAACGCGCATGAAAATTTAATAAATTTAAAATAATCATCAAGAAAGTCTAAACTATCCGAAAAACTTTTGTGCCTTGGTAATTTTATAATTTTGTAGGTCTACATTTTAGGAGACAAAAGCTTGATTTCATCTATTTTACTAGCAGCAGCTGCAACTGTTCCCGCAACACCTGCGTGGAATCCTACAGTAGGCATCATCATCAGCATTAGTAGCTTAGTAATAGTTTTACTAAGTACTCGGATCGAAAAACCCTTAGTTGGCCCCAAGTTCCCCATCCTGCCGATTAGTATTCCAACATTCGTTGCAGCGATGGCTTTTGGTCATATTATTGGCGTTGGCATCGTTTTAGGACTGACTAACATCGGTCGTCTGTAGTTTTGCGATGATCGCGGCATTGCTTGTAACGCCGCGATCAATACAAAACTCTTAAAAACGATTTTGGTTCTTTCTCCAGCAAAATAACTCATGAGCATTAGCCAGTCAGCCTTCGTGTAGTCAGTCTAACTGAGGGAGGAGGTATTAACCTTCGCCTTGAGAGACGATTCCAACTACTTCATCATCGGAGGATTTATATGGCTTTTGAAACAGGATTAATCCCCTCTTTAAGGCTTATATAAGTTAATTTCTGCAGGAGAAAGAACCATGATGTCATCAATGTTATTAGCAGCCCAGGCAACTTTACCCAAAACTGACACTACATGGAACTTGACTGAAGCGGCAATTATTACTGGCATTTGTCTGTTATGTCTTTCGATTATTCCTCGGACAATTCGCTATCCTCACGTTGGCCCTAAGATGCCTTTGTGTTTTCCGTCGCTGTTCAATAATCCCAGTGTCGCTACATTCCTCGCCGCAATGAGCACTGGTCACCTAATCTGCACTGGTACCGTCTTAAGATTAAGTAATCTCGGCATTATCTAAAATTTTATTTTTTCTATCTAACACACTCAAGAGGAC
>NZ_CAXTNE010000315.1:0-1176 GCF_964245445.1 uncultured Nostoc sp.
CCCCCTGCCCCCCTGCGGTCTAAATAATAAGTCTTTGACCGGACATGATATTATTGATGGGTTTGGTTGCATGGAAACTCTCTGGCTACGACTTGAGGAGGCAGATACTCTGGTTTTTGTCGATTTACCGCTATATATGCATGGATGGTGGGTAACTAAACGACTAATCACAGGTTACTTTAAACCGCCAGAAGGCTGGCCATCCAATAGTCCAATATTAAGGAGTTCACTTAGTAGCTACCGCGTGCTTTGGTTGTGTGACAAATATTTAACCCCAAAATATCGTGAGTATATCGAGCAGGTAAAAAGCATCAAAAATGTTTATCACATTCGCTCGACTAAACAAATTTCGCAATTTTTTGAATTAATTGATGCAGGAGACTAACTTTGTTGCTTCTTTACTACCTGAATATTTTGACTGCGGAAGTCCCGGTAGGATGGTTTCTGCCGACAAAGCTTGGGAAAACGTGAGACAATTCAAACCTTTCCCTGTCTCTATTGGATGAGATAGCTACGCCAAATTGATTGAGTATCTTTACTACCTTTTTCTGGAAGTAGTAATCGCCAGGTTTTACCTTCTTGCTGAATTTGCAGGTAAACATCAAAAGGTTTTTTTGGTTGCGTCAAGCGCCGTTTTGGTAGCTTTAGAATTAAGTCGTAGGTTCCCCGAACGTGGAAAGCTGGTAAATTTTCAATCGTTAGGGGTTGTTCCTGGGTAATTGATAGCCGCTTGATTTCAAATCCTTGAAAATCTAGATCCAACTGCTGGCTAAGTTTTTGTTGAGTTTGCTCTAGCCCAAGTGCGATCGCTTTTTGCACTAACTCGCTAGTCGGTAGCAGTCCGATACTGCCACAAGCTGTCACTAGCACCAGCAATATTGCTGTCAAAACTAACCGCACTGTATTATTCACTGCCCGATCTGCTATTTTCATCCTTATCAGTTTAACCGGACAGACTGCTGCTTTTTCAGCATCAAGAAATTCCTTTGCTTTCCACGTTGAGAAAGATCCGGCTGATGGATAGCTTTGGCAGAAGGGGAGACGTTCGCCGTAGGATGCCCGTTCGCGTAGCTTGCTTAAGTTGGGATCGCTTTCTCAAAAGTTGCGATTGCTTACTCAAAAGCTGCGATCGCTTACTCAAAAGTTGCGATCGCTTACTCAAAAGTTGCGATCGCT
>NZ_CAXTNE010000315.1:1276-8587 GCF_964245445.1 uncultured Nostoc sp.
TATTCAAAAGCTGCGATCGCTTTCTCATTTTGGTGTTTTCCGCAAGCAAAAGCTGCGATCGCTTATTCAAAAGCTGCGATCGCTTTCTCATTTTGGTGTTTTCCGCAAGCAAAAGCTGTGATCGCTTACTCATTTTGGTGTTTTCCCCAAGCAAAAGCTGTGATCGCTTAACTGTTAATTAGCCTCTAGATATTAGTAAAGGCACGGTATAACCATGCCTTAATTTGCAAAAAATATTATTTTGACAGGTTTTTGCTTTACAGGAAATTTAAGACTGGCGTAAAATTGCAGACAATGAACTATCTTTACGAAGATCCATTAAGTCTGCTAAAGATTCTGTGCGCGTATCCAAGTGGTGCTTGTGTTCTGCTGGCAGAACCGTTACCAGATGTTTTGTTTTAGGTCGCATTTGCATGACGGGCATCAGTTGTGACTGTGGCAAAAAGACTGGCTGGTTCTTGGGAAGGCGAGGTTCCAATTTTGGGTAATGGTTCTGTGCCAAGCGTGCCTGATGACGGTTAACCAGTTTTTGGACTTTTTGCGGTTGCTTTGTCCGGTTGAGCATTCGGAAAATGAGCAAGCAACCACTACCACAGCTAAGGACGATCGCAGCCACCATCCACAAAGGTGTAGGATTACTATTCTCAGAGGGCGCATTGATTGGTTCTTCAACTATAACAGGGATTTTTTCTGGTTCTTCTTGTGTTACCTGTCCAGCATTACCTAAGCTATACAGGGCAAAGGCACCACCTCCTATAAACATGGCTAAACACCCAGTTAACAATAGCCAAGGATGATGTGCAACCAGATATATCAGAACGTTCGAGCTTTGTTTTAATCTCGATTTTCTGTTTGTCAGCTCTGGAGTAGCCCTTCTGAATTGGGTTGGCTCGCGCTGTACACTCTGACTTTTTTCCATGATTACTTTCAGATTTGTACCCCTCTAGTCCATAAATTGTACTGGAGGAGTCAAGCATCAGGTATCCGTAACAAAGTTTCAGATTTAAGTAGCTTTTTTTGTAAAATAGATGCTACTAAATCTGGCTAATTTTTGTCAAAGTTCTGTATTTCTTGCAACTTTTCGCCATAATAATCTGAAATCAGTTTGGTTACTTTCTCTGTCAGCTAGGAGCATGCCTTTCGATCGCAAGTTGAATTAACCGATCAACTAATTCTGGAAAGGAGACTCCACTATGGGCCCAAAGTTGGGGATACATACTAGTCGTAGTAAAGCCTGGCAACGTATTTATTTCGTTAATCAAAACTTCTTGTGTCGCTTCCACGTAGAAGAAATCTACCCTTGCTAACCCCGCAGCATCAACAGCTGCAAAAGCTTGCAAAGCCATATCCTGAATTTGACGAGCGATCGCATCTGGAAGCTGTGCGGGTATCAGTAAATCTGCTTTACCTTCAGTATATTTAGTTTCATAGTCATAAAAATCGCTATCATAAGTAATCTCTCCAACGACAGAGGCTTGGGGTTGATCATTACCTAAAACGGCACACTCGACTTCTCTAGCTACGACACCAGCCTCTACAACCAGCCTTCGGTCATAACTGGCAGCATTATCTAAAGCGGCTTCTAATTCTTGGCGCGATCGCACTTTGGCAATACCCACCGATGAACCCAAATTAGCAGGCTTGACAAAAGCGGGATAACCTAATGCTGCCTCAATGTCATCACACAGTTTCGGAAACACGCAAGGATTAGACCAAACTTGCGTTCTAGTTATCGCCTTGTATTTTACCTGTGGTAGTCCCGCTTGCTCAAAAGCCATTTTCATGGCAATTTTATCCATCCCCATTGCCGAACCTAACACCCCAGAACCCACAAACGGGACTTGCATCAAAGTCAGTAATCCTTGAATTGTCCCGTCTTCACCGTTGGGGCCGTGGAGAATGGGAAACCAAACATCCACTTGGGAAACTTGAGAGGGAGATTGCCACTTGCTGAGAGTTTGAGCTTGAGGGTTGAATGTGAGATTTCCAACAGATGTTGATTGTTCCGATTCCAGTAGCGGAGTGCCGGTTGCTAAAACCTTTTCGGGTGCTTCCCCCGCTAGCCAGCGCCCATCTTTTTGGATGTAGAAAGGCAGTATTTCGTACTTATTAGCATTTTGTTCTGCACTTAAGGCTTTAGCGATCGCCCGTGCTGAGTTGATTGAAACTTCATGTTCTCCCGAACTACCGCCAAACAATAACCCCACGCGCAGCTTAGTCATTTTTGGTTCCTCGACACTTCTCAAGCAGATAGCGTATCATAACCTACAAAAGTTGCCATGTTTTTCTTTTATTTCTTTTATCGTTAGCACTGGCATCGCAAGGCGGAAGTCAAAAAGCTTTAGTTTTGGGCTTTCTCGCTGTAATGAAATGGTAGGTTTCTTTACGCTGTGCTGTAATAGCCCTTTCAAAGTAACTTGTAAAACATCTTTTTCTTCTCTGATATCTCTGTGGCTCTGCGGTTTAAAAGTAATTAATTTAACTTTATGAGGGAATATATTCGCAAACCCTAAGCTCGACTTTATTAAAATTATTAATTTTGGATAAAGTCGAGCTTAGAGAGAGCTTTCCTATTTGAAGCTTGAAACTAACCATTGAGGAGTTAGTCAGCGATCGCCCATCTAACATAAGGACGGGAAGCCACTATACTTTTGTAAGTAATTAGGCGACCAGGTACATTAGATTTCCGTAAATCCACACGGAAATAAGCTTTTTTATTCTTAAATTCTACATTGTAGAAAGTATATTCTTGCCCACGAGTTTGACCTACGCAAGAAGCATAATTACTGCGTAAAGGTGAAACAAATTCCACAAATTGCTTATTCTTAGATGAAACTAACTTAGTTTCATCTGCAAATTCTCTAGTATCTGCCACTACTGTATGTTCAGCACCGCCTTCATAAGGTAAAACAAACCACCACAGTCCAATTGTTTGAGGACATGTACCACTGCTACCTTGTATATTTAGTGTTACATTAGGTGCAGAAATCGGCCCTGGCTGTTGCTGTGGCTGTACTTGCGCTGTAGCAGCTAGGGTTCCTAGCACAAATAAGGGGCATAAAATAGTACCAAAACTTGTTAATTTTACTAAATTTTTCATAACTTGAATCTTTTCAAATTTCAGGTATCTAAATATAGCGCTTCTCGAATGGAAGCAATACACTTTGACCTCACTTCCATTTCTATCTCCTAAAAGGAGAGAGGCTTTAAATCTTACTCTCCAATGCTAGTAGGGAAGGGACTGAGGGTTAGGTTTGTATTGCACTCAACCTAGAAGCGCCAATAACATAGACTTTCATAAAATTGTAAAAGTGCCATCTTATTTGAAATAATCGTGTTGTCAGCTACAGTTATATTGCAGGAAAGCGGGCAACAATATTGATAAATAACTAGAAATGCAGCCCTACCTGTAAAAGATGCTGCCTTTTCATGAAACCCCGAATTATTGTTTGTGGCTTAGGACGTACCGGATATAAAACCTTTCGTTTGCTGAGACACCAGGGAGCCTTCGTTGTTGGCATTCATCACCAATCTATCCCTGGCGAAACAGCAGGAGATGTGATTGTTGGCGATTTAGAAGCAGCTTCTACCCTAACAGCAGCAGGAATTCAACAGGCACACACTTTAGTCATCGCTGGTTCTAAAGATGCTTTGAATTTGTCTATTATGATGCAAGCGCGGGTGCTGAATCCCCAAATTCGGATTATCAACCGTTTTTATAATACAAATTTGGGAGAGCGCCTAGATCAAAGTTTGCCAGACCACTTGAGTATGAGTGTTGTGGGATTAGCAGCACCCGTATTCACCTTTGCAGCACTGGGAAACCGAGCGATCGGACAAATCAAATTATTTCAGCAAACTTGGCCAATTCACGAAGAATACATTGATGAAAACCACTTCTGGAAGGGTCGAAAGCTGAGTGAATTGTGGGAAGAGCGATCGCGGATGCTGATTTATTACTTGCCAGTAGAAGGTGAGATGGATTTGGTGTCAGGTGTAATATCTGGACAAGAGATCAAGGTGGGCGATCGCTTAATTATTGGTACACAACCCCGCATCCGTTCTCCTCGGAGATCATTGATTAAAAAACTGCTGAAAGTCATGACTAATCTTAGGCTGTTTCAGCAACACGGGCGATCGGTACTGGTGGGTGCTATTGTACTATTGGCGGTTATCCTGATTGCTACATTCACCTATATGTCGGCGGAGTTGAGTTTGTCTCCTGTCGATGCTCTATATTTTTCTGTAGGCATGATTACTGGAGCGGGTGGCAATGACAAAGTAGTAGAAAATGCTCCTAAGAGTATTAAGTTATTTACTGTTGTGATGATGCTGGTTGGAGCAGTGGTGATTGGTATTTGGTATGCAATGCTCACCGATTTTGTCTTAGGAAGCCGCTTTAAGCAATTTTGGGATGCAGCCCGAATTCCCCAGCGATATCACTACATTGTCTGTGGCTTGAGTGGTATTGGGGTGAGAATTGTCCAGCAACTCCACGCTAGTGGATATGAAGTTGTAGTAGTTGAACCTGATTCCAACAACAAATATATTAACACCGCCCGCGAACTAGGTATTCCCGTCATTCAAGGAGATGCCAGCTTCCGTACAATACTTAAAGCCAGTAATATAGACTCTGCCGCCGCAGTGCTTGCTGTTACTAGCAATGATGCTACCAATCTGGAAATTGCCCTCAAAGCCAAGGGACTGACACCCAGCATTCCGGTGATTGTTCATTATGCCGATCCCGATTTTGCTGGTATAGCGCAACAGCTATTTGGTTTCGAGGCCGTACTGAGTCCGGCTGAACTAGCAGCCCCAGCTTTTGCTGCTGCTGCACTAGGGGGACGCATCCTTGGCAATGGAATTACAGCAGATAGTCTTTGGGTGGCTTTTGCAACTGTGATTACACCTTCACATGCCTTTTGTGGTCAGTGGGTGAAAGATGTAGCCATGTCAACTGACTGTGTACCTTTGTACGTAGAAATAAACCACCAAACCCTTCATGGCTGGGATTTATTAGAAACTAAGCTCAGTGTTGGTGATATTTTATATATGACAATGCCAGCAACGCGGTTGTATCAATTGTGGCGAGGTGAGCAAGTTTGCGAAGCACATGCTTAAGGCAATTCCCACAGTCATTGCACCCTCATTCGTGACATTGATGTAAACTTAAGCCAAAATCTTTTTCAAACCTCCTTTCTAGCCAATTATTAAAATCTAAAAAGGATCTGTTGTGAAAGCTGCAATTAGACTAGCTAACGAAAGTGATGCTTTAAAAATGCTGGCAATTTATGCGCCAGTTGTGTGGGAAACTTCAATTTCCTTTGAGATAGAGCCTCCCAGCAAAACGGAATTTGAAAAACGCATCAATAACTATCAACAGCAGATGCCTTGGCTAGTGTGTGAAATTAACGGTGAGATTCTAGGTTATGCCTATGCTACTCCCTACCGGACTCGTGCCGCTTACCAATGGTCTGTAGAATCATCCGTGTATGTAAATGTTGAATATCGCAGAAAAGGAGTCGCTAAAGCTTTGTACACTTCTCTTTTTGGGTTGCTGCAACTCCAAGGATTTTATAATGTTTTTGCTGCGATCGCTTTACCCAACCCAGGAAGTGTAGCTATGCATGAGGCTGTCGGTTTTTCGCCTGTAGGTGTTTTTTACAGAGTAGGGTATAAATTTAGTAAGTGGCACGATGTTGGCTGGTGGCAACTATCTCTGCAACAAGAGCTACCGTTATCAGTCAATCAGCCTCTTTCTTTGCCAGAAGTTCAAAAATCATCTCTGTGGAATCAAGCTTTAAGAAGTGGACTCTTGCTACTTCGCGTTTAACTTGGTGTTGCCCTTAGCTACTTAACATTTGTACATAATTTTCCGTAAATTTATCTGCAATAGAACATACTGATACCAACCATAGACAGAAAACTTGTCTTATACCAAATTATTGTGAAGCTGTGGAACAGAATAAGGGTGAAAGGATTGCCAAGCAAAGGTTTTAGCTTTATCATTCTATGCAACTTCATACAAAATTGGTATTAGAAGTGTTGTTATATTTGCCGCTTGATTCTTACAGAAGCGCTTTTTGAATTAATTGAACTATAGTAATCTTGTTGAATTTGTGAGAATTGTAACCCGCATATTCCCCTGACTTTTCACAGCATCTGGAAAACCTTATACCAATTCGCAATGACGCTCGCGGACTCGCTCTAAGCGTTCGCGGTAGCGTCTCTAAGAGTTGCTATGCCGAAGGCGTTGCCTCTCGAAGAGAAGACTTTACGCTGCGCTAACGCAATTAAGAAACTTAGATGCAGCAAGACTTTCCTGATTTACATCTGTTGCCTCATTTTGGAGAATTGGTATTACTTCAAAGTCTCTCTCTTTTAAGGAGAGAGACTTTGAATTTCCCCCTTCCCGCCACGGGTTGGGGGTTAGGGGGTTAGGTTAATCGTTAGCTTTTTCACATGATCTGAATTGTCAGGCAGATCCCAATACTGCGTAGGTTTTGAAGATTTGTCGGTTGGGTTGAAGATGGTGAAACCCAATAAAGACCTGAAAATGTTGGGTTACTCTGCGGGGATCTTGCTACGTTCCTCAACCCAACCTACATTGGAGTTACTTACTTTTTAGGCAAAACCTACGCAGTATTGAGGCAGATCCTCGACTTGGTAAAAGTTGTCGGGGATCTTATTTCTCACAAATAATTTAAGATTGCCATACACCACTCCCCACTTCCATTTATTTGTTAACTACTCGTTGTTGGTATTCCTGCTCAGTGATCATATCGAGAGTGTTCTCCAGGCGATCAACAAATACGATCCCGTCGAGATGATCATATTCGTGTTGAAAAATCCGAGCGATAAAATCGGTTAACTCTTGCTTTTGTAAGTCGCCTTGACAGTTAGTGTATTCCACTTCAATAGCTTTATATCGAGGAACTAACCCTCTAATTCCTGGTACACTTAAACAACCTTCCCAATCTTTGACAACTTCAGTTGAATGAGAAATAATTTTGGGATTAATCATCGCAGTAGGTTCCATTTCCGGGGCGTTGGGATACCTGGCATTAGGGCGGGAAGCTACAATAAATAAACGATAGGATTGTGCTACTTGAGGCGCAGCAATCCCCACGCCGTTAGCTTTGGCAACAGTAGCGATTAAGTCTTCAATTAACTTTTGGATATACTCATCTTGAATATTCTCAACCCAAGCAGCTTTTTGGCGCAATGTTGGATTTCCTAATTGAATTATTGGCGCTAATTCAGACATGATTAAACTCCTTTTGAGAATGGGGAATGGGGAATGGGGAGTGG
>NZ_CAXTNE010000316.1:0-8561 GCF_964245445.1 uncultured Nostoc sp.
TTGAGGTGTTGGGTGATTTCTCTGTTGAGGTTACGGATGTTGGAGTAGTTGAGGTGTTGGGTGATTTCTCTGTTGAGGTTACGGATGTTGGAGTAGTTGAGGTTACGGGTGTTGTCTCAGTTGGGCTATTAGGACGAGTTAGCTGCATTTCAATTACTCCCTCGCCTTTTACCGGTGGCTGTGCTTTTAAGGCCGCAGTAGTTTCGGCTTGAACACTGGTGATTGCTGGATCGTGATGTATAGGCACAGGATTTTGCCTATTCAAATCAAGTTCCCGAACCAGTTCGCTTGTTTCATAAAAATTTCTCAGATCAAAATCATATAAGTTCTGAAATTCCCCTTTAATTAGAATTATCATCTGCCCTCCTTCCAGCACCTTAGTTTCACCTTCCTTGTTAGAAACTTCAATGCCGCTATTTGTCAGCGCACCCACAATCGTGGTGTCTGTTTGTTGGTCATAGCGTACAAATAATGCTGAACCACGAATTGCTGCTGCTGCACTTGGCGTTTGTATACGTGTTTGCCCCTTTCCTGGTGGGATGAGCAGCAACACAGTCCCATTTGACAGTTTAAAGTCACGAGTCTTCGGCAAAAATTGAAATAACGCCTGTTCTCCAACTCGTGCCAAAGAGCCATCATTGAAACGCAAATCTGCTAGGGAAGATCGACCAGTTGACAGCCCATCCCCAGGAGTCATTGCATCTAACTTACGTGCAGGACGTTTCTTGAGTTTATCTTTGGGTATCAGTTGTACGATGTTTTGGAGGTCTTGAATCTCTGCTCGTGTCAAAGGGGTCATGGCATTTACTTTATTTGGCAAAGGCAGTACTATAACTCCCCATAAACCAATCACTAACAATGGAAACGATTTATAAAACATAATTTGATAACTTATGATTTTCAACTAATACCAAAAAAATTAAACGTTTAAGCGGCTAATAAGTTTTTTTACGCGGGCGAGTTCTTTAGGAAATTTATCTGTAATTTATCCTAAATTCAATAGATAAAATAAACAACAAATAAATTATGTGTTTAGTTGATTGATCTTTGTTATGAAACTGGCATTATATACAATAAAGTCTGCGGTAGATTTCAAGGTTAGTACTTGATATCAACAATTAAATCAGGAGTACCTTACAAATAATCCATTTTAATCAGATTAGCTACAGGGACAAAAAGTTATTAGGCATTTGTTGTAAAATGAGTTACTCCCTGTATTCCACTAAATTTGAGCATCAACTGTAACTGTATCCGATTATTTCAGTTTTACAAAAGAATCTGGGGAAAAATCCGAAAAGCAACAATTTCAGTTTGTAGTTTGAGTATATACCTACAAAGCTAAGATAAATGCACTCAATTGTATATTCTGAGTCGGAACTTCTGATACAGCTTGTGGGTCTACATTTGCCAAACGCGATTACCGCAATCTAACAGATGCGACTCAAAAACTGGAAGAATTTGTTTTTTTGTATTTTGTTAGCCTCCAGTGCTGGAAGCTGGTGTTGCATTAGAGTAAATGCGTCAGAATCTGCAAATACAAATATTTTGCATTCTAAAAATTTAGCAAGTACAGAGGAAAATTATCAGCTATGTCAGAACTTGGAGCTAGAGGTAATTAACTCTTTGTGCAAGCAGTCTAGTGAGTCGCATCCTTCAAATTCGCAGATGCCGTTGAACAAGAGACAAGGGAGCAGGGAACTCTTAGTTGGGGAGATATTAAATATGGGGATTCGACCCCACTTGTTGCGCCAGCTTCCCGTAGGGTACGATAACCAGTTAATAGAAGTGAGGGATTCAGACTCATCCCCCCTTCATTTCCACGACAGGAGGAAGGGGTCATTTCCCCCTGCCTATTCGTTAAAGCTGGCGCAGCAAACACCCGAAACTACTCAAGCCCCAAACACAACCAAAGAACCTGAAGATACTCAAAAGCAAAATGACCCGCCACAGTTAGAATCGCAGCCAAGTAATTTGCCTACATCTTCTCCAGACTCAAAAGAGGAACTGTTAAATGCACCTGAGATAAATCAGTCCCAAAGGCTAGAGAGGCTAATGCAGCTGCTACGATCGCCAAAACAGCCACCTGAATCTGATAGCGATCGCGAATTGGGGTTACGGGTGCGGTTACGACCGCTAGAACAGCCTACTTTTCCACCAATAGAACAACCCGTAGTTAAGTTTAAACCTATAGGCTATCTACAAGGGCGTGTCGCCTACTTCCAAACGAGTAATATTTTTTCCTCAAAGGATATTCCGATAGAAGATGGTTTAATTTTTTCTGGACTGACGTTAGCCTCTGCATATTTCCCTTTGGGAGCTAAGACTTTTTTAAACGGCTCAATTGATGGCAATCTCATTCGTTATATCAATCAGTCACAATACGATTACAACCAGGTGAGATTTAATCTCGGTATTTACCAGCAGCTATCGCAGCGAATGTATGGAGAAGTTAGTTGGAGCAATCAACAGTTATTTTATGCCAACAACAGCGATCGCCTGGATAGCTTCAAAGCAGGAGATCGCTTTTTAAATGAGAATTCCTTTCAACTGTCTTTAGGACGGCGAGATCCCCTAACTTCAAAATTAATACTTAATAGCTTTTACGAATTGAGTGTAAATTTTGCTGATCCCCAAAGTCGCGATCGGATAATCAATTCCTTTTGGGTGTCTCTAAACTACTACTTGCAAAAGCCTCTCCAGGTTGGTATTGACTACCAGGTGAATTTTTCGGACTTTACACAGCGCGATCGAGAAGACCAATTTCATCGGTTATTCGGGCACTTAAATTACCGAATATCTGATACCAGCAATATAAATGTGCAGGCTGGAGTGAGTTTAGGTAGTTCAACCGCCGAAAACATTGATTTTGATGGCTGGTTCTTCAGTATTAATTACAGTTTGCAATTAGGTCAGTTTTGAAATTTGTCCTTTGTCCTTTGTCCTTTGCTAATGATTAATGACTAATGACCAATGACTAATAACTAATCCAATCACTCCAACTACCAGCATAAAGTTTACCCTTGCTAATGCCAGCTAATTCTAAAGAAAGTAAATTTACGCAGGCAGTAACGCCAGAACCGCAATAAACCAAGATTTCTTCGGCTGTTTTTAGCTGTTCCCAGCGACGGCGTTGTTCTGGTTGAGGCAGTAGGTAACCGGAAGAGTCTGTAACTTCTTGCCAAGGATAGTTGACTGCACCGGGAATATGTCCGGCAATTTTATCAATTGGCTCTCGTTCACCTCGGTAGCGATCGCTTTCTCTTGAATCTACTAATACTACCTCATGGCTATCTTTCCGGTTTTTCACCTCTCTAATATCTACCAACTTTTCTATTTGTACTTGAGCTACAAACATACCCATCCGGGGTTGAGGAACAACATCTGTAACAGGATAGCCAGCTTTTTGCCATCCAGCAAAGCCTCCATCCAGTACTGCTACTTGTTCATGCCCTAGATAGCGCAAAAGCCACCATAGACGAGCCGCAAAGGCAAAGCGCGAATCATCATAAGCTACAACTAAACTTTTTTGGGAATTTACCCCAATCGCTGCAAATTTATTAGCTATATCATTGGGGTTAGGTAAAGGATGTCTCCCGCCATGTTTACCCACTGGACTGGAAAGATCCTGATTCAAATCTAAATAATATGATCCCTTTATATGACTTGTTTGGTATTCTTGTTGCCCTAGTTGTGGATCGGCTAGAGAAAAGCGACAATCCACAATAACGACTTGCGGATCTTCTAGATGTTCAAATAGCCAAGCTGGCGAAACAACAAATTGGGGGTTGGGCATAGGGCATTGGGAATTGGGTAAAATAGTTCTTCTTTTGGGGTTCTGAGTAAATAAGTTAGATTTCCCACTCAGCACTGGCTCAACGCCCAGCTACCGCTAACACCACTCATTACTCCTAAAGGGGATTGGTTATTATTTAATTTTTTTATAAAATGTCAGACTTAGAAAATTTTACACCTAAGTTAACAGCAGATGGTTCTTTCACCTTTGTCTCTCAAGAGTTTGGTGAATCCTTTCACAGCCATTATGGTGCGAAGCAGGAGAGTTTTTTCAAGTTTGTGGAACCTACTCAACTGACTACAGTCGCCCAAAAACCAGTTTTGCGACTATTGGATATTTGTTATGGTCTAGGATATAACACAGCTGCTGCTTTGCAGACAATTTGGGCAGTGAATCCTAACTGTTCTGTTGAAGTAATCGGTTTAGAACTGAATCCAGCAGTCCCACAAGCTGCGATCGCTCATCACTTGTTTGACAATTGGAACTGTAACTATATTGAAATTTTGTCCCAGCTAGCTTTTGAGCATCAAGTACAAACACCTCGTCTAAAAGCAAAGCTATTAATTGGGGATGCTAGAACTACGATAACCCTATTACGTCAGTCGGGGTTCTGGGCAGATGCAATTTTCCTCGATCCCTTTTCACCACCTCAATGTCCTCAATTATGGACTGTTGAATTTATTAGACAACTGTCATTGTGTTTACATCAAGATGGTTTATTAGCCACTTATTCTTGTGCTGCTGCTGTACGCACAGCACTTTTGTCTGCTGGTTTGGCGATCAGTTCTACCCCACCAGTAGGAAGGCGATCGCCTGGTACTGTGGCAGCCCATTCTAACAGCACTCAGCACTGGCTCAACCATAGCTATCCGCTAACAGCATTCCCTATGCTCTCACAACCTGAAAAAGAACACTTGCTAACCCGTGCTGCCATACCCTATCGCGATCCTGAATTAAGCGATTCAACCGAAGTCATAATAATGCGGCGGCAACAAGAGCAACAAGCCTCTTCACTCGAACCTACCTCCCATTGGCGAAAAAGGTGGTTATTGGGAACACAAGGCAGAGATTTTATAGGAACTAGTTTATAGTTCGGTTGAGATGTCTAAGACGGGCGTAGCTGCGACAATAGAAATAGAGACAAGGGATCAGGCAGGAAGTGGATAATTCAGATGCCGATTCGACACTTCTCTTTTTTGCCAAAAATTCTGATTTATTTTCCAGATACTTAGGCAACAACTTTTTACAAGCTAATAGACTTAATTCTGTGGTAGCATTTAGTACTACATACTATTTGACAGTAATAAAATACTGCTATAACTGAGTAAGTAAAAAGCTATACACCTTATGATTACCATAAAGACTTAACATCCAAAACTGGGTATCTCGATATAAAACAAGCAATTACAAGGCTTTTTAGCGCCGCTCAATGAAAAAATATCCGTAAAAAACCTGATTTAAGATTTGTGTCAATTGATCATACTGTAATTAGAGACAAAACACAAAAATTGACAGCAATATACCCCTTGTTTGTAACATAAAACATAGATGCTGCGAAAAACTTAGATACGCAGTTTGACATAATACATAATCCCTATTAAAACTCTGGCTCAGATATAGTTGAATATTAAATTTGTTTTTGAAATCTGACACTGTTAACTTGTGCAAAAAACTGGAGTGCCTTTGTGATTCAATGGAAATCCAACCATACAGGCTTTACAGAAGAAATTGTTAGTGGGCCAAACCCCATTAGCACAGTGAAGAGTATCGGTTCAAATCATGCCGTAGGATCACAAAATAATGTGGAGGCTTATTCTTTAGGCTTATCTCAAGAAGACCTTATGCTTAAAGATAACCAAGCAGTGTCTTCTTGGATAAAAGTTGATGTTAATTGTGGTGATAATTCATTGGTTTCTAGAACACTACAAGCTAAAGGTTCTAAAGTGAATGGGTTTGATTTAGATCCGCCGAAGGTTTTAGTAGTTGACGATCATGCCACCAGTCGCATGACTGCTGTTGCCCTCTTGGGGATGGAAGGATACGAAGTGATTGAGGCGGATAGTGGTTCCATTGTTGTAGGGTTGGTAACTCAAAAACAACCAGATTTGATTTTGCTGGATGTAATGATGCCAGGAATGGATGGATTTGAAGTGTGCCAATTACTCAAGCAGGATGAGCAGACTAGGCTAATCCCAGTAATTTTTATTACGGCCTTAAATGACAGGCGATCGCGTATTCGGGGAATTGAAGTTGGGGCAGATGATTTTCTTACCAAACCCTTTGATCGTGTGGAACTGGCGGCGCGTGTAAAATCTTTAGTACGGCAGAAGCGTCTGAACGAAGATTTAGAACATGCCGAACAAGTACTATTTTCTATTGCCATGTCGATTGAAAGCCGCGATCCCAATACAGGCAATCATTGTGAACGCTTGGTAAGATTGGGACAAGCTTTTGGTGAATACCTCAATTTTTCACGTTACCAAATTCGAGATTTGATGTGGGGTGGTTATCTCCATGATATTGGTAAGGTAGGTATTCCCGATGCAGTGCTGCTGAAAAAAGGCAAACTTACCCGCGAAGATTGGCAGGTCATGCGGCAGCATGTTTTGATTGGAGAAAAAATCTGCCAGCCACTACGCAGTATGCGGGGTGTAATTCCCATTATTCGTCATCACCACGAACGCTGGGATGGCTCAGGCTACCCTGATGGACTCAAGGAAGATGATATTCCCTACCTGGCGCAAGTATTTCAGTTAATTGATATTTACGATGCCCTAACCAGCGAACGACCTTACAAAAAAGCTTTTACTTCAAAAGAAGCACTTTTAGTGATGCAAAAAGAAACTGATTCTGGTTGGCGTAATCCTAAACTAATGCAGCAATTTGCCGAGTTTATTCTCTCCTATTATAAAAACGAGTAGGGAGTAAGAAATTTTGTAGCTGCCGTGATCAACGAAAATTGGTATAATCCTGACTCATTGTATATTTCAGTCTTCTATGACTAGCTGGGATGATTTGAGCCGATATTTTAAAGTACCAACAGCATTAATCATAATTTCACTGATAGCTGATAGCTAATTATGGTAGTTGTAGCAATTCTAGCGGCGGGACGCGGCACACGGATGAAATCACGCTTACCTAAGGTTTTACATTCTTTGGGTGGGCGATCGCTAGTTGAGAGAGTTCTCGAAAGTGTAGAACCACTTTCGCCCTCACGGCGAATCGTGATTGTAGGGTATCAATCCGAGGAAGTGCAAGTTGCCATGCATTCAATTCCCAGTTTGGAGTTTGTTGAACAGACTGTGCAACTAGGGACAGGTCATGCCATCCAGCAATTACTTCCTCACTTGGAAGACTACACAGGTGATTTGCTAGTACTTAACGGCGATTTACCGTTGATACGTAGTGAAACTCTCAAGCAGATGTTACAAATTCACGCCCGAAATCAGAATGCCGCCACCATTCTGACCTCGAACTTACCCGACCCCACAGGCTACGGGCGCGTTTTTTGTAATGATGAAAATATTGTGCAGCAAATGGTCGAACACAAAGATTGTACTGCTGCCCAAAGACAAAATCACCGAATTAACGCTGGAGTCTACTGCTTTCGCTGGACAGATTTGGCAAAGGTGTTGCCCCACTTACAAGCAAACAATGCTCAAAAAGAATACTATCTCACTGATGCCGTAACTCAAGTGGGAAAAGTTATGGCAGTGGATGTGGAAGATTACCAAGAAATTCTTGGCATTAATGATCGCTTGCAACTAGCAACAGCCTACGAGATTTTGCAAAGGCGAGTCAAGGAAAAATGGATGCTGGCGGGTGTTACCCTCATCGACCCCACCAGCATCACCATTGATGAAACTGTAGAATTACAGCCGGATGTAATTATTGAACCCCAAACTCATCTGCGGGGAAATACGGTGATTAAAACAGGAAGTCACATTGGGCCAGGAAGTTTGATTGAAAATAGTCAGTTGGCTGAAAATGTCACGGTGCAGTATTCAGTGGTGACAGATAGCACTGTGCAGGCGGGAAGCCGAATTGGGCCATATTCTCATTTGCGCGGTCAGGTAGAAGTGGGTGCTGGTTGCCGTGTGGGGAATTTTGTAGAATTAAAAAATACACAGTTAGGCGATCGCACGAATGCAGCACATTTGTCATATATAGGTGATAGCGTTGTCGGCAATCAGGTGAATATTGGTGCCGGTACAATTACTGCCAATTATGACGGCATGAAGAAACATCGTACTAAAATCGGCGATCGCACAAAAACTGGAGCCAATAGCGTTTTAGTTGCTCCGCTCACTTTGGGAGATGATGTCTATATTGCAGCTGGTTCTACTGTTACAGAAGATGTACCTGATGATTCTCTGGCGATCGCTCGTAGTCGTCAGGTGGTAAAACCAGCTTGGCGCAGGAAAAGTGTTGAAAATGAAACCACAGATCAACACAAATAATTCATCGGTGTTAATCGCAGTTGATCCGTGATTTTAGACAATAAACCAGGATTTTTGCAAGATGTCTAATCTAGCTAGATTAGTAGTGAAGCCAAAATCTCTATAGATAACATGGAAGAACTGCTAGAACTTAGGCAACTTCTAGAACAAGGCAAAGTCCATGAGGCACTGCTGTTGGTGGATGAGTTAGAAGAAATGAGCCTCAGTGACAAAATCAATAAAATTGATAGTTATGGTGTAATTCTTCTTATTAATTTGAAACTATCCCACTAATAAAAAAGTATGGTAATCTACTTCTCAACAAGGAG
>NZ_CAXTNE010000317.1:0-8509 GCF_964245445.1 uncultured Nostoc sp.
TGCTAAAATAAATCAATAATACTTCACAAATCTTCAGCTAGGTTCTCATAAAAGTTCCTAGCTTCTTGCAATTAAAATATGGCTATCTTTCGTCAATACATCGCCCCACTGCTTGCAGTATTAGTATTTTTCTTTGCCCTAGTGGCAGTCAGCGCCCGGATATTTTTACCCTCCGATATGGCAGCACCCGCACCAATTGAAGAGGTGGGGGTAAGTTATCAACCTACTCCAACTGATTTCCCACCAGCAGCACATAACCCGAGCTAGCTAAGTTAATAAACGTTAAAAGTGTCTGAGCAACTACTACCGGGCTATATTATTCGCCGTGGTTCTACTTTGGATCGGGCGCTGCTGCTTAAATTCATGCAGCGAACTTACGAGGATCTCTTTCCCAATCAGGATTTTTCTCATCTAGAGCAAACAGTTAAGCAATACTTTTCTAGTGATACGCCCTTGTGGTGGGTAGAAGAGGAGGGGGAGCAGGGAGCAGGGAGCAGAGAGCAGGGGGAAATTCCTCTCCATGCCTTATTCTCAATGAGCAATGCCCATCCACCCATAGCCTGCCTCTGGGTGGGCAATTCTATAGATCAAGTACATGGGAACCGTCATGCTCATATTTTTATTCTCTACGTTGTACCAGAATATCGGCGACGGGGTATTGGTAAAGCGTTGATGCGATATGTGGAAAATTGGGCTATTCAAAGAGGCGATCGCCAGATTGGATTGCAAGTTTTTCAATCCAACAAACCTGCATTAAATCTTTACAATCAGTTAGGTTATCAAACCCAATCCCTGTGGATGGTAAAATTCCTGAGTGCAGAAAAATAAACTATAGGATAGCAGTAACATCATACTTAAGTGTCTGAGTTATGGCGTTTCTCGTTTGGATAAAACTCAACGAGGAGAAAGGAAAGTGTATAATTACGCAACTAATACTTATAAAGCTTTAACTTATTGGCGCGGGGGATTATGTGTTAATCCCGAAAAGGGATTTAAATGAAATTATGTATGACGAAGATGATCTAAGCCTACTCGATATTGAGGAGGAGCTAGAAAGCCCCTTAGATAAAATAGAGCCGCTAACTGCCGAATCAGTCGTGGCAAAACCAGATCCAGAAGTGATGCTAGCCCTGCTGGAAAATCCCCAGCCTCAACAAAGAATGTTAGCAGCGCGTGCTTTTTGTGATATGGAAGATGCGCGTGCTATCCCCCATCTGATTCGCCTGTTAAGTGATACTTGTCCCTTAGTGCGCGTGAGTGCAGCTTATGCACTTGGACGCAATCCTAGTTCAGAGGCAGTGAGTCCGTTAATTGCTCAACTAAACAATGATTGGAATGGCTATGTGCGTAAAGGTGTTGTCTGGGCTTTAGGAAACTGTCGCGATCGCCGTTGTTTACCGCCTCTAGCAGATGCCCTCAGAACTGACATTTCAGCAGTGCGTTTGTGGGCTGCTAGCGCCTTAGCACAAATGGCAGATGTGGGTTATGAAGCGGTTATAGGGGCAATACCACCATTAATTGAAGCCTTAGTTAAAGATCCTGTGGAAGCAGTGCGTAGTAACAGTGCTTGGGCAATTGGTCAACTGTGCCGCGAACTGCCTTCCAATGTAGTTTATGCCACAGCGATCGACGCTTTAATTCAAGCCTTTGCCGAAGACCAAGATTTGGGAGTCCGGGCAGACGCTAAAGCCTCGCTGTTAGGAGTGGGTGATCCCCGTGGTTTGCAGCTGATTGAAACCCTGGAACAAGAAGGATGGTTTTGATTTGGGCATGGGGCAATTCAATTTTGGATTTGAGATTTTGGATTTGAGATTGAGATTTAATCCAAAATCCAAAATCTAAAATTCTTCCTCCTCTGCTCCCTCATCCACTTCCTCGCTCTTTAGTGACCTTCAACTACAGGTTTAACCAAATTTAGATCATAGGGGCGTTCCGTATCATCTTCGCCCAAATATTCACCATTTTGAATTTCCAGAATAACTAGCGGAATCTGTCCAGGATTTTCTACCTTATGTAGGGTTGCTGCGGGAACATAAGTTGATTCGTTTCGATTCAGTAATATTTCTTTTTCTCCACAAGTTACCTTGGCTACACCAGATACTACAACCCAATGTTCATTGCGATGATAATGAATTTGTGGTTTAATTCCGTGTCTGGGCTTAATTTCAAGACGACTAATTCTATAAGTTTCTCCCTCCTCGATTACTTCTACTTCACCCCAGTATCGTGTACCTGAATGTGGAGACAATTCGTTGATATTTGACTGAGTATTATTTTCATTAGAAGTCATAATTAATTTCTCAACCAGATGAGTATTAGTATTTTTAAGTAATTTACCCTAAATAGGATAAATCTGTGTAGGGAGATGCAGCCACAACATTTCTATTAATGACAACTGCTCTAACTTTACTCCAGACAACAGCTCCTATCCGTGAATTTTTAAATGTTTCAATGCGTGAATTCCTTAACCCCCCTTGTACTGAATCCGGTAAATCCGATTATTAACTTCTTCTGTTAGCAGTAGACTGCCATCTGGTAACACGAGTAAACCTACAGGTCTTCCCCAAGTGGTTGGTACAGAAGGATTTAGCAAAAATCCTGTGAGAAAGTCTTCGTAGTAGCCAAGCGATCGCCCTTTAGCATCGAAGGGAACAAATACAATTTTATAACCAGTGCCGCGATCGCGGTTCCAAGAACCACGAAAAGCAGCAAAAGCACCGTTTCGGTATTTCTCTGGAAACGTTTTACCATCATAAAACTGCAAACCCAATGCTGCTGAGTGTGCCTGGAACAACACATCTGGCGTTTGGGTACGGGCTGCTAAGTCGGGGCGTTTACTTTTGTCATCCGTCTTTTGGCGCGGATCGAGGTTGTTTGGTGTCAGATAAGCATAAGGCCAGCCGTAAAATGCTCCCTGTTTAACGCGTGTCAGATAATCTGGAACCAAATCATCACCGATTCCATCGCGTTCGTTAACAGTGGCGTAAAGTTCCTTAGTTACAGGATGAAAGTCTAAACCAACAGGATTACGCAAGCCAGAAGCAAAAGTTTGCTGCTGGGAACCATCCAAATTCATCACCTGTACTGAAGCCCGTGGTAGAGGTTCTTCATCGACATTGGTTCCTGAACCAACAGAAACATATAATTTATTGCCATCAGGCGAGACAACAACATTGCGCGTCCAATGGTTGTTATAACCTTGAGAAGGTAAGTCGGCGATCTTTTCGCCCTTGTCTGTAATTTTATTTTGGCCTTTCTTATAGGGAAAACGAACCACAGCATCTGTGTTTCCCAGAAAAAAGGAATTACCAGCAAAAGCCATACCAAAGGGTCTATTGAGTCCGTTGTCCCTACTAGCAAAGGTTTCTTGAACGTCGGCTACGCCGTCACCGTTGCTGTCACATAACAAACGAATGCGGTTTTGCCCCGTTTCAGTCACCAGGACATCACCACTGGGGGTCAAAGCTAACCAGCGTGGGGCATCTAAACCTTTTGCAAAGACGTTAACTGTAAAGCCTGGTGGTACACGCAGCACCGGATTTTGCGGAATGGGCACAACTTCAGGTCGCTTAGAGGCACTTTCTGTTGCGAAAGGTGCTGGTAAATTCTTTAGATTTATCCGGATGCGCGTGGGTGAAAGTGCTTCAGTCCGAACGGTATCTTTTGACTGTGTAGAATTCTGTGTCAGTTGAGCGGAAGGTACAAATGTTTCTGGTGTGGAATTATCTGAGGAAGCGCGAGTCTGGTTACAGGCTGCTACTAAGGTCAGTAAAAAAACTGGCAGCAACAAACGCGCAGGAACTTTCATAATGGTAGAGACTATGACACAATTTTCTTACTTTAGACTTGAGACTTAATAATTGTCGCCAGTCTAAAGTCCGATTTTTCTGAATTGAGGTACTGGGTAATGAGAAAATCATTTACTCCCCCATTCTTAATTTCCAATATTCATATATATATAAGTATTTATTAGTCAATAAAGTTTTTCAAATTCTGCTGCTGGCAATGGACGACTAAATAGAAAGCCTTGCATAGAATTACAGTTGTGTTGGCGTAAAAAAGCCAGTTCTGCTTCTGTTTCTACACCTTCAGCAACTACATCTAGATTGAGATTGTGAGCCATTTGAATTAATGCCTTAGTAATGGCTGATTTCTGTGGATCAGTTGCAACATTATGAATAAAATAACGGTCTATTTTTAATGTGTTAATTGGTAAGTTTTTCAGATAAATTAAAGAAGAGTAGCCCGTACCAAAATCATCGATCGCAATTTTTACACCCAAGGATTGCAATTTGCTCATAGTAGCGATCGCACTATTTACATCTTGCATAATCATACTTTCAGTAAGTTCTAGCTCTAAGTAATGTGGTTCCAAACCATTAATATCTATAAATTTGACTACTTTCTCAATAAAACCTGGCTGATTGAATTCAATTACTGACAAATTGACAGCAATAATTAGAGGATAAATTCCAAAATTACGCCATATTTTTATTTGTTGACAAACCTTTTTGAATACCCATTTTCCAAGTGGAACAATTAAACCTGTAGACTCTGCTAACGGAATAAATTCTGTCGGGTAAATCAGCCCCACTTCCGGACTTTGCCAGCGCAATAAACTTTCAGCCGCTACTATTTTTCCAGAAGCAATATCGACTATTGGTTGATAATAAATTTCAAACTCTTCAAAATTATGTTGTTTGATAGCGCGGTGTAAACTGATTTCTAATAACTGCATCTTTGGAGACAAGTTGTTAATTACAGTTTTAGGAGATAAATACCTTTTTAAAGTAGCGTGCTTTTCCAATCTGTTCATGATGGCACTTAATAATTCAGCCCGAGTGAAAGGCTTAGTTATATAGTCATCAGCGCCCATATTCATTCCTTGGCGGAAGTCAGATTTTGCAGATTTTGCAGTGATAAAAATGAAGGGAATTGTTACCGTTGATGGATCTTGACGTAACGCTGTTAGTACACCATAACCGTCAAGTTGTGGCATCATCATATCACAGAGAATTAAATCGGGAACTTCGGAGATAGCCAAATGTAATCCGATTCTGCCATTAGCCGCAGCTATAGTTTCAAAACTTTCAGCTTCTAACAAATCCGAAATGTTTTCACGAACAGCTTCTTCATCTTCTATTATTAAAATCTTGGGCATAAATTACCTCAATTTATATTTTATTTATTATGTAAAAAATGACAAAAAATGCATTATCCCCATATATTTATCGCAAATATTTTACCTTAATAGGTATATATCAACCAACTTTTAAAATTTTTATTCCTAATCCAATGCATAGTATATTGCCGATATTAACGGTGTGAGACAAGGATTTTAACAACGAATGGAGTTCACTAGCCCAAAAGCTAGTTATTTTGAGCATTTCCCGCACTTGATAGCTCCTGGCGACAACATTTTCCCTAATAAATGTGCTACCAAAATCTGCATAAATCTTGCAGGTGTAAATTACTGCTGGGCTGGAGGAGAGTAAATATTGCAGATGTTCTTGGTTGACAAGTAGCGTCCACCATATTTCCCAATATGGATACTCAGCTACATCTTGTGGCTGTAGTTCTTCCAATCGGAGCGCTGTTTGGTTAACTTTAAGCACCATATCCTTTGTTATCAGCAACCCGATAAATTGGAAGGAACTGTTGAAGATGGGGCAAAATTGTCTTTCACTCTCACGAAATAATACTTCTGCCTGTACACAGGAGGTAATATCCACAGAAACTCCAATGAGGCGAGCAGGTTCGCCTGTCGTATGTTTAAGTACTATAACGCTTACTAGTAACCATTTGTACTTGAGTAGTTGGCTCTCAACGAGAATCTTATGTTTTACCTTAAAGGAACCAATACTAGTGTTACCTCTAGTTTTCTCTATTTTTTCTGCTAGTTGTTGGCAGAGACTTTTAGCCATGATAAAAATGACAATGTGACCTTGGTTATCTACAACCGGCAGTAGCTCCAACTACTAAAGTACCAGTAATAACACTAAGAATGCATTTAAAATATATAACACATCTTATGTGATGGTTAAAGTATGCGTAACTTCAAAAATATTGGCTGTTTTCAAGCTATTTTATGAAGCTGCAATCATTACCATATCATCTTTGGTAGAGCACTCCGCTATCTGCGAAGATGAATAAGCTAAGATATTCTTGCCCCATGTTTCCATCAGTGCGATCGCATCCGATTAGGCTATTTATGGCACAAGTATCAGTAGCAAAGGGTCAATTATTGACTCTAAGCTTAGTAGCCTTAGAAGCTGAGATAACGCTTGCATATATTTGTACAATAGCTATTATAAAAAAATAGTTATTTAAAGCTTATTAATTAAATTTTTCCAATATTTGGACACCAAATAAGTAATAATATTTAAATTCTAAACACTACAATAAGTGTGTTAAGAATTACAAACTAGCTAATATCTAGCTAGTTGGAAATTGGATATTGGTATTGGGTATGGGGCATTGGAAAGAAGCAGAGGGAAAACTCTTCACTCTTCTCCCCTGCTGCCTGCTCCCCTTGCCTCTTTACTAAAGACGCAATCGCCGTTCGCCATAACGTAATAGCCTTTCTATAGTTACAAGCCGATTTTCCCAAACCTTGGCTTGATAAAAATTTGACTTAAGCTCTTGGCTCATCAATACCCGAAATTGAGATTGGAACCGAGTTAGAGAGGCTTTCGCCACTAGTAACTTACTAGGAGAAGGGGAAGCGGCAAGCTGATTTAAAGCACTGCGTAAAACTTCTGCCTGGTTGTTAAAATCCGATATTGTTTGAGCCGGTCTTTGTAGTTGGTCATTTTGAAAAACAAATTTCCATTCCCGTTGCAGCGCGGTGTAACGGATGGCGGCAGTTTGAAAAGGCTGACGGTGAGGAATGGGTTCACTTGTTGTAGATTGAATCCTGCCTTGGGTGCTACTAAAAAGTTTTTGTAGATCGTTGTTAAAATTCTCTGCGGCAAAGAGTGCATAACCACTAACTGGCAAGTCCCTTACCAACTGGAGTTGATCGAATGCTCCAATTGTTGGCAAAGAAAGTAAGCGAATTCCCGGTACCAATAAAGTAGATCCCAATTGTTTAGAGGCGATCCAGGGTTGGGCCAGTCGTTGGAAACGAGAAGTATCTAAAGCATAAGTCATGGGAACAATTAAGTCTACATCCCCTTGCCTTGCCCAAGTTTCCCAATTTTGTTGAATTTTCTGAATCCGCTCTAGTTCAGGCAAAGGAAATACTGCAACCGATAAAATCAAATTCGGTCGCTTTTGTCTCAACTGCTGTGATAATTGGGCAACAAAGCTATCAACTTGCTGGGTGCGAAATGTCGTCCACTTTTGCCACAAGTCTGGTTGACTAGGGGAAATATTTACTGGATCTACACCAGTAAGTTGCTGAAATTGCGCTCTTGCAGCTTTGCCATAGCCGTAGGTTCGACCTGCTGATGGGTCTTGGAAAGGATAGCGAATGTAGTCTAGCTGTAGACCATCTATGTTATAGCGAGTAGCAATTTCCTCATACAGCTTAAGTAAATACTTACGCACTTCGGGGTTAGCTGGATCGAAGAATGGCTTAGTTTGACCAACGGGAATCATGTTACCAAGATTATCGTAGTTTGCCCAATCGGGATGAGCCGCCAGCACTGGCCCTGGATAATCAGGATTAAGGTTGAGAATTTGATTGTGACGTTGGTTACCAGCAGCAAAAGTCCAAACCCAAGCGTGTAATTCCATGTCTCGCTCATGGGCTAATTTCACCGCATCTGCCAGTGGGTCCCACCCACGAATTAGTGGGTTTTGCTCTTTTGCAACTTGGCTCGGATAAATGGTGTACCCAGCATTAACAGTTTCAAAAAAGACAGTATTAATCCCAGCTTGAGCTAGGCGATCAAAAATCTGGGCTAGTCCTGCCTTGCTACCAGCACGAACAATCGTCCCCCGATCTAACCAAACTGCCCGAATTTCTGGTTGAGCTAGTCTTTGATCAACAGGAAACTGTTGCCACAAAGTCGTTTTAGCCTTCAGCCACTGCTGACGGGCTAGAGCATAGTTTTTTTGGACAATCAATAGGGGGAAGTTTTTGGCAATTACCTTTACCTGTGCTAAGGCTTGCTCTTTACTCATGCCTAGCGCCCCCAGTTTAGTTGAGGCTAATTGCGTAGGTTGCTCCTTGAAAGATTGGGAGGTGTCGGTGTCCAGATGCCTAGAGGACTGTTTAGCTTCAGATGTAAGTTCACCAACATTAGCCGCATCGGCTGACACTGCTAAATTAGCGCTTTCCACCCGACCTATCAGGTTTTCTAGCTCTTGCTGGAGAGCGATCGCTTGGTTGTTGTCAATCGGCTCATTGGAGTTGGGTGCAACATCCAGACGCACCGCTTGTTCTAATTGGTCAATAGCCTCTTGAGAACTTGGGGGTTTGACTGTAGGAAGCGGTTTAGGTATGGGAGCAGTGGCAATTTTAGGAGGAGGGGATGAGGGAGATGAGGGGGATGAACTACCC
>NZ_CAXTNE010000318.1:0-8482 GCF_964245445.1 uncultured Nostoc sp.
GTTGTTAGCGATCGCTGGTTTTTGATCCTACCTCACCAAATCGCGTTGCTCCCAGGACAAACCCCCGCCGGCACCTTAACCCTAAAACCCTATGAGAATCAATCCACCCTCAACCTCACCTTAGCTCCCAATTCTTTAGTGTCTGCGTCTACAACTGGAAGTGGTAAAGGAGGAAACCTGATAGTACAAGCACCAGAAGCCATAACCATTCAAGGGCCAGGTACACTTGCGGTTAAAACCACAGGTGATGGTGCTGCGGGAGAGTTGAGAATTGATACGCAAAAGCTCACCATTGCTGACGGTGCAACTATCTCTGCATCCACCGACTCAAAAAATCCAGAAGGCACAGGCGGCAGTATCATCATCAACGCCACAGAGTCCTTCAACCTTACCAATGCAAGTTTAGATGCCGAGTCAACGGGCGCAGCTCCTGCTGGTAACATCAAGATTAACACCCCAAACTTAACAGCGACAAATGGCACGATCGCAACCTCCTCCAACGAATCTTCTGGGGGAGGTATTACCATAACTGCTGATCAGATTCGCCTATTTGGCAACAGTGACATTACCACCAAGGTCAACCAAGGTGCAGGAGAAGGTGGCAAAATTGACCTGAAAGCTGGCTCCATCCTCGCTTTCGATGACAGCGATATCCTAGCTTTTGCTCGTGATGGCAAAGGTGGAGATATCACCTTCGACACTAGAGCCTTCTTCGGCGAAAACTACAGCGCTGCATCTTCTGGTAACGATCCGCTAAATACCCTTAATGGCAATAATCGAGTAGACGTGAATGCTACTAGTGCTATCAATGGAGTCATCACCATACCCGATGTCAGCTTCATCCAAAACAGCCTTACCGAGTTACCCGAAAATCAGATTAACACCGACAGCCTCCTGGCAAATAGCTGCATTGTCCGCCGCAATCAACCAACAAGGGGAAGCTTCACCATCACAGGTACTGGTGGCTTACCCCAGCGCCCGGGAGATGCTCAAATGTCCAGCTTTCCCACAGTAGATGTGAAAACTTTACCAACTGACAGCACACTCTCAAATACCAACCCAAATTCTTCTTGGCAAAAAAGTGACCCGATTGTAGAACCTCTTGGGGTATATCGACTCCCAAATGGGAAACTCGTATTGAGTCGAGAATGTTCTCGCATTCAATAATATGAGTATGTACCCAATCTATAGTGGGTTGTCATTTTAACTGGACTTTAGATTAAAGGTGAGCGATCGCGCGAAGTGAGAGACTGAGCAAAAAATAAAGGGATGCCTGCAAGAACAAGCACCCCAGTAACGGAAGATGAAAGAAGCACTACCAACCTTCATTTGCCGTTATAGATGTTTTTGCACAATTGTTGGAATTCCGTCAAGCAGCATACGAATGTTTGGGTCGGGCAAAGGACTCAACCTGGGAATTGATGGATGCAATATTGCTGATAGGTAAAGCATACAGTTTGGAATGGCACTAAGAAAAGGGAAAATCGTTGAGGCAGCAGGGGTGCAGAGGAGCAAAGGAGCAGGGGAGAAAGAAGAAGTTTTAAGCATACGAACGGATATTTAGAAATTCCCCTCTGCGCCCGTGCCCCCCTGCTCCTCTGCAATTTTTACGCTGCATACCCTTCAGCTTAACTTAGTGCCATTCGGGTCTTGGCGAAATTTCATTTGGAGAAGACCAATCAAGGTACAAAAGCAGACACTCATGGTCATAAAGGTCACTTATCTGGAACAGTAGGGGATGTGCCACCTGTTTACGCTACTGTATCTAATGTGCATGATTTGTCTGTAGATTTATTGCCGAAATTGGCTGATTACAAAGAGTTGTTCTGTACTCACCAAGATAATTGGTAGCCCTAATGATGCTTTCACGAGCGCTTCAGTCGCCCAATTGTGATGCAGCAGATTGGAGAGGGATGCAACCAGCGTCAATCCAATCACTTGCCAGGGTGCGATCGCGACCCAATTCTGTTTCCAAGCTGCCTGTTAGTGCAGTCTAGCTTGGCTTTGGCGTGCGGCTTGACGCCAAAAAGCAAAGGTACTGAGTACAGCGAAAAGATATGACATTCCGACATCGACTAGCAGAATTGCTTTCAGATTTGGAGTCATAAGAGGATGCCCAAGCGCGATCGCCGTTAGACAAACTCCCGTTGCTATATCAGTAAACCAAAAAGTTTTGCAAAAAGGGCCAACCACTATAGATACAGCAGATATCACCAACAAATGTTTTCTTTTAGTTAATATTTGGGTAAATCTTCTTTGGCTCAGAATCAGTCGTAAAAGGCTCATGTTGTCGATTAATTTCTCGCATACTTTTTACACTTAAACAGATGTTAGCCTTTTTATCTCAAGCCCTACAGCGCAAATATTAAGTAGTTGAAAGAATTTATATTCCAACAGGTTAGTACTCACGATTTCTCGACCAAATAATCATAAGTAATCATAATCTCTACTATGTCTGCTGCTTAGAGAATTGTGGATTAAAAAGTATTAAAAAATACAAGTATTTTAGCGATCGCTCTTTAGAGAAAAACTTTTTGGTTTACTGAATTAACTGTTGCCCTTGTGCTTGTTGCAATTGAATTGCACTGACTGGCGTACCACTTAATACCTCGTACAACACATACAGCAAAGTCCCCTTTGATTCAATTATTTGGGCAATACTCCTAACCTTCTGGGGTGAAATCGCGTTGGCATCAACATATAAAATGCTTTTACCAACGCTGCCTATTGCTTAAGCAACTTCTGAGGCTGCCTGTGTGGCGGCAGCAGGAACTAGCACTGACAGCACCACATCAGATTCAATCACCAGTTGTTTGAATGAACTTGAAAGAAGTTATTTTTCTCCTTCGTAAGCTAAGGCTTGGTCGCCTGCTTGGGCAAATGCTTGGGCGAGTTCAACTAGCTTTTGTCGCTCTTGATCGTTAATAATACCAGCCGGAGGTGGCATCAGTTTTTCTTTGATTTGGCGTACCGTTTCGTGTCGTAATGAGAGCGCTTGATTTGGATAACTCAGCATTACTAAAGGATTTTGTTTAGCCGCGTTGTCTGGACTATGACAAACAACACAAGCGTGTTGACGTAGATTAACCTCAAATGCACGATAAGCAGCATCAACTTCAGCGACGTGTGGGTTTGATGGAGAAAACAAACGGGTATATAGTGTTACATAAGGTTGCTTCTTGCCATGAGCATCATTCCAAACCCACTTACCATCCCATACATGATTTACTACTGGTCTTTGTGAGTCAACTACAGCTGAACGCAGCGCCCCTTTGAGCTTTTTCTGTTCTAGAAACAAAAGTAATTCAGTACTTTGCTGGTAAGAATTCCACTTTTTCGATGAGTGCCAAAAAGGATAAGGATAAGCACCAATATCAAGCTGATTACGGAACTGAATGGGAAGGTGAATCACAATTAAATTGTTTACCTGTTCAACCTTTGGTTCACCTTTGAACATAAAAGTAGCTAGGTAAATGCGACGCCAAACTAATGGATTAAATTCAGTTGTTTGATTATCTTTGAGATTATAATTACCGACTTTGCTTTGAGCGCCCCACAAGAAGGGTGCATTCATGGTTTTGCGGAGGGTTGTTAGCTTAGCGAGTTTGTCAGCGCATGAGTTGAAGGCAGCTAAATTTTTAGCATCAGAGACAACGGGACAAGCAGCAATAATTTCTTTACCGATTTTCTTAGCTAGTTCTATGTCCGGCGATGCTTCTTGTGCTGATACTATATTTTTGGGATTGAGTGCTTGTGTTGTAGATATCAAGAACGCGATCGCTACTGCTATGCTCAATAACATAAATCGCGTAGGCGCAGCCCGCCGCAGGCATCGAAAGTAAAATCTCCGAAGATCAGACATTGTAGAACTTTAAAACTAAATAGGATTTAAGTAAATGTAGAGAGGCGAAATATCGTGTCTCTATATTTTCTAAACAGTTAAAGCTTTAAACTGTGATTCTTGTACCATCAAACTTGGTGAAGGTGAAACCTGCAAATTTTTCGCGGAACGTTAGCTTTTCATCTCTGAGAATGCTGATGGCGATCGCTTCGCCAAGAGCCAACGACGCTGCTGCATCTGTGCGCCAGTGAATCCCAGCACTATCACGACCCAAGCCAATATTTGCCGCCAGTTTGTTCAATTCGCCGCCCACGGTCAGCAGTGGGCCTTGATAGGGAATCAATTTAGTGGGATCTTTGGGATCGGGTACCACCGGATTCGGAATCACATAACTCTCATCAAATAGTGCTTTCAAAATCGTGACACTGGCACCTGCCGCTACCGAAGCCCCTCCTGGATAAGAAGAGTGGAATGGTGCCCCTTCAGGAAAAGCCTGCGGTAGCAGATAGGATTTGTTTTTGCTGAAGAAGCGATCAAGTGCTTCTGAGTTAAAAACATCGGGGTGAATCGGATAGTTTGTTTTATTCACCTTGTTGTTGTGAACTAATCCACCAAAAGCCTCTGCTCGCAGACGACGGTGAACATAGTACTTCTGCCAATAAGCCGCTCTGATTGCATGTGGACTAACCCAACTGATTAAAGATTGTGAATACCCTGGACCAAATGTCGCAGAACCACCCACTTGGGTCTTCGAGTTGTTATAAGGATTACCGGGATTGTAAGGTGAGCCAACGCCACCAGCTAGGAGGTCATTAATGACTGGCTTGGCGAGTAGAATTAGAGCAGCATTTGTATAGACGGGTGGTGGCGTGTGGGCAATCTCTGACTGGTCGCGCCCGTTGATAAAGTAACGACGGGTTGGGTCAAATTTAATCGTTCGACCAGGATCGCCACCATTTTGTACCAGCAACCACTCGTTATAGTTGGTTTGAAAACTGTTTTCGGGAATAGCTAGGGGAACACGGTTAAGCTGAACATAACTCTGTGTTCCTGCGGGCACAGGACGCAGTAAAAACTGGGAGACGTATGGCCCCACATCTACCCCTGGCAACGTGTGGTAAGTCGTTCCACCAGAGGCATTAACGTAAATCGCGGTGCCTCGAAATAGGAGTTCGGGTGTAACTCGTCCATTCTGTTTAGGCCCTTTGAATGCTGACAACCGATTCAGATCCTGAACTGCTGCCAGAATCAGCGGGTTAGTTGTATTATTGCGGAACTCGCTAAAGGGTACATCCTGCAACAATTGTTGCCAAGCAATTTCGAGGAATTCAGCCGCCTGCTCTGCACTATCGAGGGTAGGTGGCACTGGAATTGTCAATTGGGTCGGATTCAGCCCACTCAAGCTAACCGCTAATGGACCGAGCGGTTGTACCAGCTTCCGTGTGCCACCCAGGATGATCTTTTCATACTCATTGGGATCATCGGAGGTCAACGCATTAATAAAAGATTGATAAGCCTTCAGATCCACTTCGCCCAGCTGGTTATGGGGTAATCCTCGTGTATCCGTCGCAATTTTGTTAGCATACTTTGCCTCATCTCCATTGGTGGGATGAGGAGCAATAGGAATTTCCCAATTAACCTTGGCTGCTCTTGTACGTACTTGAAAAGCTCTATTACGAAAGTTGCTATAGTTAAACGTTGCAGCAGGTTGTAGAGCCTGGACAACATTTCCTCCTTTCTTCAAGGAAAGGGATGAACTGAAAACCCCTGCTACAACACTAGCTGCACTAAACAAACCGGCGCGACCGAGAAATAAACGTCTGCTGCTGCGACCGAGGAATAATCTTCTACTACCTGCGCTAGTTTGAGGTTGCTTAGTTTTTGTTATTTCACTATGAGCCTGAGCATTTTTTTCAGAATCTTGATGAGAATTGGGATCTGCTTGCATCTAAGTTGTTCTCCACTAGTAAAAAATTACATAAAAATCCATTCAGAGGGAATGGGCAATCCTACGCGCTAATAGTAGGATTGAAATAAAAACCAGAAACTGAGCCGCTCTGGCTTTGCGCTTTATGCCTCGTTGAAAGGAATTTCGGCATAATTCTTTTTTTAAACTAGGCTTTATATCGTGTCTTGTTAAAGACTTATCATTAAGACCGCAAAGAGACTGCAAGTTCACAAGGGAGGGGTTTTAGGTTTGACGCATAGAATCGGCAATTATAACTAATTAGCCGGACTTGATATCAAACCCACACCTGAAGTTCTTTACCTGTTCCCTGTTTCCTGCCCCGTACCGCTAAAGCAGAACCCGTTCGCTTTAGCGTCTTTGTCAGGAGAAGGGTAGGGGTCTGTAAAGTAACTTGCACGCTAGGTTACCACTCCTAATACTCATATATGCATTGACTACTGCTATTCAATGCTTAATTCCCAATTCCTATGCGGTTGTGTGAGCAATTCAACAGGAAAATCAGAGGTTAAAATATCAAGCGTTGCTGCGATCGCCTTTGATGGAGCATAGCCCAAACATTGCTGTCTGCACAACTAAAATTTACCGCTTATTTCCCGTCAAAATCTAAAATACGATAAATCTATTGATTTACCGTATTTTATAATCACTAAGTTAGACTTTCTCACAAACAATCATGAAAATCAAGTAGTTTCTACAACAATTTGTTATGATTACAACTCAATTGGCAGCAAAGGCTGAAGCGACCACTTCCAGATAGTGTTGAGTTTGCACTACATAATTTTGAGCGAATTTGGATAGCTGATGGCTCTACGCTAGAAGCTTTATTTTCCCAAACATCAATAGCACCAGAGAATAATCCCGCATTTCTCACTCTTCTTGAGGGGAAGAAGGGGCAGAGGAGAAAGAACTTGTACATGAACTCTCCTCTGCTCCCATGCTCCCCTGCTCAAGAGCACAAGCGCAGGCTTTGAGAGATGTGGTGAGAAATCCGGGTAATGCAGATTTACCTGCATCATTCTCAATTTGCACCTACTTGACATCAGTATCTTTGAGTCTTGCACGTTCTAGTACTTGCATTGCAAAACAGTAACTTTTTAGCAACGAATTACCGAGTTTTTTCCCTTTTAAATCAGCAATTTTTTAAATGGGCTAATTAGGCAAAACTAATAGAGCATAAGTTTTTCGCCTACTTGGTCAATTTACTTGCTGGTTTGGCTGCTTACACTTATTTGCCCAAAAAACTCTTCTCTACGAGACACTGCGCGAACGGCTTGGCTCAGGGTAAACCCTCGATTGACATTTACTCAAAAAATTTGCTTGCATTGTCGCCTGCCATTTTTTAGTTCGCTCTAAGTCACGTTCTTTTACATCACACTCACCCATCATTGACAAGGATTTATAACCTGAGACCCGCCTGTTTCATCAGAGGTAGGATGCGATCGCCAAAAAATTGTAGGTCTTCCTTAAAATCATAAAAGCTCAATTGCAGACCGTTAACACCAGCCTTTTTTAACTGTACAAACTGCTCGACTACCTGTTGTGGCGTACCGATGACCTCGATATTACCACCAATAGCTCGGCGCTTCGGTGCATCTTTACCCACGCGACCCTTCCAAGCGTGCGCGTCACTGTCGAATCTGCTAAAGCCCAAAGGAGCAGCCGGGTCGGCGTGGGCGACTATAGCATCGTGGTAAGCCCAAGTTTCGCGCTCAGTTTCGCGGCTGATTACCATCGGGTTGAGGAGTGTTTGGACTTTGCGGCCAATGTCGCGCGCAGCTTGCTTTACTCTTTGGGTATGTGTGGGTAGCACATCGATGGCACTGGCAAAGTCAGAACCCCCTGGGCTGGTGATAAACACAATGTCAGAGTAGCGTGCAGCGAAGGAGATACCAGCGTCTGAGCCAGTAGCATTGACTAGCACTGGACGACCGTATTTCGGTTTAGGTGTAACGTAAGCACCACTGAGCTTCCATGAAGACTTGCCCTCAAACGAGAAGTTCTCATCGTCACCCCACAGGCGTTGCAGCACTTCGATGAACTCGGCGGCAATTTCATAGCGATGATCATGTTCAATGCGTTTCCAACCAAACATCTCGTGTTCAACAGCGCGATGTCCAGTCACGACGTTGATGCCCCAGCGACCTCCTGATATATGGTCTAGCGTTGCGCCGTACTTGGCTAAGTGCAATGGATGAATTGGCCCATATAACACATGGATGGTAGAGATCAGCATAATCTTCTGTGTCAGGCTCGTGAGCGCAGCAGTGGTCACAAAAGAGTCTAGCGCTTGACCGTTGAACACACCGCCATAACCACCTTTGGGTAGCCACTGTGACAGGGCAAACACCAAGTCAAAGCCCAGCGCCTCAGCGTGCAGCACAAGAGCTTTATTGTATTCAAAGCTCCAGTCGGTGGTGCGTGGTAGTGTGGAGGCACTCCAACCGCCTGCCTGGATTGGCAGAAACAACCCCAACAATACAGGCTGTTTCAATGCTTGAGAGAGGGGGCTTTGGGCAAAATCTGTCGGAGCCGCAAAGCGATCGCAACTGACCTATTTATTGTTCAAGTTGTTGCCAATGTCATTGATAAAATTCCCGATCCGGAATTGCAGCTATTTTTACAGCAGATTGCAGGTTTATGAAGTACAGTAGCAACAGTCTGTAAACCAGTTT
>NZ_CAXTNE010000319.1:0-8398 GCF_964245445.1 uncultured Nostoc sp.
ATAATTGCTCGATTAGCGCGTAGGCGTAGCCCGCCGCAGGCATCGCCTTTTAAATATTCATTTATCTACGTATAAATACTAGATATTTTACTATATTTACACGATAAACTTCGTGTGTTACAAAATTTTACGTAAATCTACCAAAAAGATCCGAATTTTTAAATACCGTCATGCTTTATACTTTGCACTAGAAGATTTAGACAATCATTTTTAGTCTAAGAATCGACGTTAACTTTCGCCCTATCTACTAAAGACTGCTTACTAGATGAGTACTACACGTATTGTTGAAAAAAAATTAAATGTCAAGTCTTCTTTAATTCTTGACCAGACATACTTAACTACCGTCGAACAAGCTCTGTTTTTAACACAAAATTACTTAAGTATTTTTGCTAGTAAGCTTGATTTTGGTCAAAAGATGGCGATCGCTTTTGGCGAGGAAGCTAATGTTGACTCATTGAGAACGGCATGGTCAGCAAATGATTTCAGTGATTTTCCTGAGATAGAGGTTCGCTATGCAGTAGATATCAATGGGGCTAATGGGGCTTTTGCGGCAGCGACAAATAGGATTTATTTATCACAAGAGTTTATTACAAATCATCAGGGAGATGTGGGGGCGATCGCCAGTGTACTACTCGAAGAATTTGGTCACTCAGTTGACTCTATAATCAATAGTACTGACGCACCAGGTGATGAGGGAGCTATTTTTGCTGATTTAGCTCAGGGGCAAAAACTTAATCAAGCGCAATTACAAGGGTTGAAACTGGAAAATGACAAAGCCTCAACTATCATTGATGGGCAAATTATAGAAATTGAACGGAGTGGTTCTTACACGGGAAGCAATCTCACCGACATTTCTACAGGATTAGATACACTTTTATCTACACTTCAATCAGCCGTTAATGACCGTGTTTTTGGCAACAGCCTGCCTTTGTTAGGTACACAACTAAAAAATCTACCGAACAGTGAAGTTCAATTTCTAAATAATCTTAAAAGTTATATCCAATCATCTTTAAGTCAAATAGGAGAATTTACATCTACAACCATCCAACAAGCGCTTTTTAATGCTCTGGGTATTAACGGTCAGAATATACTTAAGGATGTAAATGGTGACGGAATTGATCTTAATGATATTCAAATCACTGAAACAGCAGATAACATCCAATTTAATTTACGTTTAGGTAAAGCAGCAATTGCATTTGATAGTCCCTTAGATACTAACCTTGGTATTCCTGGAATTGGCTTGAGTATTAATGGTAATGCCAAAAGTAATCTTGGCTATGATTTCAATCTTGATTTTGGGATAAACAAAACCAATGGATTTTATTTTGATACCTCTGCTGCCAATGAACTTAATCTTAATTTGGGCGCTTCTCTTCCCGGTCTAGAGACTAGAGGTAAACTTGGATTTTTAGAACTTTCTGCTACAGACGCGGGTACTCAGTTTAACGGTGTATTTAATGTTGATTTGCAAGATGCAGACAATCAATTACTGTTAACAGAGCTACCTGCTGTTAATTATGCAAACTTAGTTGATACTAAGCTAACTGGAACAGCAAATGTTAATTTGAAGCTAAAAACTGGCTTTAATAACTCTTCTACTATCCTGCCTTCGCTAAAAACTGATTTTAAGCTGGATTGGTCATTTAACAATTCTAGTGTTGCACCAGGGCAAAATCAAAACTTTGGAAGCTTACCAAGTGTTGCCTTCAATAATGTTGAGCTAGATTTAGGCTCGTTCTTCAATAATTTTACTAGCCCTATTTTTGATCGTATAGGCAAAATTATTAAACCTGTTAATGATGTTCTTAATTTTCTTACCACTCCTATTGACCTCAAAGTTTATAGTTTTAATCTTCTAGATATTGCTGAAACTTTGGGCTATATAGATGAGTCAGATCGTCAATTTATAGAAGCAATCAAAAAAATTGGAGGACTTGCTTCAAGTCCATCCAGTAATTTATCTGTGAACTTGGGTAGTTTTAACCTTGGTGGTCAAGATATTCGCGCTTCTAGTTTTTCTCTCAATAGTATTAACCCAAATATAATTGGTTCTGCTCCTTCTTGGACGAATCAATTGGCAAACAGTAGTTCAGAGAAAAATTACTTAGATAACCTTCTCAGTCTTCCAGGTCTTCAATTTCCTATACTTACTGATCCATCCCAAGCATTCAGTTTATTGTTAGGAAAAGAAAATGCAAATCTATTTAGCTATGATCTACCTGATTTAGCATTTACCCTTGAGTACGATCAGTTTTTCCCGATTATTTACGTGCTTGGAATTAATGTTGCGGGAAGATTAACAACTGCCGTAGATTTAAAGTTTGGTTATGATGCTAAGGGTTTAAAAGATTTTGCCGGCACTGGCAACACGGCCGATATCTTGAATGGCTTCTTTATTGATGATTCCCAACCCCAAATTATTGTCAGTGCAGCTTTAGAAGCCGCCGCAGCAATTGATCTGGCTATAGCATCGGGTGGTGTTGGTGGAGGTATTATTGGCACAATTGGTCTTAACCTCAAAGACCCGACACCTGGAGATAATAAAGTTCGAGGAAATGAGTTTCTTCAACTTCTTAACAACCCGATTGAAATGTTTGATGCCTCTGGACAAGTGCAAGCCTATCTTATGGCTTATGCAAAAGTTGCTGGGAAAGTTGTTAAGAGAATTGAAAGTCCTAAAGTAACATTATTAGGTCCTTTCGGGAATGTTAGCGATACACCTCCTCAGCTACATTTAGCAACCGATCTCGGTGGTGGCAACTTGCAGCTAAATATGGGACCTTATGCTGCCGCTCGTGAAATTATTAATATAGAAGATGGAGCAGAAGTATTTACTGTCTTCTTTGCCAATGGAAAACTGAATGTTTCTGCATTTAACATCCCGCAAACTTATAACGGTGTTAGCAAAATCATTGCTGATGGTGGTGCTAATAATGACACCATTGAAATAAAGCCGGATATTACAATCTCGGCAGACTTAAAAGGTGGTGCAGGGCAAGACTTAATTTATGGGGGTGGCGGCAATGACACAATTCGCGGTGGAGATGACTGGGATCGTCTCTATGGTGGTGATGGAAATGATGCCCTTTATGGAGATGATGATGATGACTGGCTAAATGGCGGTGCAGGTGCAGATACCCTTAATGGTGGTACAGGCTTTGATATTGTTAGCTACACAAGTGCTACTGCTGGTGTCTATATCAATTTGGCGACAGGAGTACAAATAGGAGATGCAGATGGAGATGTCTTCCAATCGATAGAACAAATTGTGGGTTCGGGCTATGGCGATACCTTATTTGGCAATGAAGAAGAGAATTTATTTGATGGCAGCGAGGGCAATGATTCGATCAACGGCGGCGATGGGAATGATATACTGAACCCTGGATGGGGCGATGATGTTGTTGATGGTGGCGATGGAACAGATTTATTAGTCATTGACTATTCTTCTCTCCCGACACAGGCAGTTGCTTGGTCAAAACCAGACCCTAACACTAACAATTATTACGTTTACGTTGCTAACGCCTACGGTATTGGCACACCTATCAAAACAAATTTGGATGTTCTAGGCAGTTACAAGGTTGCTATTTCGGAAGATGGGACAACCCTTGCTGCCAGAGCCAAAGTAGATAATAAAGATGGTTTCTGGGTCAAAAAAATTCACAGTTCAGACCCTGCTGTGAGAGTTGGTTTAGAGCAAGGTTACGATAATCCTTCTCTATCAAAAGATGGCAGTAAGGTTGTTTGGTCTGATGGCTCTGAACTGTGGATTAGTAATACTGATAGCACTCAAGCTAGACGGCTTACCCATGACAACTTTAACGATACAAAAGCTGTTATTTCCGCAGATGGCAGTAAGATTGCTTGGGTTAAGAGTCTTGGAGGAGCCAAGGGTGAAGAGATTTTCGTTGCCAACGCGGATGGCACAAATATTAAACGGCTTACTAATAACGATTTTAATGATACTCAGCTAGGTTTAGACCTTTCTGCTGACGGCTCCAAGATAACCTATTCAGGGACTGAGCGGGGAGTATGGGTAGCAAACACGGATGGGACTAATTTCCAAGAACTTTCAGGAAATCTTAACGCTTACAATATTCAACCTGCAATTTCGGGCGATGGTTCTACAGTCGTTTGGGCGGGTTCGGCTGGGTATGCCGCAAATAATATTTATGCAGCCAATACCGATGGTTCCCGTTTGTGGACTGTACCAAATACTGAGAATGCTTCAGCATTTACTCCTCAGTCGCTTTCGGGCGATGGTAAGAGAGTTGTCTTTTCTAAACAAACTGGGATTGATGCCTCTAGAAATGCTATTTACTCCCTTTACGTAGCAGATGTTAATGGCACAGAGCCTCCCATACTAATAGATACTAATTCGTCGGATTATGCTGGCGGTTCTGGAGGTCCCTCTTTATCCAGCTATGTTGACCTTGGCGTTCGCTACAACTCCTTTGATAATGCTACAGGTAGCGGCGAAATTTACACTTGGGGACCGGGTCGTATCCGCTACAGCAATATTGAACGGTTTGACATTATCGGGACTCAATACGGTGATGAACTATTTGGTGGAAATCTCGATGATAAACTGACAGGCGCTGGTGGAGCCGATACTCTCAAAGCAGGATTAGGAAATGATACTTATATTCTCAATCCTCAAAATGCTGGCGGAAGTCAAATTGAGGATGTTGGTGGTACAGATATCCTAGAACTCACAGGGGTTACTCTCTCCTTAAATGTTCCCGCAACGGGAATCTTGGGGATGAGACGTGCAGGGACAACGCTACTGATTGACTTAAATCAAGATGGAATTGCTGTTACCAAAGATGATTTAAGTATTATTAACTTCTTCGATGCAACGGGAATAGGCAAAGGAACAGGATTCATTGAAACAGTAGCTAACCTTTCAGGGGCTAATATTCTTAGCCAACTGCAAATTGTTAACGATACCATTTCTGGCGGTAACGGTGATGATTTAATAGATGGTGGTCAAGGCAATGACCAGCTCGCCGGAGGCAAAGGGAATGATACGCTACGGGGTGAAGACGGCAATGACTTCCTTCTAGGTGAAGATGGTAATGATTCCCTTAAAGGCGGCATTGGTAATGACACCCTAACACCAGGTTGGGGAGATGATCGAGTTGATGGTGGTGCAGGAACAGATGTTTTAGTGTTAAATTACTCTACCTTACCCACCCGTGCTGTAGCTTGGAGTAAAATCTACTATCAAGGTGGGAACTATCAAGAAGACTTTTTCATTGGTAATGCCTATGGATTAGGTAGTCCCATCAAAATCGGAGAAAACCATCGTGAATTTGCCCTTTCTGCCGATGGTACAACTTATGCCTACTACAGTAATCCAGATAACGGTTTATGGGTGAAAAAGCTTGATAGTTCTAATGCTCCCCTAAAAATTGTTGATAATGGATATAGCAATCCAATAGCTCTCTCAGCTAATGGCAGTAAGATTGCTTGGAGTGGAGGTAGTCAACTGTATATTGCTAATACAGATGGCACAGGAAAAATTGAGATTAAGATTAGCGGTGGTATAAACTCCCCTTTATCTTTTGCTAGTTCAGGAAATCAGATTGCTTATTCAAGTACAGATGGTTTGTTTGTCGTTAATGCTGATGGGACAAATCCTAGACAAATTACGCAAGCCTATTCTGACAGTCCTTATATTTCAGCCGATGGCTCTCAGATTATTTGGCGAGGATCTCAAAACAGCGAAACTGGCATTTGGTGGGCTAATACCAGTTCTAATTTCCCTCAAGTTAATTCACTACAATTAGGAAATAACAGTTTTTACGGTAGCAATGGAACTACAGCCCTCTGGAGCGATAGTTATTCAAGCCTATCAGTGATAAGCACAAATAGCTCTGAAAATCAAGAGGTCGCAGAAAGCTATGGTTTACGAGTTAATGGCGGTGCTGATCCTGTCTTAGCATCTGATGGACTAAAAGCAGCTTTTGTTAAACCCATAGATACAAATTATCAAGGTAATGGCTTATATGGCTTGTACGTCGGAGATACTTACAGAACTGGAACAGCAACTCTTATCGACACAGCTATAGAGAATGGCTCAACAGAGGCAGGATTTGGGAGAGATAAACTTGCTATAACTTCTTATGTTGATATCGGTGTTCGCTATAATTCCTTTGACTTAGCAACAGGTAGCGGGGAAATATCTACTTGGGGGCCAAGTCATGTTCAATACAGCAACGTAGAACGCTTTGATATTACCGGAACTATTTATGGGGATGACTTACGGGGAGGCAATTTCAACGATAAACTAACTGGTGGTGGCGGTGCTGATACTCTCAAAGGCGGTTTAGGCAATGATATTTATATTCTGCAAGCCAAAACTGCCGCAGGGAGTCAAATTGAAGATACAGGCGGAACAGATACTCTTAACCTTGCAGATATCACACTCTCTCTATCCGCTCCAGTAGCTGGTATTTTTGGGATACAAAAAGTTGGGACAACTTTAATTATTGACTTAAATAAAGACGGCATCACATCCCCAAAAGCTGATTTAAGCGTACTTAATTTTTTCAATTCCAGTGGTACTGGTGCTGGTACAGGGTTTATTGAAACGGTTGATAACCTTTCTGGTATTAACGTTTTAAATAAACTGCTGGGGATCTCTGTGAATCAAGCCCCCATAACGCAGGCGAATAACACTTTAACAATTCTAGAAGATGCTGCGCCTATTTCTTTAGCGATCGCCACTCCAACCGATGCAGATAACGATCCCTTAACTATCACTGTCACCGCCATTCCAGAGACAACCAAAGGGGAAATTCGCTTACTTAACAATACAATTGTCACCGCAAATACAAGCTTAACCAGCGAACAACTAACTAGCTTAGTTTTTGCCCCAGTTACTAACGCTAATGGTAGTGCAGGAAGTTTCAGCTACACTGTCAGCGACGGTAAAGGTGGAACTGCAACTCAGACGATCGCCCTAAAAATTAGTGCTGTTAACGATGCACCAATTTTAAACAGTGCGATCGCTAACCAAACAGTCACAGAAGACAATACTTTCAACTTCGCCATCCCAGAAAACACTATCTCTGATGGTGATGCAGGCGATACCCTTACTTATACCGCAACATTAGAAAACGGTAACGCTTTACCAAGTTGGCTGACCCTTGATCCAGCAACTCGAACATTTAGCGGGACTCCCAGTAAGGCTGATGTCGGCACACTCAATATCATTCTTACTACTACTGATAATTTTGGGGCAAGTGTCAATGATACGTTCGCGGTAGCAATTAACCCGCGGATCTTAAACCAAGTGTTAAACGGTACTTCTGGTAGCGACAGCCTAACAGGTAGCAACAGTAACAACATCATCACTGGTTTGTTAGGAGCAGATACTCTCACAGGTAACGGCGGTCAAGACACCTTTGTATTCCACCTTGGTGATGGTAATGACACCATCACCGATTTAGCTGGTATTGGTAAAGGCTTTAATCCATCAGCAACAGTGATTACCCAATTGGATACTTTGCAATTTATCGGTAATGATTTAACTGCCCAAAATCTGCAACTTACTCAAAATGGTAATAACTTAGAACTCACCTTTTTAGATGTGGCTTCTACCAAAGTTACTCTGCAAAACTTCCAATTAGAAAACCTGGATAATCTGCCAGCAACTGCTTCACGACCTGCTATTGGGAATATTCTGTTTGATGGACAGACAAGTGTAACTGACAGTTTTGATGTCTTCAATGCCAACTCCACTCAAACTAATTTGTTTAACAAGAACACGGTGACTTTCCTGAATGACCTTAACAATAACATCACAGGTTTTTACAACTCCAACGATGTGATTAATGGTCAGGGAGGTGATGACATCATCAACGCTAAGAGTGGCAATGATTTGCTACGGGGTGGCGCTGGTAATGATACCCTCATCGGTGGTGCTGGCAATGATATTCTTACAGGCGGTGCGGGTGCTGACTCTTTTCTTTACAATACTGGTGTTCTTTTTGTGAGTGATGCTGTTGGTATTGATACCATTACTGACTTCAACAGTTCCCAAACAGACAAAATTGTACTGGATAAAACTACCTTCAGTGCAATTACTTCGGCTGTGGGAACAGCTTTTAGTAACAAGAGTGATTTTCAAATTACTTCCAATGTGGGAACCAGCAGTGCTGTGATTGTATATAACGCTGTGAGTGGGCAATTGTTCTACAACCAAAATGGCAGCGCGGCTGGTTTTGGCAGGGGCGGTCTATTTGCAACTCTGCTTGGTGCGCCAACTCTCACAGCATCAGATTTTGTACTGCAAGACTAGGGGGAGCAATGGGATTTTGTGAGGTAGGGCAAATGAGTTCGCCGAAATAACAAATGCGATCGCCGAAATAACAAATGCGATCGCCGAAATAAC
>NZ_CAXTNE010000320.1:0-8368 GCF_964245445.1 uncultured Nostoc sp.
GATGGGATATTTTTTTATTTGGAAGTCCCTTATGGGCAGAGAATTAATTTGTAGAAAAACATAAAAAATATTATTGTTCCCAGACCCAGAAATACAGAGATAGCAGTAATTTTTTTGTAAAATACTATACGTTGGTGAATTTGTGCCGGGAGCGATCGCCCTTTTTTAGATTCCTAAGATGATGTCAACTGAATCATAGCGATCGCGCTTGCCCTTTGTATGCAATACACTCCGACCTCTCTCTTTTTAGGAAAGAAGCTTTGAATCTTACTCCCCAACGCTCGCTCTTAAGGGGCTGGGGGTTAGGTCTATATTGGACTCAACCCAGAAGCCCTATAGTCGTGGATTCAATGCCCAAAACGCAATTGTCATTAAAATTTGACATTATTACCATTACTCAACCTCTAGCTAGCTATCAATGTTATGAAATCATGACAGTTCGATCCCAGAAGGGCTTATAAATTCGTGAAACAGGCAAAAACCTATGGAAACCCCTTGATCCCTAGATATGCTTAGTGGTTAATATTGACTTAAC
Source organism: uncultured Nostoc sp. (assembly GCF_964245445.1). Lineage (GTDB taxonomy): Bacteria > Cyanobacteriota > Cyanobacteriia > Cyanobacteriales > Nostocaceae > Nostoc. The sequence goes on from NZ_CAXTNE010000320.1 coordinate 536, forward strand.
AGATAAAACTTCCCCGATCCCAAAGAAATGCTAATTTTGGCATAACTAAGGAATTGATTGGAAGTTACCCAATTTAAAAACAGACTAAAAAACCTTAAAAACTGGGCAAAACCAGGAGTCAGGATAAGAAATTCATCTGGAGTGGATGACATTTTATATAGCATTCTTTAACCAGGGGAAATCATTTACCGCTTAAACTACTGGAGGCCAAAATAATGGCAAAAGAACGCCCGCCACTAGAAGAGATGACCTTACGCCAACTACGCAAAGTTGCTAGCGAATATAGCATCTCTCGGTATAGCCGAATGCGTAAATCACAATTACTGGCATCAATTCAAGAAGTCCAGCGCAGTAAAAATTTACTTAGTCCATCTCGTTCATTGGAGGCACAGGAAACCGTGGAAGCTGCAAAGTTTGAATTAGGTCAGGAAGATCGGACTGGTGGATCTTTGGCTGATGTTGATGAAGGACTCGCAGATTTGCCCTCTGGCTATGGTGAAAGCCGGATTGTACTCTTACCACGCGATCCTCAGTGGGCTTACACTTACTGGGATATTCCCAATGAGCATAAAGAGGAACTGCGCCGACAAGGAGGACAACAACTCGCACTACGGATTTATGATGTCACCGACATCAATATCGAATACCAAAGTCCCCACAGCATTCAAGAATATCCTGCTGATGAACTAGCTAGAGAATGGTATCTGCCAGTTCCAGTTAGCGATCGCGATTATGTAATCGATATCGGTTATCGTGCTGCTGATGGACGCTGGTTAGTACTTGCTCGTTCTGCTAAAGTACACATTCCTCCCGTTTATCCTTCTGACTGGATTGAGGATGTCTTTATCACTGTCAACTTTGAAGAAGATTTGCGTGGTAAGACTCAGTACGAACTCGTACCACCTGCCAAGAAGGTTGCAGCAACCGCCAATGGTAATGCTGTTGTCAATGGTAACGTTAACGGCAACCCCATCTACGACCAAATCTTTGGTTTAGCCGAATCTGCCGAAGCACTACGGGTAGCTGGTTCTATCTTCGGTTCCCAGCACCAAGTACCAGGTTCAGCGCGTCCTGAACAAGCTATCAGCTCCTACATTTTCCCATCTGGTGTGGGTATGTGGGCAGTTCCTACCGTGTCAGGCTTAACCGCTTCCGGTGCAGGAATGTCAGGTGTTGGCTTCTCAGCTTCCGCCGTACCAGTGCGTCCGCGCCAGTTCTGGTTAATTGCCGATGCTGAGTTGATAGTCTACGGTGCAACCGAACCCGATGCTACCGTAACCATTGCTGGCCGTCCAATTCAGCTAAATCCAGATGGAACATTTCGCTTCCAGATGTCCTTCCAAGATGGTTTAATTGACTATCCAATTTTGGCTGTAGCTGCTGATGGTGAGCAAACCCGGTCAATTCAGATGAAATTTAATCGTGAGACACCATCTAGAAATACCAACACCAAAGAAGAAGCTGTTTTAGAATGGTTCTCTTAAGTTTTGGTTTTAAGATAAACTCCAGACTGAAATTTTAAATTATTCCCCGCTATAGTAATTCTGTAGCGGTTTTTTTTGCATTAGTATGTCTACGAAAAAATTATTTTTGTTATTTATCTTGATAATTGGTGCAACCTTATTATCAGGTTGTCAAGAGATTGAAGCAAATTCAGTCCCAAAAGCATCTAAAACTTGCCCTGGCAAAGATGCTAAGTTCAGCATTGATTTTTTTAAAACTAATAATCAAGGTAAAAGAAATCAAAGAGGTATTAACAATGTGATTATTTTTAATCCCAAATCAGCAGAATTAGATTTCAAAGTTAATGTTGGTCTATCTCATAAACTCTATGCCAAAGATGCTAGAGGGAAACTGCGTAAAGAATATGTACCAAAACAGTTTCGTGAACTCATCGGCGATGAGAATGCCAAATTAAACGGACAGCTACCCATTGCCGCAATTAATGCCGACTACATAGATACTGATGATAAACCACAAGGCTTAAATGTTTCTCGTGGTGTCGAGTATTCGGGAGCATTTAAAAATAAGCGTTCTTCCTTTGGGATATCTGGAGGTACACCCAATCAGCGACAGGCTACTATCCAAGCTGGTAGAAGAAAAAGTGATATTCTCAATTACAATTTAGTGGGTGGTAATGGCAGATTCTATCGTCAGGGTAAATTTAAAGATATTTGTCAAGATTTAGGAGAATTTGCTTGTAAAAATGCTAAAAACCGCTCTATGGCAGCTATCACTAATCAAGGCTATGTAATCTTATTAGTTAATGACTTGAAAGCTAACTCAGATATTGAATTATCTCAAGTTAATCAAGAGTTACTGCCAGATATGTTTGATAATGTCTTAGAAGGTATTGCTAGCAATAACTGTTTAGGTAAGATTCAAGAAGCGATATTATTTGATGGCGGTATGTCTCCAGGATTGTATTATAACCAAAAAACTTATGTAGAAAACCTTGGGCCGATTGGTTCAGTTTTTTTGATTTACAAAAAATAAAAATAATAACTCAATTTTATAGTATTGACTCTTTAACTTTTTGCAAATTCTCAAGCTTGTTTGGATTCACCCAACGATTGACAAATTCGTGATTATGTTTATACACCTTGATTTGCACTTGCTTGGAACTTAACTTGACTACTTCGGCAGGAATTCTTTGGACATCGCTAGAATCTGCACGAGGTTTGTAAAGCCAAATGACTTTTTGCCCTACTTGAAAGTAGTCAGCATTACTAGTTAAAGAGGGCGCTTTTTCTGCCCAAGAGGGGAAAGCAATTGCTAAGTTTATCAACAGTACTAAGACCACTAGAGTGATTTGGAAAAGTTTCATGATCATTGCACTTGTCTTGGGTCTGGTAGGATAATCAATCTGCTGATCTAGCATTTAATTATTATTCTCCTTTGTTCTATCAAAGTTTTTTTGGGGAATTTAGTTAGTATTAGTTTGCTCTTTGAATGCTAGCAAGATACCTAAATTTGATAGCATTAGTACCGCAAGGCGGAAGTCAAAATAATTGTATTCCGAGCTTCTTGCGACATTTTAAATGGTATGTTTATTTACGCCTTGCTGCACTAGAGATTTGCAAAGTTAATTACTCAGCCAAAGGCTTGTATTAATCGCAAGCCAAGTTGATTTTTGTTCAAAGTACAAATCTCTGCTAATTTCAGCATAAAGCGACTTATGCAATAAAAGCAAATAGTCTTATTTGTTAAAAGGATAAATTAAATTTATTATAAAATTTGTGATGCTCTGCCTTGAGATCGCAATCTGAAACAATCGCTCTCAATTCTGATTCCGTTTGGCCCTTTGCGATCGCTTCCGCAACGCAAGAGACAAAACTAATTTCCGATTTGGGAGCGTCTTTTAGGGGATTTCCAGAAATTAAATTATTCAATTTTAGAACGAAAGCGATCATTAGATTCTTCCTCCCCTGCTCCCCCTGCTCCCCAGGGCAAACGCATCTAAATTACTCTTGATCACAACCAAGGCAAAGAACCAACGACTTTAGCAGCATTTCTCATTTGGTTTAGTTTTCAAGACTCAAAGCGATTGCTAAGCTTGTGTCAATAAGTAGGGATTAATGCGACTAGTTTAGAGCTTATTGAAAATAAAATCCTCTTGTTGACATGATGCGTTTGCCCTGCCCTGCTCCCCCTGCTCGCACTTTAGGGAAATATTGCTAGCTCAGTTTCCGGGTCAAAAAAGTGAATTTTCTCTGGAGTTAGCGATAACCATAGTTGCTCACCTGGTTGTATAAATCGGTCTGGTGGTATTCGCACTTGTAAGTAATTGGTAGTAGCAGGTTGAGATCCCGGTTCGGCAATCTTAACTGCGAGAAAGGAATCGTTGCCGAGATTCTCTACCAAATCTACTTGCACTGGTATATTTTTGGTAGCAGGCATACTCAAGTTCAAGTGTTCTGGGCGAATGCCTAAAATTAGAGCTTTCCGGTCATATTTTTGTAAAGCTCTTCCCCAAACTTCTGGGAGGGTGAAACGAAACTGGGAATGAGTAATCAACTGTGGAGCATGAAATTCTACAGGAATAAAATTCATCGGTGGTGAACCAATGAACTCTGCTACAAAAAGATTGGCTGGGCGGTTGTAAAGTTCTAAGGGAGAAGCAACTTGCTGAATTTTACCCTCAGACATAATCGCAATGCGATCGCCCATTGTCATCGCTTCTGTTTGATCGTGAGTAACGTAAATTGTCGTTGTCCCCAGTTGGCGCTGCAATTTGACAATTTGAGCGCGGGTTTCTGCTCGCAGTTTGGCATCTAAGTTAGAAAGCGGTTCATCCATTAAGAATACTTGGGGGTCACGCGCGATCGCTCGTCCCAATGCAACCCGTTGTCTTTGTCCCCCAGATAGCTGTTTAGGTAAGCGATTCAGCAATGTTTCGATTTGCAACAGTTGGGCAACACTACGTACCTGTTCATCCACCGCCCGTTCTTTGTCAGAAATGTAGCGCAGTCCTTTAGGTAAATTTCTTGTCGCCCCTACAAAAAGATTTTCTGTCCAATTGGGGAGTGGGGAGTGGGTAGAGACGCGATTAATCGCGTCTGTACTGAGTGGGGAATGCTGATTTTCCCTATTCCCCGATTGTCTGCGTCGCAGCCCAAAGGCAATGTTGTCGTACACCGTCATGTGGGGATAGAGGGCGTAATTTTGAAATACCATTGCGATGTCGCGTTCTTTGGGTGGTAGGTCATTGATCAAGCGATCGCCTATCCAGATATTACCGCCAGTCATCACTTCCAAACCAGCGATTAAGCGCAGCAGAGTGCTTTTACCACAACCAGAAGGGCCTACCAGCACTATAAACTCGCCATCTGCGATCGTCAGATTAATCCGTCGCAAGACGTTAACACTTCCGGCACGTTCTTGCGCTGCATCAGTTTTCTCCCCAAACGTGAGGGTAGATTGGGTTTGTGAGGTTACACCTTCCCCTTTACGCGGGGAAAAACTTTTATAAACGTTTTCTAAAACAACTTGGGACACAACTAATTATTGTCATTGGGGATTGGGCATGGGGGAGCCACTGCGGTCTTGGGGTTTCCCCAAGTGGAGCAAGTGGCGTCATTGGGCATTGGACTAATGACTAATAACTAATGACCAATGATCAATGACAGTTTAGCGCCAATCATAAATAGACGTTGTATGTAAATACGAAAAGTTAAAAAAACAGCTTGCACCATAAAAAGCAAATTATCCTGAATTTTAGGGCTATCAGGAGGTGTTGTTATGACTACCGATGTACCTAAAAATCTTTCCCAAGACCCAAGCATTAACCCTATCCATGACATTGTAGACGGACAAACCACAGATTGTTGCATTGTGGGTGGAGGCCCGGCAGGAGCAGTATTGGCGCTGTTGTTAGCGCGTCAAGGCATTTCGGTGATGCTGTTGGAAGCACACAAAGACTTTGATCGCGATTTTCGCGGCGATACGATTCATCCATCAGTGATGGAAATTATGGAGGAATTAGGACTTAGCGATCGCTTGCTAAAACTCCCCCATACCAAAATGCGCCAAATTAGGTTTAAAACTCCTCAAGATACTGTCACATTGGCAGATTTTAGTCATCTGAAAACCCATTACCCCTACATTACGATGCTTCCCCAGGTAAAATTCCTGGAGTTCATCACCCAGGAAGCACAAAAATATCCTAATTTCCATCTGGTAATGGGTGCGAATGTGCAGGAATTAACTACGGAAAATGGCGTAATTCAAGGTGTCCGCTATCGGGGAGGCGGTGGTTGGCATGAAGTCCGGGCAATAGTAACAGTTGGTGCAGACGGTCGCCACTCACGTTTACGCCACTTGGGTGAGTTTAAGTCAATCGAAACCTCGCCACCAATGGATGTCCTCTGGTTTCGCCTACCCCGTCAGCCAGAAGACCCAGAAGGGGGAATGGGGCGCTTTGGTCAAGGTAAAATCATCGCTATGCTTGACCGTGGTGACGAGTGGCAAGTTGCGTATGTCATCCCCAAGGGAGGCTATCAACAACTGCGGGCTGCGGGTTTGGAGGAATTAAAAAAATCTGTTGTCGAAGTAGTTCCAGAATTCCAGCAACGCATCCAAAATTTACATGATTGGTCACAAATAGCTTTTCTCTCAGTCGAGTCCAGCCGGGTCAAACGCTGGTATCATCCAGGACTATTACTCATTGGTGATGCAGCTCACATAATGTCCCCCGTTGGTGGAGTTGGGATTAATTACGCAATTCAAGATGCTGTAGTCGCGGCGAATGTACTCAGCAAACCGCTCAAAAACGGACAAGTACAACTTAGCGATCTAGCAAAAGTACAACGTCAACGCGAGTTGCCCACACGCATCATTCAGGCGTTTCAAACTTTTATCCAAAAGCGAGTATTTGCTCCGGTTCTCACCTCAAATCGCACCTTTGTACCACCTGCGTTTTTGCGCTTACCCATCTTGCGCGACCTTCCAGCCAGGTTGATTGCCTTGGGTGTTTTTCCAGTTCACGTCAAGACTTAATTTTTGCCAAGAATTTTTTCTATTTAATGAATGGATGGTACAATTATACTACTCCATACAGAATTCAATGCTCATTTAGTCAGGCGAGGGTGGCGGGCGGCATACTCAATGCTGTTCAAAGCGATCGCTTGGCTTTTATGCTAGAAAGGACTAAAAACTCAGAGTGGATGTAGAAAATTTGTTCAAACATTATTAAAAAATGCAAACATCTGACCTCACTTCCATTCCTCTCTCCTAAAAGGAGAGAGGCTTTGAGGCTTACTCCCCAACGCTAGTAGGGAAGGGGCTGGGGGTTAGGTCTGTATTCCATGCAATTAAGAACCGTTATTAGTATGAAGATACGTCTTCCCCACTCCCTATTTTTAAGCTAGGAGCAATTTTAATGAACAGCTGCGTTTTGATGGCGGAAATTATTAACGAACCGCAACTCCGCTATACAGCCGATAATCTGGGAGTCACAGAAATGCTGGTGCAGTTTCCCAATTCCCAGAAACCAGAAGATCCGCCAGCCACCCTGAAAGTTGTCGGCTGGGGGAATTTAGCGACAGAAATTCAGCAAAACTACCACCAAGGCGATCGCGTCATCTTGGTAGGACGTTTAACTATGAATACTGTTGATCGTCAAGAAGGTTTTAAAGAAAAACGCGCTGAATTGACAGTGCAACAAATTCAATCTGTTGGAGGTAGTTTTAATACCGATCCATTACCCTCAGCAACCGTAACTCCATCATTCACTGAAACTGCTCCAAGACAAACATCTTCAGCATCTCGTCCTGCACAGAAAGAGGTTCCTAGTTACGAGTCACCACGTCCAGCGCCTACCCCAGCCACAAATCCTGTTGGCGTTGCTCCCCAAACGAAAACTTACGAACCCGTACCCCAACCTACAAATTATGAGCGAAACACTTATCCAGCAGTGAAAGAGGAAGAACCAGATCCAGATGATATTCCCTTCTAAATTTGCTAGTTGAGCGTGTATTCAATTTGCTTACATACTTAGCAGGAAGTATTACGATTAGACAATTTTTACAAATAGCCATCCTTTAGGATGTGCTATTTTTTCTTAGTTGATCGTTACTATGCACTATTACCCATAATCAAACTAAGAGTATATAAAAAAGAGTTAATATAGGACTCATATTTGATTGCGTGAAAAAAACTCAGTACATCTTTATTCCTTCTTCCCAGTCCCCAGTAAAGAGTCTCTACGAGTAATTCAGGAATCAAATCAGATTACTATAAATATAATTTACCATTTTTCCTGTTCGTGCAATAACGCCCTTTCAATCTACAACATCATCTCGCTTTAAAGCAGCCGTCAATTCTTTCATAAAC
>NZ_CAXTNE010000321.1:0-8356 GCF_964245445.1 uncultured Nostoc sp.
AGCAGGGGGAGCAGGGGAGGCAGAGGGGGAAATAACCAATGCCCAATGCCCCATGCCCAATTATGCTAGTGCTGGTACAGGAATTTCTAGGTGAGGATATAAGGGGAAGCGATAGCACAATGCTGCTACCCGTTGCCGACAATCTTGGGTTACTACGTCGGAATCTGGAGAAAGCAGGCGATCGCTAATAATATTTGCAATCTCGGTAAATTCTGCTACTCCTAAACCTCGCGTAGTCATTGCTGGCGAACCTAACCTCAGACCACTGGTAACAAATGGTGATTGCGGATCAAAAGGTATAGTATTTTTGTTAGCAGTAATATTCACAGTACTAACTAGCTGATCTGCCTGCTTACCAGTTAGACCGACAGAACGTAAATCTACCAGGATTAAATGGTTGTCAGTGCCATTAGACACTAGCTTTAAACCCCGATTTTGTAATTGTTCTGCCAAAGCACGAGCATTTTCAATCACTTGGGCAGAATAGGTTTTAAACTCAGGCTTTAGGGCTTCTCCAAAAGCTACTGCTTTTCCAGCAATGACATGTTCCAACGGCCCGCCCTGGCTACCAGGAAAAACAGATTTATCTAGCTTTTTACCTAGTTCTGCGTCGCTGGTCAAAATTAAACCACCTCTAGGGCCGCGTAGAGTCTTATGTGTAGTTGTTGTTACTACATGACAATGAGGAATGGGATCAGGATGAAGACCACTAGCAACCAAACCTGCGATATGAGCAATATCGGCAAGTAAGTAAGCGCCGATCTCATCAGCAATACTACGGAACTTTTCAAAATCAATTATACGAGGATAAGCCGAATAACCACAAATCAAGAGCTTAGGACGCTCCCTCAGCGCCAGCTCCCGAATTTGATCGTAGTCAAGTTGTTCTGTTTGTTGACTGACACCGTAGTGGCTAACTTGGAACCACTTACCTGAGAAATTTACAGGGGAACCGTGGGTGAGATGTCCCCCATGAGACAAATCCATTCCCATAATTTTGTCTCCTGGTTGCAGCAACGACAGGAACACTGCAAAATTGGCTTGTGCGCCAGAATGAGGTTGCACATTCGCATGAGCAGCGCCAAATATCTGTTTAGCACGATTGATCGCTAGCTGCTCAATTTTGTCGATATACTCACAACCGCCATAGTAGCGTTTACCAGGTAATCCCTCAGCATATTTATTTGTCAGTACCGAACCTTGAGCGGCTAGTACAGCAGCAGAGGTAAAGTTTTCACTAGCAATCAACTCTAAGTGATCTCGCTGACGCTGTAGTTCGTCGTTGATTAACTCCGCGATCGCTGGATCGGTGGAGGTAAGAAAATCTGAGTTAGTCTTAGTCACTTCAATTATCCTTATGGAAATTTGTACAACGGCTGATTTTGGTTGGGTGCAGCACCTAACAGTCCACTCTCAAGAGTCCATAGCCCAAAGTCTATAGTTCAATGATTTTTGACTGCTCTACAGAGGCGATTAATCGTCTCCGTACTATTGAAGTTTATTTGTGCCAACTTATTTATTATTAGACGATTAATTATCATAACGTTGCTTGTTGAAGCTGCGCTAAATAAAGCTTGTTGCGATCAAAAAAATTTAAATGCGTTTACCCTGATTAGCATTTTTGTCTGATGAGATTATAATCAGTATATTCCCTTAAAACCTATGAGGAGTCTTTGATTGGTTTCTCGAAAGGCTACTTCCACCATCACGGTGGTAGAGCAGTATTGTGATGCTTATCGCGGATTTATCACAAGTGAGAAATTCCGGATAACTAAATTAGCTTTAAATTCCATGAATTACGTATATTTTCACAAAGGATTAATATAAAAAGCAATTTTACCAAAGATTGCTTGAAATTAATTAAACTTTTTGTGAAATATGTCAATTATTTATTCAACTAGTCAAACTCACGTTTCAATATGCAATTAAACATCTATTCTGATGATAATTATCTTCCGAAAGGAATAGAGCCAGTTCCAATGCTTTATCCCTTTTGGAAACAGTTTATACCTGGTGAAAAATATCCTTGGTCTAGATTGTACGGCAAGTATATAGAGCTAAGTAATTCCCTTTTTAAAATTACTTCCTTAAAGGAAGCTGACTTAGTTATCATGCCTATAAACTGGAGAGCGATCAGAGGAGAGAATTGGAGAAGTAAAGTTAATAAAAAAGCAGAAAATCTATCTATTGAATTTGCAGAAAAAGTAGCTAATAGCGGCAAAGAATTAATTATTTTTTTTGCAGGTGATTGTTGCGCCGAAGAAATTCCTGTCAAGAATGCAACAGTATTTCGGATGGCAGTATATCGGTCGAAAAGGAAGCAAAATGATATTATTATGCCTTCTTTTACTGAAGATTTTGTTAAAGAATATTTAGGAGGGCAAATGTCTCTCAGGCATAAATCTGAGAAACCTGTTGTTGGATTTTGTGGACTAGCAGTAAAAGATTCATGGGAAAAGAAACTAAAAACGGTTTTATTTCACGGGGCGATGTTAACCAAATCATTAGAGCTTGGAGTTTCGCCTTACAAAGGACAAATTTTGCGTAGTCAGGCTCTGAAAGTACTTGCAGAAAGCCCCTCTTTAGTAAATACAAACTTTATCATCAGAGACGAAACAGTATTTCTAAATACACAAGATGTAGAGCGAAGACAGAAGGCTCGTGATGAATATGTGAAAAATCTAGTTGAGAGCGACTACATTTTGTGCTGTCGTGGTTCTGCAAACTATTCTATTCGACTATATGAAATCCTCAGTTGTGGTCGTATTCCAATTTTTATTGATACAGACTGTGTTTTACCTGACGATTCTATAATTGACTGGAAAAAATATTGTGTATGGATAGATGAGAAGGAAATACCACATATTGCAGAGAAAGTAGCTGAATTCCATAGCAATATTTCAGACCAAGAATTCTTAGATTTGCAGCATGAATGCCGAAAACTGTGGAAGAATAGGCTTTCTGCTGAGGGATTTTATACTAATTTTCATCATCATTTTTCAACAAAATAATTTATTCAAATAAGTATTATGTCTAGAACGAAATAGCCTTAAGCTAAAACACAAAGGCGTAAAGCAAATTTTAGCACCTTTGTGTTTTGGCTTGAGGTAATTAGCTGCCCTTGGGTACAGTCTCTCCAGGGCCAGCAGTGACAATTATCAAACTTTCCGGCTTAATTAAATTTTCAATTGTCTGTTGCATCTGAGCCATTGTGACTGCTTGTATTCTCTGGGGAAAGTCTCGGATTTCTGAGCGTGAAAGTCCTAAGACAGCATTATCCAAAATTATGCTTGATACATCACTAGGATTAGCTAAATCCACAGGATAGCTATTAGTAATTGAGCGTTTTGCTGCGTTGAATTCAGCCTCAGTCACTCCTTGTTCGCGCAACTGTTTGAGTAAAGCGAGAGTACTAGCGATCGCTTTTTGGGCATCACCAGGAGCAGTCTGCATCTGAATCAAGAACGGGCCGGGATTGATTCCGGCGGCAAAACCACTATAGATACCGTAGGTTAGACCCTGGCGATCGCGCACTTCCGTACCCAAACGGCTTGCTAAAGTATCACCACCTAAAATTTGATTCAGTACCAGCGCTGCATAATAACGTGGGTCTTTCCGAGAGATACCGTTGTAGCCGATGTAGGTAACAGCTTCTGATTTACCAGGTATCACTTTGTTTAAACGTGTCAAAGTTTGTGGAAGTGGCACGGATGGTATTTTGAGAACAGGTGGCTTACCTGTGACTGACCATTTGCCAAAAGCCTCATTTAGCAAAGGTTTTATCTTAACCGGATCAAAGTCTCCAACTATTGCGATCGTTGTGTTATCTGGTCGGTAGTGTGTCTGGTAGAAGCCAAGCAAATCATCACGAGTAATACTCTTTAAACTCTCGGCTGTGGGAAAGCTGTGGAATGGATGATTTTCTGGGTAAATTGCCTGCTGAAATACTTGTCTTCCTAAACCTCTGGGGTCATCTAGCTGGACTTTGAGACTTATCAACGCCCGTTGGCGACTTAGTTCTAACTGGTTGGCTGGGAAAGTCGCGTTTTCTAACACATCTGCCAGAGTTTGAATCAATATCGGCAAGTCCACCGAGAGTCCCTCACCGCTAACGCTAACTCCCTCGCGGCTGGCACCGAAGTTCAAATCGGCTCCCCGATCTTCTAAGGTTTTTGCTAGCGTAAGAGCATTTTTGGTCTGCGTCCCATTCATTAAGTTGGCCGCAGTCAAATTCGCTAATCCAGCTTTTTGGTTGCCGTCAAATTCAGTCCCAGCGTCAATTTGTCCACTCAGGTTAATGGTGGGGAGGTTGCGATCGCGCAAGAGCAAAACCCGCAAACCATTATTCAAGGTAAACTCTTCTGGTAATGATTGTTTGCCCGAATCTGTAGCTGATGTGGCAGGTGGCAGATATTTAGCCAGTTCTGCTGGATCTACAGGCTTCCCAGGGCTGAAATTTTCCACTGTGCGACCAGAACCAGCGCTGGAAGCCCCTGGTTTACCATCTGGTTGAGTTGGCTCAAAGAAGCCGATGGTTTGTTTGGCCGGATTGAGGTAAGTTTTTGCTGCTTGCTGTACTTGGGCTGGGGTGACTTTAGCGATCGCAGCCAGATACTGTTCAATAAAACGATAATCGCCGGCCACGGTTTGGTTATATCCCAGTTGGTTTGCCTGACTAGTGATGTCTTGGTTCCCCAAAACAAAGGAGGCTTGCAGTTGTGTCTTCGCCCGGTTCAATTCTTCAGTAGTAACTGGCTGTTGTTGCAATTTTACTAGAGATTCCTGAAGCACTTGGGCAATTTTCCCTAACTCTTGACCTGGAGCCGCCGTAGCATTAATTTCATACCAGCCAGGTTCGATCAGTTCGGCAGCACTGCCACTCGCTGAACTAGCGAGTCCAGATTCCACCAAAGCTTGGTAAAGCCTAGAACTACGTCCGCCTGTGAGGATGGCATCCATCACATCAATTGCCGGGACATCAGGATGTTTGATATCTGGCAGAGGATACACTGCTTGCAATAGTGCCGCACTTCCAGGTTGCTTCAAAACAATCGGTGCTTTTTTAGTAGTAGAGGCAACCGGAGAAGACGCGGTGACATTTCCCCTCTCTGTGTTCTGGCCTAAAAGCGTTCCTGTGTCCTCTTTCCTTCGTTTTGCCAACTTCCCATAAGTTTCTTTAACAACTTTGAGTACAGGTTCTGTGGCAAAATCCCCTGTAATTACCAACGTGGCATTTTCTGGGCTGTAGTAGGTTTGGTAATAATTCCGCACCTGCTCCACCGTGAATTTTTGTACATCAGCTTTTGTGCCTCCCACAGGTAAGCCATAGGCTCTAGTAGGGAAAGCATCTCGCATCACTGCCCGACTCAGACGATAGCCTGGTGAATTTTCGTACCCCTGTAACTCGGAGATTACCACCCGCTTTTCACTTGTCAGTTGTTCAGGCCCAACTAAAGAGTTTTCCATGCGATCGGCTTCTAGTGTCAACAATGCTTCGAGTTTGTCTCGTTGCACTGTGCCAAAGTAAGCTGTTTCGTCATAACTAGTAAAAGCATTGAACTGGCTACCCAAAGCACTAAATAACCTTCCAAACTGCACAGGACGGTCAGTTGTACCCTTGAACATTAAATGTTCTAGCTGGTGAGAAATGCCATTTTCTCCCTTAACCTCATTACGTGAGCCAACTTTATACCAAACTTGTACGCTCACTACTGGAGCGGTATGGACTTCTTTAGTTAGCACTGTTAAGCCGTTGTCTAATACCGTTTTTTGTACCCCTTGGGTGAATGAGAGAGCAGATACAGGTGCGACTGCTGTTGGTGTTGCAGCATTGGTGAAATTGCCTGAAAAAGGCACAGTACTTAGCAAAAGGCTAAGAAAAAACCCTACAAGCATATATGAGCGTAGCTTCATAAGCAATGGGAAATGCAAAATTTCTAATTATAAAACAAAACCTTAGTACCGCTTTCTGGAAATCAAAAGACTTACATTCTCAGCTTTTTTACCATTTTTAATGGTAGCTTTATTTCCGTCATGCCGTAATGGTCGGTTTTCAAGTTTACCTATTTGCAAGACATCTACGAGCAATAGCCTACAACAAGGGTATAAAAATCCTTTTCCTTATTCCTTGCCACTTATTCTCTATTTTCAAGACAGATGCAACTCTATCCTATGTTACAAACTATTACAAATATGTTAACAACGATTACGATGTGTTTCATTTGACAAGTTTTCCGGAATATCCATTTTTAAAATTGGTTTCATTCCTTGTCATCCCATCAGGGTAAATATCTTCGTAAAACTAGCAATAACTTTTTAAAATATGCAAACAAGAAACTTAATTGCATCATTCACATTAGGTATAACCTTAGCCGCAATACCTGTATTACAGTCTCATGCCCAAGTCGCAAGAACACCGAACTTGTATAATTTCACAGGGTATAATTCCGAAGGCGATAAAGTCACTATTAATTACTCAACATCAAGCTTTACTGGCAAGCCCCTTTTCAACTATCAAAAGCAGAAACAGACATTAAACTTTACCGGAGATGAGATTCGTACTGTAGATACGGAAATTGGTACACTAGTGACTGTGACTATTAAAAAGACAGTAGATACTGGCAACACCACATTTACCTTGCTCATACCTCGTGTAAACCTTGGATCTAGCAACGAAGTAAAAGTTGAAACTAAAGGAATCACCACAACAAATCGCTTTTCTGTGATTCCTCAATTCAACCAGGGGCAGAAACAAACTTATACAACAATCAATCTGAAGGGGACAGCCCAAGCTGTTGCGTTTTAAGTACAAGAGGGATTAAAAAATTAAACTTCTTGCTCAGATGGAGGAAAGCGGTGAGGGTGAAGGTAAATAATTGTTTCTCTCCACCCTTACCGCTCAAACTGATTGCCTTTTAATTTGGCATCTGGGTAATAACATCTTTTAATCAATGGCTTATTGCAACAGATTTTCCAACTTGTTATTTTTATGAGCGATCGCTTTTAAGTAAGTCGGTGCAATAAAACCAAACTGTGTGAAGAAAAGTAAATAAGGCTCAAACTCTTTCTCCCCCTGCTCCCAGCAAGAACTGCCCCCTGCCTTATTTCAACAATAATTATTTACGCCGACCTACTTACATAATTATTTAATGGTAAGTCATCTCTCAAGTTTCAATCAGCATGGAAACACAATGATTGGTGCTGCGTGCATTTCAAGATAGTGACATCGCAGTATTCGGGATACACCTTACCCAGAAGTGGAAGCGATCGCCTTTATCGAATTGATCAAGCAGTCAATACTGAGTGTCTTGGGTGAGTGGTATCAGCAGGCGATTGAACTCAAGGCAACAGGTGAAATGATTAAAGACTGTCCCATAGAGCGGTTATAATAAATGGTATCAATATTTGGTTGCACTTCTCGCTATGGAACGCGAAGCCCTAACAATTCGGTTTCCGGCTGATTTACTTGTCAAAGCTAAGAAGATTAAACAGGGTAGTGAATCCTTGAATGATTTAGTAGTTGAGGCTTTGGAACGTGAGGTAAGCCGCCGCAGGGGATGGGCAGCCCATCAACGGATAATTGCCCGCAGTGAAACCGTTCAACCTAAAACTGGGATACAACCAGCCTCTACAGATTTGATTCGCAGCCTCAGAGAGGACGAAGGGCGACGTGACTAGAGTTTTGTGTTTAGATACCAGCGTTTGGATTCCTTATCTTGTACCAGAAGTTTATCAACCCCAGTCCAGAAAACTAGTAGCAGAAGCCTTAAGTCTGAGTATACGGTTAGTGGCTCCAGCTTTTGCTTGGGCAGAAGTAGGATCTGTGTTAAGAAAGAAAACCCGCATGGGAGTAATTACAACAGAGGAAGCGCTAGGTTTTTTTGAAGACTTCTGCGAACTGCCTATTAATTTCATTGAAGAAGAGGCAATTAGAGCAATAACCTGGAAAATTGCCGATAAATACGGATTATCTACCCTTTATGATGCCGCCTTTCTTGCTTGCGCCGAGAGTGTGTCTGCGGAGTTTTGGACGGCTGATGCTGCACTGGTTAGACAAGTTATGCCCCGACCTACTTATCTCCGAGAAATAGGAGAAATATAATTGAACTTATGGAAATAATGTGGTGCGTTACACTGCGTTAACGCACCCTACAAATAAATCAACCCTAAACTTCAACATTCAAAGTACGCACCAAAAAAGCCCATTTATCTGCGGCTTCCTCGATAATTTTAGCAGTGGGTTTACCCGCACCATGTCCTGCTTTAGTCTCAATTCTAATTAATACTGGCGCATCACCTGCGTGAGCCTCTATAGAACCTGAGTTCGACGTAAAAAAAAAGTCTCTAATCCAGGCAG